>CAZNKX010000020.1:0-5619 GCA_964573915.1 Candidatus Woesearchaeota archaeon | reverse complement strand
TTCTGGATAATTGTCCTAGTTTCAATAATAATCTTTTTATATTACGTCTTCCACTTCTTTGGATAAACTCTTTTAGGAAATAGTAAGAGAATCAATTACCCATGGCACTAGAAAGATATACCGCAACTATCGCTAAGAATGAAATAATAAAAGAAGACACTATTCAAATTGATTGTATTTTAGACGAAGGTCAAAAAGATTTCATACACAAAGGCGGTCAGCATATAATGCTTGCAATTCATCAAGAAATCACCGACGGTAGAAATAATGTTCGCCCTTTCTCAATTTATTCAAGTCCAAAAGAATCAAAAGAGGAGAAAAAAATCTCAATCGTATTTCGTCTCCCCGATAACGCAAGCGACTATAAAAAATATCTTGCAAAATGTTCTCCAGGAGAAAAAGTAACTATTAATGGCCCGATTGGAAATTTCACGCTTGACACGACAAGGAAAACAACACTTATCGCAGGCGGGACAGGAATTGTTCCTTTTAGAAGCATGATCAAGGACGTCATAGAAAATGACATTAACTTACAATTAACTCTCATCTACACAGATAAATCAGAAAAACGAATGATTGGATTCGAAGAGTTAACAAAACTAGCAAAAGAAAATAACAATTTTGCATTCATTCACCGATTCAAAAGAGTTGATCCAGCATACTTAGAAGAACAAATAAGTGACAAAGATTCTCACTTCATGATCTGTGGCACGCCTGAAATGGTCAAAAATGTCGACGCAATGCTTCAAGAAATCGGAATCAAACAAGAAAATATTTCTTTTGAAAAGTTTACGGGGTATTAATAATCTCTATAACAAACCCAAAAAACTTATAAACCGCTCTCAACCATTCAAATATACAATAATTACAATTATTGCAATCAGGTGCGGTCCCACAATCGTGGTAGTAGCAAAAACTCCTGAACAACATTATAAAACACTATGGCAGAACAAAAAAACGAAGCGACTATTTCCGAAGATAGTTCCATAACTAATGAACCAACAGATAAAAAATCTGATGAGAATCAAACAATTCTTACACCGCTTGAGGATTATATTAAAACAGCCTCATATTTAGGAACAAAAGTAATTACGCCTTCGATGAGAAAATATGTATATCGAAGAAGGCTCGATGGACTTGCAATCCTAAACACTTTAATCGTTGATAAAAAATTAGCTGAGGGAATCAATTTTGTAAAGCAATACAAGCCCGATGAATGGACACTTGTCTGTAAAAGAGAAGCCGGTTGGAGGGCAGCAAAAATGTTCTCGGAATTAACGGGTGTTCGAACATTTACAAAAAAATATCCTGCGGGAGTGCTAACTAATACAGTGCTTGATAATTTTATTGAGACGAAAATGGTTTTCATCTGCGATCCCTGGCTTGACAAGAATGCGCTCACCGATGCAAAAAATATTCGGATTCCCGTCGCAGGAATTTGTGACACCAATAATCATTCAGCAGATATTGATGTGGTCATGATTGGAAACAATAAATCAAATAAGTCCCTTGGTCTTTTCTTCTGGTTGTTATCTCGAGAATACATGAAGGCTCACAATATCAAAAAAGAACTTCCAAGACTCGAAGACTTTGTCGGAGAAGAATTAGTCTTAGAAGAGCCCAAGAAGAAGCGGCTTGCACGGGAAAAGGAAGAAAAAGAACTAAAGTCCGCAGAATCCGCAATCGAAGATAAAATGAAGGCACTCGCAGAAAAAGCAGACGAAGAAGCTAAAGTTGAAATGAGCTCAAAAGAACAAGAGGATGTTCAAGTTGGTGAACAAGTAAGTGAAGGTGTTTAATCCTCCAAAAACTCCATTTTCTCCAAAACAAAAATCTTATAAACCCTTCTCGCTCTAACAAGTCATTATACTCACGTGAAAAGAGGAATAAAGAACCAAAATACATAACGCACATTATTGCGAATTTTAAAGAAGCTTTATTCCTCCATAATATTCTTACCTCTCTAAAACAAACGTTTATAATTATTCTCCTCGTCTTTAAATCATGAACTACTATGCAAAGTCTCCTGAAGAGGTTTTAAAAAAATTACACGCGTCTAAAAGAGGTCTTGATAAAAACGAAGTGCAAAAGCGATTTGCCAAATATGGCAAAAACGTAATTGAAAAAATAAAAACAAAAAGTAAGTTTCGAATTTTACTCTCACAATTTAATTCGTTGCTCGTATATATTTTGATTCTTGCAGGAATTATTTCAGTTATCATTGGCCACAAAATCGACGCAACAGTTATCTTTGCAATTGTATTCCTCAATGGTTTCATAGGATTTTTCCAAGAATACAAGGCAGAAGAAATAATTGAGAAATTAAAAAAGAGTCTTAGCTACAAGGCAATGGTTGTTCGAGAAAATAAACAAGAAGAAATTGATTCAAGATTGCTTGTGCCAGGAGATATAATTCTCTTTGAAGCAGGAGACAGAATACTTGCAGATTGCAGACTCCTCGAATGTGAAAATTTTGAAATCAATGAGGCGGTTCTAAGTGGGGAGAGTTTCCCCGTTACAAAAAAAATAGATGCACTCAATCCAAATGCAGTCTTAGCTGAAAGAAAAAATATGGTGTATGCAGGAACAACAGTCACAAAAGGCCACGCTACAGCAATAGTGGTAGAAACAGGCTCAAACACCGAATTTGGAAATCTTGCAAATTTAGTTCAAACAACAGAATCTGATAAAACTCCTCTCGAGAAAAAAATCAATAATTTTTCTAAACATATTTCAATTGCCATTCTCGGATTTTTGTTTATCGTTTTTTTAATTGGAGTATATCTAGGAATCGGAAAGGTTGAAATGTTTTTAGTCTCGGTTAGCCTCGCTATCGCAGCAATACCTGAAGGGCTTCCTGCAATTATTGCAATTACACTTGCTGCCTCAATTACGCAGATGAAAAAAGTAAACACGCTTGTAAGAAAACTTCCCTCAACAGAAACCCTTGGAAGGGCAACAGTCATTTGCACCGATAAAACAGGGACACTAACAGAAGAAGAATTAACAGCAGATAGTATTTATTCGAGTAAAAAAAGAAGTGTGGCAGCAATAAAAAAGCTGGACAATCAAACAAGAAAACTCTTAGAAATTGGAATGCTTTGTAATAATGCTCGGGATGAAGGATCCAAAGTCCTCGGAGATCCAACCGAAGTGGCACTAGTTAATCTCGGCAAAAAATTCCAGTTGAATAAGAAAATCCTCGCAGAAAAAAATCCTCGTCATATAGAATTCTCCTTTACAAGTGAGAGAAAGATAATGTCTCTTATAAGAAAAAATGGGGCAATTCATACAAGTTATGTGAAGGGAGCTCCGCAGTTTATCCTAGAAAAATGCACTAAAGAACTTGTTAACGGAAAGTTAAGCCTTTTATCAAAAGATCGAAGAAAGGAATTAGAGGATGCACTCCAATCTATGGAACGAAATGGGCTTCGGGTCTTAGGATTTGCTTTCAAGGAACTTGGAAAAAATATATCTATTGGAAATAAACTCCAAGAAGATGCCGAAACGAGATTAATTTTTACAGGATTTATTGGGATGATCGACCCACCACGAAAAGAAGTAAAAAATGCAATTAAGGAAGCCCAAGAAGCAGGAGTAACAGTTAAGGTAATCACAGGAGATTCTGCCTTGACAACCGAAGCTGTTGCAAAAAAAATTGGGCTTACAGGAACAATAATCGAGGGAAAAAGTCTTGAAAAGCTAAATAAAAAACAATTTGAAAATGCGGTCATTGAACACACTATTTTTGCACGAGTAACGCCCCAGCAAAAACTAAAGATCGTCGACATCTTACGGGAAAAAGGAGAGGTTGTCGGAGTAACAGGAGATGGCGTCAACGATATCTTAGCGCTTAAACGAGCAGATATTGGAATCGCAATGGGAATACGGGGAACTGATGTTGCACGAGAATCCTCCGATGTTGTTTTGCTCGATGATAATTTTGCATCAATTGTCGGCGCAATAAAACAAGGAAGACGCGTCTTCGATAATATGAAAAAATCAATCAAATTCTTACTTGCCGCAAATCTCGGAGAAGTCTTCGCAGTAATGCTTGGTTTAATGATGGGCCTACCTCTAATTTTTTTACCCCTTGCCATTCTCTGGATGAATCTAGTAACTGATTCTCTTCCAGCACTCGCCCTCGCCCTCGAACCAGCTGAGCCAAATATTCTCAAAAGAAAACCAGAAAATAAAAATCTCCTCTACGGTATTTGGAACTACACACTCGTCGCAGGAATCTTAATGGTGCTCTCTTCACTCATTATTTTCAATTATGCTTTCACAAATTTCGATGTAGAAACTGCCCGAACAATGGCAATCACAACAGCAATTTTCTTCGAGTTATTCTTCGTCTTTTCATGTAAGAGCAAACAAAGTCTTTTCAAAACAGGAGTCTTCAATAACAAGTTATTGCTCGCAGCTGTTGCATTATCAATTGGATTACAGTTAATTGCACTCTACACTGGATTTGGAAGTCTATTCGAATTCGTTCCTCTAACCCTCTCTCAACTTGGATGGTCCATTCTCGCAGGAGCAAGTGGTCTCATCGTCTTCGAAGGTTGGAAGCTGGGGAAGATGATTAAGAAATAACTATTTTTTCTTCTCTAATCGTCCAACTCGCTTCTTCAAACTCAAAATCTCTTCATCTTCAGATAGAGTAAATATTTTTTCAAGAATAAGCAGTCCAACAAAAACGAGAATAAATGTAAAAATAAATCCTTCTAAGCTGAGCCGCTGTATTTGAGAAAAATCTAAATCAAAAAATACGCCATGAATAATCAAAAGTAGCGCGGAAACTAAAGAAAATAAAAACGTATATAATAATTTCTTTTGAAATCTCTTTTTCATTATGTCGTGAAGGGAAGAGAGGTTAAAAATGTTTTCAAAAATGCAATATAACAATCCTTTTATAGCTCACAAGATTCAAAAAATCATGGCACTTGATGAGAGAGTTAGAGAAGCAGTAATCATCTCAACAGGACCAGACTCAAAAAGACAGGGAATCAATATAGATCTCGAACGAGCACAAAAAGGCCTAGAGAGATATCAGGGCATGAACGCCTTAGGAGATGCAGAGGCCTATATAATAATTTCTGGAGCACTTAATGATGGAGAATATGAAGGTTCACAGCCAGAGGCAATCGCAGATTACCTCCTTACAAGAGATGTCGAACAGCAGCATATGTTTTTCGAACCTCACTCAAATAGTTTCGCAGATAAGGCAGTTTATCTTGGACAAGGGCTCGAAAAATTAGAGGCTACACAAGTAAGTTTAATCCTAGATGCACTCCAGGCACAAAGAATGGAAATACTTCTTCGAAGGGCACAACAAGAAAAAGGATTTAGGGGCATAGATATCATCCACGTAAGTGACGGTCTCAGCCCATCTTATTCTGGATTCAAGAGGCTATGGAAACCGAGACTTTCATTGATTGCCGCAGGACATCAACGAATCCCAGAAAAATTGCCCTTCGAAAGATTTCTAATGCCATACAATCAATTACGAGGTTTTTTATCTTAATTCGAATAAGCTTTCACGTCGCCATCATCAAAATATTCACCCCGAAAACTTTATAAAAGAACTTCTATCCTAAATATTACAAAATGAAAACTTTG
>CAZNKX010000019.1:0-9513 GCA_964573915.1 Candidatus Woesearchaeota archaeon | reverse complement strand
GCAATTCGTGCGATTGCAAAAGCTGCGGGTATCGAAGATAGGGAAGTCGTTATGTCATTTAAAGAGTTAGGTGATCTTGGGAATGTTGCAGAAAAACTTCTTGGTGAGAAAAAACGACAGACGGCGCTTTTTTCTCAGAGATTAACTATTGAAAAAGTTATGATGAATCTTCGAAAGATTACAACGCTTGAAGGGACCGGAACAGTTGATTTAAAACTTAATTTAATTGTTGATTTATTTCATAGCGCGAGTCCATTGGAGGCAAAATATATTATGAGGACTGTTCTTTCAGACTTGAAAATTGGCGTTGGTGCTGGAATTTTGCGCGACGCTGTTGTTGTTCATTGCTTTAAACCTGAATCTATTGAAGAGAAGAAAAAATATGTATTAAGAGTGCAAGAGGCGTATGATAAGACGACTGATTGGCGAGAAGTTTTTGGGAAAGCTTGTAGTAAAACTTTGAATACAATTACCCTGCAACCGGGGCGACCGCTTAAAGTTATGCTTTTTCCAAAAGCGCAGGATATTACTGATGCATTTCGAATCGTAGGTAGCCCTGCAGCGTTTGAATACAAGTATGATGGTTTTCGGGTGATGATAAATAAAGACGAAAAAGGTGTCGTTAAAATTTTTACTCGACGACTTGAAGAAGTAACAAAACAGTTTCCCGAGATTGTTGAATATGTACAAAAATATGTTACAGGGAAAAATTTTATTATTGACTGTGAAGCTGTGGGGTTTGATTCGAAGACGAAAAAATATACGCCGTTTCAATCGATTAGTCAGCGGATTCGGCGAAAATATGGCATTGAATCGATGATGCAACGTTTTCCTGTTGAGTTAGTTGTCTTTGATATTATTTATCATAATGGCAAAAGTTTAATTGAAGCTTCGTTTGAAAGGCGGCGAAAATTTTTGAAAAAAATTGTGAAGACTGAAGCAAAAAAAATAATTCTTGCAAAACAAATTGTTACCGATGAGGAAGATCGAGTTAATGAATTTTACGAAGATGCACTCGAAGAAAATCAGGAAGGACTTATGGCAAAGAATTTATCTGCTCCGTATAAGCCAGGAAGTCGGATTGGTCACGCAGTTAAATTAAAGCCGGAAGATAATGATTTTGATTTAGTGATTACTGGAGCTGAATGGGGGACGGGAAAGCGTGCGGGGTGGCTGACCAGTTATACCGTCTCATGCAAAAATAATGGTGACTTACTTGAAATTGGAAAAGTCTCGACGGGGCTCAAAGAACTTGAGAGTGAAGGACTTAGTTATGGTGAGATGACGAAGAAGTTGCAGGAACTTGAAACACATGAAGAAGGACGAACTATATTGGTGCAGCCAAAAATCATACTGAATGTCCAGTATCAAGATATTCAAAAATCAACGACCTATGCATCTGGGTATGCACTTCGTTTCCCTCGGATAAAAGCGCTGCGACCAGATAGAGGACTCCATGATATAGCGACGGTGGATGAGGTTAGGAAGGAGGTTGGCGAGTGATTTTCACCAATCCCAAGTAATCAAAGCTTTTATAAAGGAAATTTTTCTTTTATGGGAATGAGCCCTTCTAAGAAACCTGCTAAGCGAAGTACTGCGTTAAAAGTTCAAAATATTGTTGCGACGACATCGCTTGAGAAGGAAGTCTCGCTGACCAAACTTGCTCGAACACAGCCAAATACTGAATATAATCCTGACACATTTCCGGGACTTGTTCTTCGGGTAAAGGAACCAAAGTCTGCAGTGTTGGTCTTTAGTTCAGGGAATTTAGTTTGTACGGGGACAAAATCGATTTCTCAAGTAAAAGAAGTAATTCAGCAAGTTATAAAGCAGTTGAAGAAAATTGGCGTGAAAGTAACTATCAAGCCAAAGATTACCGTTCAAAATATTGTTGCAAGTGGCGCGATTGATTTAGATTTGAATTTGAATACGCTCTCCCTTGAACTTGAAAATACTGAATATGAACCTGAACAATTTCCTGGACTCGTCTATAAATTGGATGAACCAAATGCAACATTTTTGCTTTTCTCAAATGGAAAGCTTGTTTGTACTGGGACAAAAAACCGGGGGCAACTTGATGATTCTATTGTTCAGCTCAACAAGAATGTTCGCGTGGCATTAAAGCGGATTAAGGAGATGCAGAAGAAGCGAGATACTGAAGGCGAAGACGAGGATGATTTCTAGAGGTTAGGTTTTTGTTAGATAATTTTAAAAAATTAGAATCAGTTACTTCTTTGTTCAATATGGTACTAAAAACTGAATCGATTAAACAATCAAGAGAATATCAAGATATTACAGAACTATTTTCTACGGTCGGTATCGATATCCCTAAGAAAGTAAAAATCTTCAAAAAATCTGGCGTGACTTATGATTTTGAACAAAAAATAGAGGATAATTGGATTTATGCAACTTTGTGCGGGTTTCAAGAGCTCAATAAGAAATTTAAACTTGAAAGAAGAGCTTGTAAACATTTTATCACTGTCGGTACTGGCCCAGGAATAGATGCACTCGGAGCGCATTATATTTTTCATCCAGATTTTATCCGCGTTACAGATATCAATAAAGAGGCCGCCAAAATAGCACTAAAAAATCTACGATCAAATTTGTTACAAGAAAGTCAAGTTATATCTGCATGTAGCTTCGGGAATTTACTTGAAGTGGATTTAGATGAGTGGGGTATTCCCACCAAGGCGTCCCCAATAGATTTAATATACGCGAACCTTCCCAATATTCCTATAAAGAATGTTGATGTTACTTCGAGCAAAGCTGCAACATACATAAATGAAGAATTATTACTTGATTGTCCCAATACTTTAAAACATAATCTTCTAGGATTACAATATGCATTTTTACAACAAGCAGAAAAGAAATTAACTCGAGGAGGATCTACAGTTATTGCTTTTGGTTTAAGAATTCCCTATGAAGAGGTTATGAGATTGTTCGCTTTAGTTGGTTTAAAACTTGAAGAACTTTTTGCAAACTTCAAAATTCAGACACAGCCCGAAGAAGTTATTTCTGGTTATTCCCTTGCCGAAAAAAAGTTTGGAAAAATATTTACCTTCTATGATTATGATGGGGTGATTGGTTCTGGACTTCTTGGACAATGCAAGGGTGGTAAACAGATGCAAAGAAAATTACTCCCATTTGCACTCACATCACAACAGGCACTTACAGCCTATCATGAAGGCAAACGTCTTGGTCATATCGTAGCTATTTTACGAGGATTAAAAGAATAAAATTCTAAAAAATAAAAAATGTGGCTGAAATCTCAGACCACGAAATTATGCTAATTCTGCATCGATTACTTGTTTGAAAACGCTAAATGGTTGTGCACCTGAGACTAATTTACCGTTAATGATAAATCCTGGTGTTCCTGTAATTCCTGCGGCTGAACCATCTTTTAGGTCTTTTGCTACTTCATCCGCCATTGCGCCTGAATCGAGACACTCATTGAACTCATCTGTGTCAAGGCCGATATCTGCTGCAAATTGTTTGAATGAACTCACACCTCCAGCGACTCCGTTATCGAAAAGCGCATCATGCATATCAAAGTATTTTCCTTGTTCTCCTGCACATTCAGCAGCTTCAGCAGCTTTTTGAGCGTTTGCATGGAAACCAAGTGGGAAATCTCGATACACTAATTTAACAAGACCTTTATCTATATATTCTGTTTGGATTTGGCCAAGTGTTTGGTCATAGAATCGTGCACAGAAAGGACATTCATAATCACTCCATTCAACAATTGTTACAGGAGCGTCTGCATCTCCCTTAAATGCATCGTCATCCATTAATTCATCCATATCAGCTAATGCGGCTGCACTTGGTGCATCAGCATTATTGTTTGGAATATTATTAACTTCTTTTTGAGAGCCTGAATCATCACTGACTACCATCCAAATAACGACAATTGCGAGGATAACCGTTGAGAGTTTCCAAAGTGTATCTTTTTTTAGGGTTATTGTATCTGACATTTTTTTCTCCTCATTTAGTTAGTTATTCCTAGAAATAACACTATTTAAATTAAATGATACTTTACTTTTGGAAATAGTTAAAGAATAGTTAAATTAAAGAATAGTTAAAGTCTAACTAAGGATTACTAAATTCGGTAACTCTTTTCAGTAAGTTTGAGAAACTTTTGTCTTCCCTTCTTTATTACTTTAATATACTTTTCTTCAGTTAACACTTTGAGTCTTAGAAGAACGGTTGGATGTGTCACATTTAGATATTTTTTTAAATCAGTAATTGTAGTCTGTTTCTTTTGATTGCTATTTTGTTTGATGAAATCGATTATTTGATGGGACTCTTTTGTTAAGAGGTCTTGATTTAATTTTTGTTCGATGGTCGAATCATTTAAAGAGTTTAAGAAATGATCCATGTTGTGATTGAGATTTTTTAATTCGGTTATATCTTTTGATTCTTTTTGGTTGCATCGTGCGGATTTGTCTCCTTTTATATATTCTTGCAAGACTTTTGAAATATTTTCTAGGGAGGTTGAAGTATCTTTGGCAATTCGTTTTGTATTTTTTATGAGGAAGTAAGTGTAAGCAATGAATAAGAGAAGAATGAGAAGAAAATAGAATTGCAATCTTTTAGATATTTTTTCCTGGAGGGCGGTTATACTTTCATTAATCTCTTTAATTGAAACGGCTAGTGTTTGAATAGACTCCTTGGAATATGTTTGATGTGTTTTGATGAGTTTGTCTTTTTCTTGCGTCTTGTCATGATTTGTTGCGAGTTCTTCTTTATGGAGCGCGATGATTTCATTTCGGAGTCTTTCTAATTCATCTCTAACATCTTGGGAGCTTTGATAGTCGGTGATTAATTTTTTATTTGAAATTTCCCCACTAATCAAAAGCGATTGCATCGTCTCATCAATTTCTAAAAAACTGTTATCAAATTCTAAAATTTTTTTATCGAGTTCTATTGTTTCTTCGTATGTTGGTGTGTTTAAGTATTCGATTAAAATGATATTTTCTTCGATTATTGTTAGAAGATTGTATTCGATTGCGTTTGCTGATTTTTGGGATTCTGAGATGAGGCTCGTTGTTGTGTTGTCGAGTGTGAAAAAAATTCCGCTTAAAATAATTAAGCAGGCTAAAAAAATAATGCTTGTTTGTATTATTTCTTTTTTGAGATTTTCTTCTAAACCTTGAGCCATATAATTTAGGTGGTTTGTAGTTATTTAAGAATATTGATAGATGTTTAATGTAGGGATAAGAACCGTTATAAAGTTTGTTTCATAGAAGATTTGATGGTAGCGTTTAGGGAATTTGAACTTTCGAGTGGGACGCAGATTCTTTTGGGTAAGTCGGCAGAGAATAATGAAGATTTAGTGAATCAAGTAATGCCCACTGAAACCGTTTTGCACACGGTGATGCCAGGGAGTCCATTTTGCGTTATTAAAACTGAGGCACCAACGAAAGCTGAGATTAAAGAAGCTGCAATTTATACTGCAAAATTTTCTCAGGATTGGCGGGACCATAAAAAAAATGTGGCAATCCATGTTTTTCGAGGTGCAGATATTTATAAAAATAAAAAAATGAAAGTTGGCACATTTCATGTAAAGAAATTTGATGTCGTAGGAGTTAAAAAAGTAGATATAATAAAATTAGAAAATAAGCTAGAAAATGAAACAGATTAAAAAATTACAGCTTGGGAAGAATGGCTTGACGGTTGAGTTTATTGAACAGGTTAAGAGTTTATTTGAGAATGAAACATTGATTAAGGTCGATATTTTAAAATCTGCGTGCCGTGATAAAGAGGAAGCTAAACAGATTGCGGAAGAATTAGTTGAAGCGCTTGGGAAAAAATATGGTTATAAGTTGGTTGGCTATGTGATTACCGTGATTAAGTTTCGAAAGGAGCAACGTTAAAAATGAATTTTAAACAGAATATCTTGTTGGTTGTATCATAGAAAGAGTGTAACCTCGGTCTTCACTAGTTGTCAATAAATCTGTTCTAAAACCTGCATCAGATAATAATTTTGTAAAGGTCCACTCAGTGAATTTTGCTGATCTTGCAAGCAATATTAACTCCCCTTTTTTCAAAACAAAAGATTCTGAACCCACTTTTACTTTTGCGTCTTCTGTTAATTTTAACTTAACTTCTATTCTATTTTCACTAACATTCCAACTAACTAACATTTCAGAATTCTTATTATCCAAACCTATCTTGCGAGGTATAAAGTTTAATAAATTTAATACAATCTCCGCATTGTAGTGAGGAATTAATTGCTCTGCCTTAACCAAGTTTGTCATTTCCATTCCCAATAAGAGATAATCTTCTGAGCTCATAGATTCTAAAATATTTGACAACACTCGATGCATATCTGAGAAATTTCCAAGTGTGCTCCCTAAGAAGAGAAGAAGATTTGCAGTTCCCTTTTTTCTTAACCCATAAATTTTATCTGAAAATTGTCCGGAATCAAGATCCAACAATATCTTCTGTGAATTTATATTGAAATCTTCTTTTATCTTTTTTTCTGCCAAATTTAACATTTCCTCTGAAATATCCACAGGAACGTAATTAAATTTGATTTTTTTCTCATTGAGTTTTTCAAGGATTGGATAAATTGGACTTGCATCTCCACAACCAATGTCGATGACATTTAACTTAGTGACTCCCCCATATTTTCTAAGAAAATCCTCTGTTCTCTGACCAAGCAATTTTCTTTCTATTAAGTTTATTCCTCCTTTTTTTGCTCTTTCTTTAGCGATTGCTTCCCAATTGTAAGCTCCTTTCCCTAGATAAGCAAATTTCAATGGAATTTCTCCTCTTCCTTTAATCGCAGTTAGAAGTTCGAACTCTTGTTTTTTTGTAAACATATAATCTACATTCTTTAGAGTTTTATATATCTTTCCTCCGACTTTTTCCAAAATATTTAAATAGTGGAAGCAATTAGAAGTATTATGTTTCAGAAATTTCTTAAGCAAAACAAGGATTCTTTTTACTTAGTGTTTCGTTTGCTTGTTGGTTTTATGTTCATGCTCCATGGAGCGCAGAAGTTGGGAATTTTGGAAGGGAGTTTTTCGTTTCCGTCTTCGGGACTTATGATTCTTGCATCAATTATTGAATTTGTTGGAGGAATATTAATTGTGCTTGGTGCGTTTACCGAAGTTGCAGCATTCTTTGGTGGAATTACTATGATTTGGGCATATATTTCTGTTCATGCAGGAAATGGCTGGAATCCTCTTGTAAACAAAGGTGAATTGGCGTTACTTTATTTGGCAGCGTTCCTTGTCTTAATGACGCTTGGTCCTGGAAAGAAATGGGTTCTTCGAAGGTAAGAATTACTCTTCAAAAGGTAACTTTTTAATTAGTTTTTCTTGTTGATTATTTGTTTGTTCTTTTGAGAATATAAATTTATTTAAAGTGTTTTCGTAAGTTAATTCTATGAAACCAGGAGATTTAATTTATGAATCGGGGCCTGTTAAAGTGGGTTTTGCTGGATCAGAAGAAGAATATGATTTGTTCTTTGGTGACGATGCCCGTGTTCATTTAGATAGAGGTATTTTAGAAGAACTTGCAGAAACCGTTGACCCGATACGTCTTGGAGAATCTCTTGAAAGAATTGGCGGATACAGTGTTGCTTCAGCTGTAAGAGAAACTCCTGAGTGGAGCATGGCACGACTTGGATGGGTGCTATCTCAGACTTATGCTTCAGAAGTTAAGAGGAAGAGAGATTACTTCATAGGAGAAAGAGACTACTATAAGGGAGAACTCAGACAGGCTGCTCGTTAATTACGACAATGCCATTAAACGTTACTTTTATAAACTTGTAATTAAATTATTTTCTAGGTTAAGGTTCTCTGGAATTCCAGAGTTAACTATTTAGCATCGAAAGATGCGCCCATATGATGAAGTATAGTACCCAAAGGGCATGAGAACCCTTTTCGAATGTATTCGATTATTAGAAAATGGCACGAGAAATTTATGCAAAAGACCCAGAACTTTTTATCCCAGCATTAGCTGAAGCTCTTAAAAAGATTCCAGAGTTTGAAGCTCCTGAATGGGTTGCTTTTGTAAAGACAGGGACTTCTCGAGAGCGTCCGCCGGTTGATGAAGATTTTTTGTATGTTCGAGCAGCATCTATTCTTCGACAATTATACATCAAAGGTGTTGTTGGCGTTGGAAAACTTCGAAGTAGATATGGTTCGAGGAAAGATAGAGGTGGAAAGCCGGATAAATTCAAAAAATCTGGTGGAAAAATTATTCGTGTTATTTTGCAACAGGCTGAAGCCGCAGGACTTGTTGAAAAAGTTACTCGAATGCAATTTGGAAGACGACTGACTCAGACTGGGCGAGACTTACTTGATTCAATCGAGGTTGCCGAGAAGAAAGGATTAGATTTTGGAAGCACGATTGTTGTTCCAAAAGAAGTTGTGGAAGACGTTCAAGAAGAAAATGTTGCCTCTGAAGAAATAAAGGAAGAGGTTGTTGATGGAGAATCAAACGAGGGAGAAGAGGTAAGTGAAACTACTCAAGAAAAAACAGTGGAGGATACTAAATAATGGTTAGTCGAAAAGCAAAAAATGCGAGTAGTAAGAAGCGACATTTGGATCGAGCGAAGCGACAAACCAAGTGGGCACCGTTTTGGGCTGTTCTAAAAAAATATGGGAAAGGGAAGAAAATTCATCCATCGAGGATTACTCACGTGAAGCGGAGTTGGTCACGACATAATCTTAAAATTAAACCGCGTAAGATGAAGAAGGCGCAACTAGGATAATGGTAGAAAAAACTGAAAAGAAATCTGTGGAAGAGAATAAAGAAATTGTGGAGGTTGAAGAGAAAACTGAAGCAGTAAGTGAGAAGAAGAAAACAGAAGGGAAAGCTACTCGGAAAACACGGGAAATAGTTAAAGAAAAGACTGAAGAGAAAAAAGCTGAAGTGGGAAAGGATGAGGAAAAACCCAAGGATAGTTCGAGTCAGACAATTGCTTCGAAAAAAAAGGCAAAGAAAGCTGACAAGATTGAAAAGAAAGTTGAGCTTGAGCGAGAATATGTGATTCCACTTCGAAAGGAGATTATGAAAGTTCCTGCCTATAAGCGAGCGAAGAAAGCAATTCGGGCGATGAAAGAATTTTTAGCAAAGCATATGAGGGTTGAAAATCGAGATCTTCGACGAGTAAAAATTGACATGTATTTGAATAATGAAGTTTGGTTTAGAGGGATTAAGAAACCGCTCACTAAAGTAAAGGTTATTGCAAAAAAAATTGGGGGTGTCGTGTATGCAGAACTTGCAGACGTTCCCGATGTGGTAAAATATGCTAAGGCTCGTCACGAAAAGCGAAAACTTAGTGGGAAGAAATTGCCTTCAAAAGGAAAAGATAGGTTAGAAAGAGAAGAACCTGGAGAAGACAAAGATAAAGATGGCGTTGCGGACAAAGTTGAGGAAGATGAGAATAGAAAATCTGGCGCGATTAAAGAAGCGCAAGAACAGAAGGCGGCTGCGAAAGATTTGAAACATACAAAAGGTGGGGCGCATAAGGCAAAGACTGCACCTGTGAGAAAGACG
>CAZNKX010000018.1:4561-9988 GCA_964573915.1 Candidatus Woesearchaeota archaeon | reverse complement strand
TTTGGGAAAGTATAAAAGATGAAATTCATTTGCTAAGTGATGATCAATCTTACAACGATTCCTAAAAATCCGGGATGCTATCTTTTCAAAGATATTAATGGAACAATACTTTATATCGGAAAAGCGAAGAATTTAGCGAAGCGTGTGCGAAGTTATTTTGCCAAAAAACACGAAGATGAGAAGACGAAGAAACTTGTTTCGAAAATTGATTCTGTTGATTTTTTTGTAACAGATAGTGAAATTGAAGCACTGATCCTAGAAAATAATTTAATAAAAAAACATACGCCAAAGTACAATGTTGATTTGAAAGATTCGAAGCGGTATGCGTATGTTGAGTTGACTAATGAGGAATTTCCCCGATTTTTAATTGCTCGAAAGCCTAATTTGAAAAGTGATTCGATTTATTTTGGTCCGTTTGTCTCAGCTGCTTCTCGTGACCATATTCTCGAGGCTGTTCGTCGCATTTTTAAAATTCGGACATGTAAGAAGCTTCCTAAACGCACGTGTCTTCGGTATTCGATTGGACTTTGTAGTGCTCCTTGTACTAAACAAATTTCTAAGACGGATTATTTGAAGGATGTTTTTTCTGCTAAGATGGTTTTGGAAGGGAAAAATAAAGAACTTTTGAAACGACTCAAAAAACGAATGGAGAAATTATCCAAAGCGCAGAATTATGAACTTGCGCTAGAAGTTCGTGAACAAATGAGTGCGCTTGATTACTTATCAGAGCGGCAAAAAATGGAGCGGCAAAAAAATTACGATGAAGATATCATTCATTATGTTGTGGTTGGAGAGACTGTTCACCTGATGCTATTTAATTCTCGCAAAGGCATACTTGAGAATAAACAGGAATTTGAATTAGAAAAAACACCTTATTTTTTAGAAGAATTTTTAGTTGACTTTTATTCTAAAGAGCAAGTTGTTCCTCGAGAGATTATCGTTCCAAAGCGAGTTGACGCAAAAATTGAGAAGCATTTAGGAACGTTTCGACGATTTGGAAAAGTGAAACTTACTGTTCCTAAGCAAGGTCTCAAAAAAGAACTCCTGGATTTAGTTTTGAAAAATCTTGAGATTGGATTATTTGGTAATCGTGAAAAAATTGAAGATTTGATGAATTCTTTGAAGCTCAATGAGTTGCCGAAAGTGATTGAATGTTTTGATATTTCTCATCTTGGTGGGACAATGACTGTTGCATCAATGGTGCAGTTTCGAAACGGTGTTGCGGATAAAAATAACTATCGTAAATACAAAATTCGAAGTGTTGAGGGAAATGACGATTATGCTTCTATGAAGGAAGTTGTTAGTCGACGATATTCTAAACTGAAAAGAGAAGGTTTGGATTTTCCTAATTTAATTGTTGTTGATGGCGGGAAAGGGCAATTGAGTTCTACGATGGAAGTTATGACTGGGCTTGGATTAAAAGTTCCAGTGATTAGTTTAGCGAAGCGTGAAGAAGAAGTTTTTATTCCGGGGAGAGTTACCCCGATTATTCTTGATAAACGTGGAAAGGCGTTGAAGTTATTACAAGAAATTCGTGATGAGGCTCATCGGTTTGCGATTACATATAATCGATTGTTGAGAAGGAAGAAGGTTCGAGATTTGAAGTGATTTCGAAACAAATATAAATAATATATATATTGCAATATTTTATGGAAGAATTCAAATGCGCAGAAGATACTAAGGCTGGATTGAGAAACTTTCAGGAAGATATCAAACGAACACATGCTACACTTCCTGTTGAAAAAGCTCTTTCTTGGTTTGCTGAAGAAGTAGAAGAGCTTGAAGAAGGAATTGAAAAAAATGATCCAGAAAACATTAAGGAAGAACTAGGACAATGTTTGATTTGGTGTTTTTCTATTGCTAATTCTCTTGATATTGATATTTCTGAAATTGTGGAGGATAGAATTAATCTTCACTTGAAAAAATATCCTGACCATTTTAATGGATAATCTTTTGATTTAGATTACATGAACTTCCTATTCCTAACCAAAAACTCTAAAACCTCTCACTTTCTTCATCCTTAATGAAATATCTTCAAAAGAACTTTGACCTTGTCTCACCTTTTGAGCCAGAAGGCTCTCAGCCTCAGGCGATTACAGAGCTTGTTTCTGGAATAAAGAATAAGAAAAACATGCAAACACTTCTTGGGGTGACTGGTTCTGGGAAGACTTTTACGATGGCTAATGTTATAGCGAGGGTGAATAAGCCAACACTGGTTATTGCACATAATAAAACGCTTGCAGCTCAATTGTATGAAGAGTTCAAAATGTTCTTCCCGAATAATCGCGTTGAATATTTTGTTTCGTATTATGATTATTATCAGCCTGAGTCATATCTTCCTGCAAAAGATCAATATATCGAAAAAGATTCTGCGATTAATCCTCGAATTGAACAGATGCGACATGCGACGACGGCCTCTCTGCAATCTCGCTCAGACACAATTGTTATTGCGTCTGTTTCTTGTATTTACGGCTTGGGGAATCCAGATAATTATTCTACTATGGGAATTGATTTGAATGTGGGCGATACTATTTCTCGAAAAAATTTGATTGCGAAATTGATTTCTATTTTATTTGAGCGAAATGATACCGAATTAATGCCTGGACGATTTCGTGTTAAAGGTGATACGGTTGATTTAATCCCCGGTTATTCAAACAATATTATTCGAATAGAGTTGTTTGGGAATGAAATTGAGCGAATTAGTGAGATTGATAAAAACACTGGAGAAGTGGTTGAAAAACTTAATTATTTTTTTGTGTATCCTGCGAAACATTTTGTTATTCCCGAGGATAAGTTTGAAGCAGCACTTGAAACGATTCAATTTCAGTTGCAAGAAGATTTGAAAAGTATCGATGACCCATTGATTTCTCATCGGCTTCGGCAGAGAACAACGTTTGACTTAGAAATGATTCGAGAAACTGGAAGCTGTAAGGGAATTGAGAATTACTCGCGACATTTTGATTTTCGCGAGAGTGGAGAAAAATCGTTTTGTCTCTTGGATTATTTTAAAGATGATTTTTTGATTATTGTTGATGAGAGTCATCGAACGCTTCCACAGATTGGAGGAATGTATAATGGAGATAGAGCGCGAAAGACGAATTTGATTGATTATGGGTTTCGGTTGACAAGTGCGTATGATAATCGGCCATTGCAATTTTTTGAATTTGAAGAATATATGAATAATAACTCGGTAGTGTTTGTCTCGGCTACGCCTGCACAATATGAATATGAACGCTCGAGTGAAGTTGTTGAACAAATTATTCGTCCGACTGGTTTAGTGGATCCGGAAGTTGAAATTCGGCCGGTGGGAAACCAGATAGTTGATGTAAAAGATGAGATAAAAAAAGCTGTCAAAGCTGGTTCTCGAGTGCTCCTCACGACGCTTACGAAAAAACTTGCTGAAGAGTTAACTGATTATTTGAGTGAGCAGAGAGTGAAGTGTCGATATTTGCATTCTGAAATTGATACGCTTGAGCGAACCGAGATTCTTCGAGAGCTTCGTCTCGGGGAATTTGATGTTTTAATTGGGATTAATTTACTTCGGGAAGGAATTGATATTCCTGAGATTGGTTTTGTTGGAATTTTAGATGCGGACAAAGAAGGATTTTTGCGAGATTCGAAATCGCTTATTCAAATTATTGGGCGGGCTGCTCGAAATACGCAAGCGCGCGTCGTTCTTTATGCAGATAATGAAACGGTCTCAATTAAAGAGGCTGTCAAGGAGACAAATCGTCGTCGGGAAATTCAGTTGGCGTATAATGAGAAACATAATATTGTGCCCAAGACAATTATTAAGCCGATTAAGGAAAAGAGTGTTGAAGTAACTGATACGAAGCACATTCCAAAAGCTGAAATTCCTAATCTGCTGATTGAACTTGATGCCGATATGAAAGATGCTGCTGAGCGATTGGATTTTGAACGAGCGATTGCTTTGAGAGAGAAGATTAAGAAATTGGAAGAAGTTTTGAAGTGAGTTATTAGTTGAACGCAATAAATCTTATAAGTGGCTTGTTAATGATTCATAGATGAGTGAGAAAAAGAGTTACAAAAAGGTTTTGACAAAGTCGAATTATTTGTTGGGGTTGCAATGTTCGAAGTTACTTTGGGTAAAATTATATGATAAGGTACGGATTCCCGAGCCAGATGATTTTGCGATGTATCGATTTGGAACGGGGATGATGACTGAAGATTTAGCGAAGACACTTTTTCCTGGCGGAATTGCAATTCCTCATGAAGATTTTTTGCAGAGTTTAGAAGATACTCAAGAACTTTTGAAAAAACGTGTACCTCTTTTTGAGCCCTCATTTCAATTTGATCAATTGTATTCTCGGGGAGATGTTTTAGTTCCTGTTGGCGAGGATGAATGGGATATTGTTGAAATGAAATCTGCGACAAAAGTAAAAGATGTTAATTTACACGATGTTTCGTTTCAAAAATATGTGTATGAAAAATGTGGGCTCAAAATTCGTAAGAGTTTTTTGATGCATATTAATCGAGATTATGTTCGGGAGGGAAAACTTGAACCCGAGAAATTATTTACGATGACTGATGTAAGTGAGGATATAAAACCACTTGAAATGGGAGTTGAATCTCGAATTACTGAAATGCTTACAATTGTTAATAGTGAAGTGACTCCGGATTATCAAATCGGAAGTCACTGCGATAATCCGTATGAATGCCCCATAAAAAAAGAATGTTGGGCGGATCTTCCTAACGGTAATGTGTTAGAATACTATCAAAAAAATCGAGTCCAGTGTTTTAAGTTGGGCGATCATGGCCATGTGAAGTTGAACAAGATTCCTGAATATTATAGTAAAGAGCAGAATCCTTTTCAAAAACAGGCGGTAGCGGTTCGTGAGGGAAGAGGATTTGAGAAACGTGTTGTTGGAAAATTCATTGAAGAACTTCAATATCCAATTTATTACCTTGATATTCGTTCGATTAATCCTGCGATTCCAAAATATAATGGTATGCGACCCTATCAGAGAATTCCATTCCAATTTAGCTTGCATATTCAAGATAGTGCCCACTCGAATGTTTCTCACGTCTCATTTCTTGCAGATGGAAAGGCGAATCCTCGATTTTTGCTTTTGAAAATTCTCAAGGACCATATGGGAGATGAGGGAACCCTCCTTGTTTTTGATAAATATAAAGAAAGTTCTATTCTTCGAGATCTTGCGACTACGTTTTTTGGATTCAAGCCGTGGATTTATGATTCTGTTTTACCGCGAATCAAAGATGTTTGGGAAGTTTTTGAGAATTTTCATTACCTCGATGTTGATGGAGCGCTTGGACACTCAATTCAATTTCAGTTACCGAAGTTTTGTAATATTTCTCATGAAGATTTAGATGTTTTTGATGGGGAGCATCGGCAGTTGTTGTATGAAAAATGGGTTCACACCGATATTGATGATTTGGTTGCTAATG
>CAZNKX010000018.1:0-4461 GCA_964573915.1 Candidatus Woesearchaeota archaeon | reverse complement strand
ATATTGTTGATGTTTTGAGGGAGATTGCAGGGAATTAATACTCTCTTGAGGTAGATAAAATCCCTGAATGAACAGGTAGAGTTGTTTTTATTTCTCTTTCTGAAAAAGGAGATTTAACAAATACAAGATTATTTCTCTTTAATGTGAGGTCTTCCATTATTCTATTAGCTATTGCTTCCGCAAGTTTAACAGGAACAGCATTCCCAACCATCCTATATCCCTCTGCAATATCATTATAATAAAATATAAAATCATCTGGAAAAGTTTGTATTCTTGCACATTCTCTTACGGATAATCTCCGATAAAGATGTTCTTTTCCTTTTACAAATTCTCTTTTGTTTTGCTCTATGAATTTCATTTTTGGAGCTTGAGGGTGAATTGGAGCGTGTCTTCCTCCTGCCTGAATTGTAAATGAAAACTCATCCCAATTTCTTACACGATTTCTTGACATATAGATAGTAGAAAATCCTCCATTCATATATTCGTGGTTTGGAATTTCTATTTTTCTATTTGTTTTGTTTTTCTCTCTTGCAGATTTAGCAAGAGGCAGATTCCCTATAGCATCTCTTAAAACAACATAAGAATTTTTTGGTTTTGGAAATTCAAATTTTTTGCCTAATTTTTTGTGATAGCCTACAATAATAACTCTTTGCCTATCTTGTGGAACCCCATAATCTTTAGCATTTAACAATTTATAAGAAACATTATAGCCTATTTCATTAAATGCTTTAATAATTTTAATAAATTCAGGCATATGTTTATCAGATAAAAGCCCTGGAACATTTTCAGCAAGGAAAAATAAAGGTTGTTTAGACTTTATTAATTCTACATAGTTATAAAATAATTTTCCTCGCGGGTCGTTTATCCCTTTCATTGCTCCAGCAAGGCTCCAACTTTGACAAGGTGGACCTCCGATAAATCCAACGACTTCAGGTATTTCTTCTGGTTTTATTTCAGTTATGGATTTTTTGCAAATTTGATGATGATGGTTTTTTTCAAAAGTTTCCCAACATCCTTGCCAATTATCATTTGCAAAGACTAAATGAAAACCTGCGTTAGTAAAGCCGAAGTCGAGCCCCCCAGCTCCTGAAAAAAAAGATGCTATCTTCATTTTCTCGCAATAATTAATTTAGCTAAAATTTGTTTGGCGGGATTGTCAGGATCTTGAATTTTAACCTCCCTAGTCTCAATTCCTGCTTCTTTTTCTATTGCCGTCTTATCTTCTTTTGGAAAAGAATCATATTTTGATTTTCTCATTAGAGTAAATAATTGAAAATTACTTTTATTTAAGCCAAATAATTCCTTGTAAACTTTTAGAGGATTTTGAATGGTCCACATTCCCCTAATCCTAAGGTTTGTAATTCCTAAAGGGTCCACCCTATTCACTCTTCCCAATTCCTTAGTTTCTGAAAACTCTAAATCCATTTCCTTTAATCCCAGATTAATTTTGTCTTTAATCCGCTCATAGATTTCCTTATCTGCAGCATAGCAATCGCCGTATACTAAAGACAAAATTTTCAAATTGTGATTATCAATATGTCCAACAGCATAAATAATATCTTTCTCTATCCATTCTTCGCAATTTCTACAGGCAGAGGTAATCATCTTGCTATCCTTATGAAGTTTCGCTTTCGGATAAGAACTATTTAATGCTAAATCAGAAGCCCTGACCCCGTCAATCTTTTTAACTTCTATTGCATCACTGTTTTTTATAATAATGTCTGGAGGATTATTCTGATTCCCTAAATAAGAGAAGTTTTCGCTATAAACTTCTTTTTTCTTTTGGGCGTTAGCTTCTTCAAAAGTATTACAAAAAGCGTCTTTTGTGAAAAATTCTAATGCTTGACCCATATTGTTGGCACGGTTTATGGCGGAAGCTCTATCTTTAGAAAAAACTCTAATTTTAGATAAATCAAAATCTCTTCTCTTTTTTATTGTGATTATTGCTTTAAGGATATTTGTCACCATTTTTTGCCTCTTGTAAGAATTAATCAAATGGCGTATTTATATCTTTTTACTCTCCTCCTAACTAATACTCTTCAACACATTCCTCGACTAGGGAACTTGTACTGATACTATTTTGATGAAATTCTTGTGGTTTTTTATAGTTATCGAGTGTTATTGGCGCGAGATTTGTTTCGATTTCCTTAATGGATGAACTTTGTCTTTCGAGTGCTCTCATTTCATCGGTGATAAAGTATGTTGGTTTTTTTCCTGAGTATGTTAAGCATAAAATATCTTGGGCTCGAGAAATTGCGACGTAGAAGAGACGACGTTCTTCTTCTAGTTTATCGAAGTGTTCTGTTTTTACCATTTCAACTGCTGGATGGTCTGATGCCTTGCATGGAAAATTTTGTTCATTGCATCCAATAACGAAAACTTTTTTTGCTTCGAGTCCTTTAATTGCATGAATTGTTGCAAGTGTTAAGACTCCACTTGAAGATTCTTTTGGATTTCTTACCTCATCCGTTTTTAGAACATGAGGGATTTTTCTTTGATTGAGCATTTGGGAGAGCTCGGTTAATTGTCTGTTTGTTCTTCCGAGAACGAAAATATCTTTATATGGAATTTTTGAATTAAGAATTTGGTCGATGATAAAAATTCTTTCGAATTGTTCGTTTTCAAAGCTGACTATTTTAATTGAGGAATCTGATTCAAGGTGATGTTCTAGGTCAGGGAGCCCCATTTCTGAAATTGAATGGTTCATAAAATCGACAATTTTCTTTTTACTTCGATAATTTTTTGTTAGGTGAATTACTTCACTCGCTCCATAATCTTTCTGGAAATTTAAAATGTATCTGATGTCTGAGCCACGCCAGCCAAAAATAGATTGTCTTGGATCTCCAACTGCAAAAAAGTTTGGGGCGTTTAGAAGTTTGAGGAGTTCTACTTGCATTGCATTTACGTCTTGATACTCGTCGACTAGAATATGGTCGAAGCCGGGAATGCGTGATAAGTTCTTTTTTAAGAAATCGAGGCAATCAATTAGTTGGTCTGAATAATCTCTAAGCCCTTGAATTTGCATATGCTCTTTTAGATACTGAATAATTTTGTAGATCATTTGTGCGTTCGATCTATTTTTTGGGTCCACACCCTGGCTAAAATCAAATTCTTCAATTCCACTTACCTTGAAATAATCAAGTACTGAAAAGCAGTCGTTCATGAACATGTTGCTTAATTGATTTTGAGTTTTGAACCTTTGTTGCTGTGGAGTAAAATATCTGTTGATTGCGTCGCTCATATCAATTCCAAGACTTGTTACTGCCATATTCATTGCGACAATTTTGTCTGAATAGCTTTGAACTTGCATTGTTCTGCCATAAATTTCATTTTGATATGAGCGTAGGATTCCTTCACAAAACGAGTTGAAGGTATGGACATTAACGTTTTTTATTCCTAACTCTCCTAACCTTTTTTCCATTTCTTTTCGCGCTTTTCTTGTAAATGTAATTGCAAGAATTGATCCTGGTGCAATGCCCTTGTACTTGACAAGAAATTCTATTCGTTTGGTGAGGACAGTTGTCTTTCCAGATCCTGCTCCTGCAACGCATAAAATATTTTCAGCAACTGAGACGATTGCTTTTTTTTGATACTCATTATACCCATTGAGGAAGCTATCTAATTCTTTGAAAATTAACCTTTCATTTTCAGTTATATCTGATTCCTTGAAATCAAGGTTGTTTTTGAGTTGTTTTTGGAGCAGAGTTGGATTGGCAATTTCATTATTTCCTTTGATTGTTAACTTGAGAACTTTTACAAATTTATTATAGTCGCTTATCCCCCATTCAATCATTCCATTTTGGATTAACCTATCAATTTCTGAAACAATTTTTTCCTCATCCCAATCAAGACAGCCGAATAAGTGGAGCTCATCTAATTTGTTTTTAATAATGGACTTATTTTTGTAGCTTCCCTTTAGAAAATCGATGAGCAGTTGTTTTCCTACCTGAAAAGGGAGTTCTACTAATGCTTGGAGAATTTTTGTATATAAGACTGAATCACTTTTTTGTTCTTCTATCGCCGATAAGCTCGCCTCTTCCATAACTAGATTATTGTGGATAGCTTTTTAATCTTTATTATTCTGTTAAGAGAAATTTTTATCCAAATATGTTAGTTTAAAATGTTTTATTCTAAGATATTTACCCTTGCAAAATTATTTTCTTTGCCCAATTCTTCTATATTGTTTGGCTCGTCGAGATAAAAGTCGATTGGCGTGTTGCTTAGAGTATTTAGTTTGACATTGGAAACTTGTAAAATTCTGCTGTGGCCGATTTCTATTTCTTCTATTAAGAACTCTGCAATTTCCTTATCTTTACTTATAATTGTGAGGTTAAAGCTTGGCATTGTGACAAGGCCTTCGTTTCCGATGGTAATGTTAAAATCAAGATATTTTCCTTTCTTTACGCCGGACAATTCTTTAATTTCTGCGTCGGGGAGTTCTCTGATTGAATAGAGTTGTTG
>CAZNKX010000017.1:6042-10420 GCA_964573915.1 Candidatus Woesearchaeota archaeon | reverse complement strand
AAAAAACAAGTCCAATAATTTTAAATATAACCTCCAAATTCAAAAAATATGGAAAATGATCAAAAAGATAAAATAACTCCAGAAAAATTAGAAAAATATTTTCAAGTCACAAATGACGCATTCAAAATCGCACAAGAAAATATCTTCGAAGGAAAAGAAGAACACGCAAAAGAAATCATCGATATGGTAACTAATTACATTTCGGACGCAAAGCACTTCGAAGAAAAGAGCGATTTTATCAACGCGTTCGCAGCCCTCAACTATGCTCACGGCTGGATCGATGCAGGAGTCAGACTCGATATTTTCGACGTTCATGATGACACATTTTTTACCATAAAATAATTTTACTAAAAACAAAAGTCTTATATACTGTTTATAATTACTATATAACATGGAAAAAACAACAATTCAAATTAACAAGAGTACCCTAAGTAGATTACAAAGCCTCAAAAGATTCGAGAGAGAATCCTATGATGAAGTAATTAATATAATCGCCGATGAATATGAAGAAGAAACGATCTATCCTGAAGAAATTGAAGATATTAAGAGAGCATTAGAAAATGTGCGTCTTGGAAAAACAAAGCCCATAGAAAAAGTTGCAGAGGAACTTAACATTTCTCTCAAATAAAATGTATTCCATTGAAATCGAAGAAATAGCAGAAAGATTTCTTAAAAAATTACCCAAACAAGAGAGCAAATTAATCTTAAAAAAATTATATTCAATAAAATCAGATCCTCACAGGTTTGTAAAAAAATTACAAGGAAATAAACTCTGGCGTCTTCGAATCAAAGATTATCGAGCGATTCTTGATATTCTCATCACAAAGAAAAAGATAATTGTACTTCGAATTGGAATGAGAAAGAATATTTATTAATTTCCAAGTAGTAACAAATAGAAAACTTTATATAGTCTGAATTTCTAAAAAAGATACAATGGTACGAAAACATTTAGAAATAAAACCAACAAAGGGATTTAGGGCTGACGTAGCTGATAGTCAACTTTACGAAGATGTTCAATCATGGGCAGCTAATGAGTTTGGCACTGGCTCACAAGCATACAAAACAATTCTCAACGGAATCAATCAAGAAAATGGAACAGGTTCACAAGTTTTCTGGAACACTGCAACAAATCTATATTTACCATCGCCAAAAAGAGTAATCACTCTCGATGACGCAGAAGCAATTCACCGACAAGATAAAACATTTTTATTCAACGAATTCTATACAGACACACAAGATGTAATTCTAAGAACGTCAAGACCAAGTTACAAACCAAACACACAAATCTTGAAAGGATTAGTTTCTCAAGTAGAATCAGCAGGACATAATTTTTCATCAAATAATCCATTAAGAATTTCTGGTTTAGAATTAGTAAACGACGACAATTCACAAAACCCTTACGGGCTCCAATTCAAACTAGGAGAAAAAACAATTATTCAAAATGATCCTCGATTTGCATATGGAAATGAGGAAATAGAGTTTGGAGGTCAAACAAAACGATTATGGACTAAAGAAAACGGTTTGTCGGGAGTTTTTCTCGGCAGGGGCGGGTACGTGGACTCGGGGGGTGGTGGCTTGCAGGATTCGAACGACGATGGTCAGGTGGTGTCTTTTGGCGAAGCCGCGCCGCGAGATTTTGAAGGTGAATTACATTCATTAAAAAGTGAATATCAAGAGGGTTTGAGAAATTTAATTGCTCAAGCACAAAAAGAATTGAATGAGTAAACTCTTTAAACTGTTATCTCTTTTTATAACTCCTAGCGCCTCTTCATTTTGGAGGTTACGGTTCTGGGCCACACGCACTATTATAGTGCTCGAAAAAATCGAGACAGTAAAATTCATTCACAACAATTAGTAGCGAAAGTGAACTTTGAAGTGAAGGTGGTAAAGGGTAATAGCGCTATCTTCATTGTCGAGAGTTTATCTCAACAGGAACGGCAACGTGAACTCGAACGATGATGACTTGCAGGATTCGAACGACAATGGTCAAATGGCTTAGATTCCTCGCTAGGAATAAGCATGAAAACTCATCAAAACATCTACTATAAAATCTATAAGTGGGAAAATATAATTCTTGCATACAAAAAAGCACGGAAAGGAAAAACCAAAAAATTGTACGTTAAACAATTCGAATTAAATCTCCTCGAAAACTTAGAACAACTTCAATTTGAGCTTATGACAAAAACTTACAAGCCAAAACCATTAATTCATTTTGTTCTCCGTGACCCAAAAACTCGTAAAATTTCAAAATCAGATTTTCGTGATAGAATTATTCATCATGCAATCTGTAATATTCTAGAACCAATCTTTGAAAAATCATTCATTCATGATTCATGTGCCAATCAAAAAGGAAAAGGAAATTTATTTGCGATAAAAAGATTTGAAAAATTTCAACGAAAAGTTACAAATAATCTAACAACTTACTCATATTGTCTAAAAGCAGACATAAAACATTATTTTCAAGAAGTCAATATAGAAATTCTCTTACAAATTTTAAAAAACAAAATCTCTGATGAAAAAACAATTTGGTTAGTTGAACAAATCTTGCTCAAGAGAGAGAGAGAGAGAGAGATGGACACAAACAAATTACCAAATATGGAATGCCTCTTGGCAATCTAACTTCACAATTTTTTGCAAACATTTATCTTAATGAACTTGATTATTTCGTAAAACACAAACTAAAAACAAAATATTATATTCGCTACGTCGATGATTTTGTAATTTTACATAAGTCTCGTGAGCAATTAGAAATATGGAAAAAAGAAATTAGAAATTTTCTTGATAAAAATCTAAAATTAGAACTTCATAGAGATAAATCAAAAATAATTTTCCTATCGAAAGGAATAGATTTTGTAGGATTTAGAAATTTTTATCATTTTAAACTTTTGAGAAAAAGAAATATCAATAATATGGACAGAAAAATTAAATTATTTTTAAAAGGAGACATCTCCCAAGAAAAATTTTCGGAGATATTTCAAGGTTGGAGTGCATATGCAAAATGGGCAAATAGTTTTAATATTTTCAACAAACTCAATCACCAAATCTTTAAATAATTCCTTTCTCTTTGCATTCTATGATTCCTAAAAACAAAAGAGGCTCCACTGACTGGACAGTCAAAAAATTATTAACCATCGTTTTACTAGTCATAATCTTATTATTAGTTCTCTTCGGGTTCATTAAAGGAGGGTTCAATCCCTTAATCGAAAAATACGAGGGAAGATTCGACGAAATTTTATACAATATAAATCATTTAAATTTTGGAGGAGAGGACTCTGAAGATAGTTGTCTTACAAGACCCATTAATGAGGTATATCAAGGAGAAATTTTCATAGATCAGTTAACATCCTTGGGAATTAATTCAGATAAGATGGAATTAACGCAGTGTACCGACGGCGATTGTCATTTAGAAGGAAATGAAATTGGAAAATGGATTCTTTTCAGAAAAGGGTTTACCGATCAATTTATTGGAAAAATCCAAGATGATAAACCAATTTCTCAAGAAGCCTTCGTATTAAAAAATTCTTTAGAAGAATCAAGATTCAATTATGAATTATACGCTTTGGCAACTTCTTATCTCGAAGAAAATAACTTAGAAGAAGAATACGAATCAATGTTTAATGAAGTCTCAGTATTTTACAGCAAGGCAGTAGATAGTGAAAGGCAAAACAAAGGAAGATGGATTTATGCAGTTGGTTGGCATGATAGCTGGAACATCTACATCCAAGGAGAAGACGGAAATTTAGAGCTATCAAAAATAGTAAAACTAAGCAAGAATAACAAATTAGAATACATCGATGAGCTAAAAAAGATTTCAACAACGGAAATGTTAAATACGCTTCAAAGTTATACAGATAATACTCTTTTATGGAATGCCTTCGATGACGAAATATATTATTCGACAATAACATTAAAGGAGAGTAAAAGTCCTCACTGGAATAATCTTTTAGAGTATGGTTCTGAAAATGGAATTGGAGATGTCATTCCCGGATATGATGAAAATAATGAACTTGATGATAATGTTGAATTTGGGGAGGTTAAAGATAAAGAAAAAATTAAAACATGGATAGAAGAAAACCTTCAAGAATCTATAAAATACTCTTATAATTTGGAAAATCCTGGATTTTTTGAAAACAGTCCCAACGGAGATTCAATAACTCTAAATGGAGTCACCTACGAAATCGGTCTCGAAAATATTGGTGAAAATGAATGTTCATTTTCAAATATGATTTATGAAGATGATTACTTTTGGATACGGGTAGGTGAAGATGGAAAAGAATATTATATTCAATATGAATCAGGCAAATGGACATATTCAAGAGATAATTCAAACTGGCAAGGAGCAAGAGAGAACCTAGAAATTGGATTAATTGATGAATGG
>CAZNKX010000017.1:3183-5942 GCA_964573915.1 Candidatus Woesearchaeota archaeon | reverse complement strand
AAAGAAGCATTCGATAAAAAATATAAAATCACTGCAATGAAAAATTTCTTAGAAAATAATTGTCCGAGCTAAAAAATTATCTTATCTCGCAGATTCCTCTTCAAAAATTCTAAACAATATATTTTAATACTTCCAATACTAAATCTCACTATGTTTAAATTGAATAAAGGGGGAATGTTATCTACAGAGGTTATACAAATAATCCTTGCTGCAGTAGGAGCATTTCTTGTTTTCATGATCTTCTACGCATTTCTTGTCCCGGATTTTAACAAAACTGATAAAACTTCAGAAGCATATTTTGACATTGTAACAGAAAAGTTAACAGCAGCAGAAAAAGGAACAACGCAAATTATCACAAGTCTCTCAGCCCAAGAAGATGTAGAACACTACCTCGTTTATTTCGGAGAAGAGAATTTCTTAGAATTAACCTCTAAAAAAATATTTATCACTTCAGAAAATGTCCAAAACCAATTATGTATTTGTTCAATTGATGAAGACACAATAAAATGCGATTATTGCAAGAGCTTACAAAAACCAATAACGCTAAATAATGAAATTCTTCCAAAATTTAACGTACTCGTCAAAGACCCGATTAAAATCACATTTGAAAATGGCCACTATAATTTTAAAACAAGTGAGGAGGTAAATGAAGAAGATGAATAAAAAAGGAGATTACAAATGGGGAATTCTCATCAATTTAATCTTAGGACTTATCATCCTCGGAATTTCACTCTATTTTATCTTCACTGAGTTCATAATCGAAGAAGACATTAATTATGAGCTATGTAGGCAAAGCGTTGTGTTAAGGGCACAAGCAATCGATAAGGGTGGAGGTTTTTTTGAAAACGCTGGAAAGATAGTAGCTGAGGAATTTCCCTTTAAATGCCAAGCTCAAAAAATTGAAATCGATTATTTTGATGTTGAAAAAGCAACAAAAGAAATCTCAGATGCAATTGCAACCTGCCACTCATTATATGGCCAAGGAAAAGAAGAATTATACTCTGCAGACCTCCTTAAAGCAGACTTAAAATGTTTTCAATGCGCAAGAATTCATTTTTCTCCAGAAGTCGTCAATAAGTATGGCGCAAATAACTTAGAAGTAGGAAAGTACCTGGTCTCAACAAAATTTGCTTCAAGTGATGCAACTTATTTTGATTATATCTATTGGAACCGCCCTGCAGAGAGCAGTCGAGAAGAGCTTATGAATCAAGTTGTCACGGATTCCTCATTTAATGCATCAAATGGCGATATCATTGTTATGAATTATTTCAAGGTAAGTTCGGCACTAGGGAGAGGATGGTTTTCAGTAGTCAAATCATTTCAACCAGAAATCAAACCAGAAGGATTATCTTCCTGCGACATCATAGAAACAATTCCTGCATAACCCAAATCCTCCAAGTCAAAACTCTTCTACAGCTCTCAAAACTTCCCAAAACCCTTTTATACTTCCCCTTACTTCTCAAAATATGAAAAGAGAGGAGCAAAAAACTTGGGTGATCAGTCTCGGAGGTTCACGAATCGTGCCAGACAACGTTGATGAAAAATTTCTCGTCCGTTTCAAAAAACTAATTGACTCGCATCCAAGAAAAAAATTCGTCGTCGTAACGGGGGGCGGAACAACAGCAAGAAAATATATTGGCGCACTTCGAAAACTTGACAAAAATGCACGAGCAAAAGCGCGAGCAGGAATCGCAGTAACACGGTTTCACGCACAATTCATGGCACGGTTTTTTGGACCAAGCGCAAATGAAGATATCCCAAAAAACATGAAAAAAATAAAAGATCTCCTCAATAAAAATCAAATCGTCTTTTGTGGAGGGCTGCGATATAGAAAAAATAATACAAGTGACGGAACAGCAAGTTTAATCGCAGCATATTTGAAAGCTCCTTTCATCAACTTAACAAATATTGATGGACTCTATACGAGTAATCCAAAAGATAATCCAAAAGCAAAACAAATTCCAAAGATTACCTGGAAAAAGTTTCAAGCAATTACTGCAAAAATAAAATTCAAGGCAGGACAACATTTCGTCCTCGACCAAACCGCGGCAAAAACAATCCAAAAAAAGAAAATCCCAACCTATATTGTGGGATCTCTTACCGCAATCAATAATATTCTTCGAGATCGCAAATTCAAGGGAACGCTCATTCAAGGTTAAATCTAAAAACTCTTTTTCCAATAGTATTCTATGAACGATATCAATTTTTTCAAAACAAGGAATTCACTCTACTTCAAGAAAATTTCAAAAAAAACAGACATAAGTCAAAAAGATCTTCATGACGGGTATTTCATCACCGCAAAAGCAGCAGAGTCAGAAGCACGAAAAATTATCGCAAGTCTTGAGAGTATACAAAAAAATAATCCAAAAGTAAAAAAGAAAATAATTGCTATTCAAGGAAATGGTGACGCATTCAACCGAAGAGCCTGTGAAACGCTAAAGATTAATTATTTAGTTTCACCAGAAAATGCCACGCTCAAAGATACGCTCAAACAACGAGATTCAGGACTCAACCACACAGTTGCCAAAATTGCGAAACAAAAAAATATTTCAATCATCGTAGATACTTCTAAAATCATTTCTCTCCCATTAAAGGAAAAGGCAACCACACTCGCAAAAACAATCCAAAACATAAAACTCTGTAAAAAAGCAAAGACAAATATAAAAATCGCAAGTTTTGCAGAAAGTAGAAAAAATGTAATTGATGAAAAGGTACGAAAATCATTCCTTCTAACACTTGGAATGCATACAAAAGATATT
>CAZNKX010000017.1:0-3083 GCA_964573915.1 Candidatus Woesearchaeota archaeon | reverse complement strand
CTAATTCTACAAAATTTTAAAAAGAGAGTTTCCTATATGGTCTAAAAGATGGTAATTGAAAATGTTATAACCGGATTTGTAACAAGCCTAGGTAGTCGAATAGCGCATCTCCATCCTTCAGAAATTATTATTTTTGACCTCGCTGTAATTTTAATTCTCGCAACAATTCTTGCTATGATTGCAAAATCACTTAAACAACCGCTCATCCCAGCGTACGTCCTAGCAGGTCTTGTTATCGGGCCGTTAGTTCTTGGGTTTGTAAAAAATGTAGAGCTCATTCAAGCATTCTCAGAAATTGGAATCGCATTCTTACTTTTCACCGCGGGACTCGAAATCTCATTTAGGAAGATTAAGGAAGCAAACATAAAGAAAATCGCACTCATCGCAATTCTACAGATGGTCATAATTTTCGGAATCGCATTCGCACTCAAAGGTTTTCTTGACTTAACAGCACTACAGGCCGCTTACATTGGTGTAATTCTCGCATTTGGCTCCACCATGGTCGACATTAAACTCTTGGCAGATTCTGGGGAAATTGTAACCTTGCACGGAAGATTAGTGTTAGGTATCCTACTTTTCCAAGATTTAATCGCAATTATTGCAATCGTTGTCTTCACAACAGGTGGATTTGCACTAGCTCCTCTTGCAATTGCATTTTCAAAATTACTGGGAATTGTACTTTTCGCAATGCTTCTACAAAAATTTGTCCTTGGAAAAATCTTCAGATTTGCCGCACGCTCAAGCGAATTATTATTCTTGTCTTCTCTTGGAGTTCTTTTCTTATTCGTCATCCTTGCCTTTGTCTCGGAAATCTCAATTGTAATCGGCGCATTCATCGCAGGAGTCTCCCTTGCTAATTCTCCCTTCAAGATAGAATTAGAATCCCGCATTTCGCCATTAAGAGATTTCTTCGCAATTTTATTCTTTGTAGCACTTGGAATGCAAATTATCTTTGCAGGAATCAGCACACGAATCGTTCTTTTCATCGCACTTTTAGTAGGAGCATTTATCGTAAAACCTTTCGTTACTTTTGCCCTCCTTCGATTCACCGGGTACAGACAAAAAACAAGCTTTGAAACGGCCTCTTCTCTTGCACAGCTCTCAGAGTTCTCCCTGATCATTGGAATGCTCGGCGTAACGCTCGGCGTACTCGACATGTCAATTTTCTCAACAGTAATTCTTGCAACAATTATCTCAATGTCAATAACTCCTTACTTCATAGGCTACAAAGAAGCTGCATACAAATTATTTCGTTATCCACTCTCCTTATTCAAATTCCTACCAACCCATGAGGTTCTCCACTATGAGGCAACGGGAAAGGAAGAAACCTTATTAATTGGAGCGCATCGCGTCGGAGGAGTATTCTTGAGAAGACTTCTTAAAAATAAAGAAAAATTATTAGTCGTAGATTACAATCCTGAAATAATAAAACATTTAATCGACAAAAAAGTGCCGTGCATTTATGGAGAGATCACCAGTCCTGATTTATTCTCCAAAATTGCAACGAATAATCTTAAAACAGTCATTTCCACAATTCCGAACTACCGAGAAAATGCATATATTCTAAAGGTAATGAAAGAAAAAAATCCCAAAGCCCGCGTCATCGTAACAGGGGCTCGAATAAGCGAAACACTCAAATTATATAAAAAAGGTGCAGACTACGTTATCACACCAAAAATACTGGCAGGAGAAGAATTATCAAAAGTAATCACTTCTCAAGAAAATTCAATAAAAAAATACAAAAAAATGCACCTAAAGAATCTAAAAGATGTTCATAAGACATTTTATTAGAATTCCATCAAAAATCTCGCTTCCCAAACCTTAAAAACTCTTATTCTTATTTTGATATATGGATGAAAAAGAGATTATTGAATCACTATCTCCAATAGAAAAAGACTTGCTAGGAGCACTCACGAAAGAATATCAAAATATAGATGTCCTTGTGAAAAAACTCGAATCGGATAAAATAAGTATCCTGCGAGGAATCGGATTCCTAGAAAATAAAGGTCTCGTTACAAAAAATAACTCTAAAACCGCAACAGTTGATTTAGGGATCTTAGGAATCAATTATCTAAAAAAAGATCTTCCAGAGCGTGTTCTCTTGAACACCTTAAGTAAAAAAGGACCAATTGCAATTTCAGAAATAAAAAAAACATGCAATCTTAATCAAAATGAAGCAAAAATTGCGCTTGGAACTTTAAGGAAAAAAAATCTAGTCAAAATAAAAGAAGGAAGTCTATTTCTTGAAAAAGACTCAAGAGATATTTCTAAAAAAATGTTTGAAGAAACGTTTTTAGAAAAATTGCCCCTCGAAAAAAACTCCTTAGAAGGTGAAGACATACAGGCATTCAAAAATTTACTAGCCAGAAAAGAAATTATTGAAGTAAAAGAAAGTTTAGAAATTACAGTAAAGCTATCTGAGAAAGGAATAGAAATTGCCTCACAAGATTTTTCAGTTAAATTAATTGAGCAGCTAACGCCAAAAATGCTTAAACAAAATGGCTGGAAAGCAAAAAAATTTAGACGCTATGACGTAACAAGCCCCGTCCCAAAAATCTATGGCGGCAAAAAACATTTTGTAAATCAATCAAAAGAATACGCAAAAAGTATTTGGCTCGAAATGGGATTCAAAGAAATGAATGGACCAAAGGTAGAAACTTCCTTTTGGGTTTTCGATGCATTATTTACCGCACAAGATCATCCTGTTCGAGAAATGCAAGACACATTTTTCCTAAAAGATGTAACAGGAAAAATTCCTCCAAAGGGGAAAAAAACAAATGAATGTGTCGTCACACAAATTAGAAAGGCGCATGAAGGAGGCCTCGACGAAAGTAAAGGTTGGCAGTACGATTGGGATGAGGATGACGCAAAAAAAGTGCTATTAAGAACACACACAACTTCTCTTTCAATGAGAACACTGCAAAAAATTAAAGAGACAGAAGAATTTCCCGCAAAATATTTTGCGCTTGGAAAATGTTTTAGAAATGAAACCGTTGATTGGTCACACGGATTCGAATTTAACCAAACAGAAGGAATTGTCGTCGATGAAAATGCAAATTTCAGACAACTCTTAGGATATCTAA
>CAZNKX010000016.1:0-10508 GCA_964573915.1 Candidatus Woesearchaeota archaeon | reverse complement strand
ATCTGCCGAACAACCTTTTGTTGCAACTCTCCCGGCAACTTCTTAAAAGTCTGACTAACTAAGCTCGAAACTCCACGACCTTCCGTCGCACTCCTCAAATCAGAAGTCCACCCAATCATTTCTTGAACTGGAATCTCGGCTTGAATTGTCGTCCCACTCGCTTCCTGAGCTACATCGATTAAATTCCCTCGCTTCGTTGAAACAAGAGAGGTCATCGCGCCCATAAAATCAGTTGGCGCTTCAATGCGATGAACCTGAACAGGCTCATAAATACAAGGAATTGCTTTTGCGAATGCTTCCTTAACGGCTTCTCGAACGGCAGGGTATACTTGTGCAGGACCTCGGTGAATCGCATCCTCGTGAAGTTTCATATCAACAACAGAGACCTTTAATTTGTGGCACGGCTCTCGTGCCATTGGACCTGCAGTCATCACTTGTTCGAACGCATCAAGCAAAAGCTCAATTACTTCTCCAATTTGAACAATACCTTTTGTCCGGTCAAGAAAAACACTTCCATTAAATACATCCCTATATTGTTGTGCTTCATCTCGGGAAATCCCTAGACTAACTAAAGTCTCATCAAGCGTTTTATCTTTTTTCTTAATACGGCCTTCAGGAATTTTTCCTTCAGCAATCGCTTCAACAACAGAATCTTCTAAAGGCTCAACAGTAATAAAAAAATCATTATGCTTATTTGGACTTCTCCCAACTGCAACATCACTTTTCTTAGAAACTGATTCTCTGAATACCACAATTGGAGCACCGCATTCAACTTCCAAACCTTTTTCAGTCTTAATTCTATTTTCAATAATTTCTAAATGAAGTTCACCCATTCCAGAAATCAATGATTCACCCGTCTCCTCATTAATTTCAATTGTAAGACTTGGATCTTCTTTTCCAATTTGTCGAAGAATTTCAATCAGCTTCGGTAAATCTGCTGTCCGCTTTGCACTAATAGATTTAGTAACGACCGGATCAAATAAATGACTAATCGCTTCAAATGGTTCAATTGGATTTTTAGAAACAGTCTCACCCACAACAACATCTTTTAACCCAACGATTCCAACAATATTTCCTGCAACAACTTCATCAAGACGAACCCGCTGCGCCCCCTTGTAAATTGAAACTTGTTGCACTCGAACTTGGGTTCCTGCAATATTCATATGAAGTTCATCTCCTTGTTTGATTCTCCCTCCAAAAAGTCTGCCTGCAGCAACTTCACCTGCATGAGGGTCAACTACAATCTTAATCGGAACAAAGGCAACTTCACCGTCGATATTACACGCCTTAAAATCCTTTCCAGCAGCACTTTCTAAGTCACCATGCCAAATTTTTGGAATTCGGTAATCTTGCGCAGTAACAGGGTCGGGATGATTCCTTACAACCATGTTAAGAATCACTTCGTGAATCGGAGCTTTCTTCGCAAGAACCTTATATTCCTCACCACCAGCCTCATATGCATCAATAATTTCCTTAAATGAAATTCCTTTTTTCTGCATATAGGGAATCGAAAGCGCCCAATTATGAAACGCCGAACCAAACGCAACCGAGCCATCACTAACGCTTACTTGCCATTTGTCCCCGTAACCAGGCTCAGCAATTTTCAAAATTAATTTATTCACATCATTAATAATCCCAATAAACCGCTTCTGCATTTCTTCCGGCGTTAACTTTACCTCTCGAATTAATCGGTCAACTTTGTTGATAAATAAAATTGGCTTCACACGCTCTTTCAATGCTTGTCGAAGAACAGTTTCTGTCTGAGGCATAATTCCTTCGCTAGCACACGTTAAAACAATTGCACCGTCCACCGCACGCATCGCCCGAGTAACGTCGCCACCAAAATCAACGTGTCCGGGAGTATCAATCAAATTAATTAAATAATCTTGCCCTTCAACTTCATGAACCATCGATACCGACGCTGAATCAATAGTAATTCCTCGCTCAGTCTCATCTTCATGAAAATCAAGTGTTCGAGCCTTTCCCGCTAAATCCTCGCTCATCATTCCAGCTCCCGCAAGCAAGTTATCAGAGAACGTCGTCTTCCCGTGATCAATATGCGCACAAATCGCAATGTTTCGAATATGTGTCGGATCTTTTTGTAGCGCCTTAACCTTCTCAATCATATCATCTGCCATATTATAATAAGATAGGAATAAAAAATTTGCTTTATAAATTTATGCGTAAAAATAAACAAGACTAAAGCAAGTAAAACAGCTACGCCGAATTTCTTCGATAAAATAACTTCAAATCAGGACCGCCAAAATTATCAGAATGATTTTAAGAACAGGAGGCCCCTAAACAACTACCCACAAACTATTTAAAATTTGAAATCCTATTTACTACATGGGCGCATCCAATGAAACTGCATAAGGCAAATCCATGAAACAAGATAAAGAAAAACTATTGAACTCAGCAAAGGAGGGAATGAAGATGAGTGGATCTAATGGTTCTGACTAAGAAAGCATAGTCAATCAAATTTATCTGGCAGCATCAGCCTGCTTCTCCGCATCATTCTTCTTACTAATCGCATAACTATCTCCAGAATTTGCAGCCGCAGCCATAATTTCTTTTGCTAAAGATTCAACAATTGTCGCTTTTTTATTAAACGCCTTATCATACGCACCATTAATAATATACCTCAACACAAGATTTAATCGTCGACGAGGACTAACATCAACTGCTTGAGGATATTTCGCGCCACCGTATTCAATTGAAGTTACTTCGTCTCGTGGAGCCCCATTCTCAATTGCTCTCGCAAAAACAACCAACGGATTCTCACCAGTTTTCTCAGCAATAATTGTAAACGCATCAATAACAATTTTTGTACAACGAGTTTGTTTTCCAGTAATCCATCCAGTAATAATTCTATGTTTCTTTCCGCGGCTCCCCGGAACTTGAAGCAAATTAATAAGCCGTTCAACAACATTAACTTTTGCCCTCGTTGGATCATATTTTATCCGCCCATGAGATTTAAGCAGCAACTTGGAATCTAAATTCACCACTCGCTTCAAACCAGGATCTTCAATCTTTACTTCAGACGCATCAAACATCCCAAACACCTTCATTTGTAATGCCATCTTAACGTCGCCCCTTCTCAATCTTGCCAGTCCAAAGACGCGCGAGCGGCTGATCATTTACTTTAATAACCTGAAATCGAACACCAGATAAATCTCCTTTTGTTCGTCCTTGCTTGCCACCAATTCGCTCAATCATAACCTCATCATGCTCATCAACAAATTTTTGCGCAAGATTCCCGGGAATAAAGGCTGTTACTTCCTTTCCGGATTTAATCAATTGAACTCTGCAGCACTTCCTCATCGCAGAATTTGGCTGCTTTGCTTCTTTTTGAATTTTCTTCGTCACAATTCCTTTCGCCTGAGCGGCTCTACCCAGAGGATCAAACTTCAAGCTAATTCCAAGTCGCTTTTTCTTATCAGGCAACCTGTTATCGCGAAATTTCTTCCTCGCATTCTTCAATTTTCTCCCACTCATTAATCCCATCGTATAGTTGTAGTGAAAAATTCTTTTATAAAGTTTATTATCTTTAGAAGCTAAGCTATCTTTAGTTTACTAAATCCAAAATTATTTTTCAAAATATCAAGTAACTCTTTTTCTCGAACTCGATTCCTTCCAATAAGCGCTGCTTTATTCTGACGACCAGCAGTAATAGTAATTGATGAATCTTTAATTTCAACGCCAGCAAATTCAACTGGACTAACCAAATCCTTAATAAAAGAAATTACCTCTCCTTCGTCATCTCTTCCAGGCATTGCAATAACCTTTATTTTTTTTCGAAGCGTATCTCTAAGTCGTTTAACATTCACCGCATCTTTTCCAATTGCAAAAGAAACCTGTCCTCGGGGAACTGCAAAAACAATTTGATTGTTGTACATAAAACACCTCGTCGTACTCACACGAGAAATTTTCGAAAATAAGTTAATATACCTCATCCGTTGCATGTCAATCACACCTGCCATCGTCCCTAATTTCTCTGAGCTCCTCGAGGCTCAACAAGACAAACAACTTCCGTTTCAAAATCAAGATTCAATTCTTTTGCCAAATCAGCCTTACTCTTTAAAACAACAAATTCAATACCTAAATTTTCTAAGATATCAACCGTCGAGTCTCGAGAATCTTTTGCAATAAACACCCCTCGCGATTCTTTTCCCTTCTTAAGAGCTTGTCGAATCCCAAATAATGCTGCGTTCTCTTCCATTGCATCTTTGATTTCTTTTACACTCATGATACTCTCCAATTATTTTTTATCCTTCTTTGCAAGAGGACCAGTAACTTTTACCAAAAGTCCTGGAAGTCCAGTCCCGACAGGAACAGGTTGATTTAAAATAATATTTTCAATAACAGAGTTCAATGGATCTCGTTTTCCAGTCTTCGTTGCTTGGACAAATTGTTTATCAGGAGTCTCAAAGCTCGCTCGTGCCAAAATGGAATTCTTATCTCCAATAATTCCCATCCGAGTAATTCCTTTAACAGTCCCGCTACTCACCATCGTATCAGCAACGAGCATCGCATGTTTTTTATCAACATCAAGACCTTGAGAAACGATCACTTTATTGATTTCGTTAATAATCGATTGTCGCGCGGCCTCAATTCCCAGAACACTTGAAATTTCATGGATGTCATTTGTCGTTGTTCGTGTTGAGTCAACTCCTTTGAATTGCAAAACATCTTTCAAATTAGAACCTGCGGTCAAAATAACAAAATCGCTTCCCCGCTTAACAATCAAAACCTGTGTAATTTTCTTAACGCCAGATAAAATAACATCTTTAATTTTTTCTTTCGTTTTATAAATTTCCTTAAAGTCCTCCTTAGCCATATCCAATATAATCCCATCAACAACTTTCTTTGCGGCAAAGCCCTTATCATTTAAAACATCAACAGCAGTATCAAGAGTGATGTGTGCAGACTTAAGCGCCTTTGGGTCAACTTTAATTTTAATCTTCTTAGAACCAAAATCAATGGAAATCTCAGATAAAATTTCTTTAAGCGTTACTTCCTTGAGTTTCTCAGCAATTGTCCGGGCATTTTTTTCATTATTATTAGTTTTATCCAAATATACCTCCATCGTCGGAGTTTTTGGCATCTTTCGTGCATCAAAAATTTCAATAATACGCGGAAGACCTTGTGTAACTTGCATTTCTGCAACACCTGCTGCATGGAATACATTAAGAACCATCTGTGTAGAAGACTCCCCAAAAGATTGTGCAGTTACAACTCCGATCGCCTCCCCAGAAGCCACCTTCTCATCCTTATGCTTTGCAGAAATATCCACACCATCAAGACCATATTTGAACTGTACGATAGCATTAGACGCATCTCGAACGGTCCCATCATACGCAAGAATTAAATCCTGCAAGGCATTCGCAAGTCGCCGGTATAAATAACCAGACTTCGGAGTTCGAAGAGCCGTATCCATTAATCCATCTCGACCAGTCATTGCCCCAAAGAAAAACTCGTCAGGGCGAAGACCTTCCATAAAAGAACTATAAATAAATCCTCCAGCCCTTGGAGATAGATCCCCTTTCTTAAATAAAGGCAACGTTCTTCCAGTATACCCAAAATCAATTCGTCTCCCGTTAAGAACCTGCTGTCCAACAGAACAAGCAATCTGAGTAATATTAAGCATGCTCCCTCCAGCCCCGCTGCCAATCATTTTTCTTGCCAAGTTATCTTCAGGGAATCCTTCTTTTACAGCATCTCCAATCTCTGTTCGAGTCTCATTCAAAACTTGCAAAATCTTAATTTCCCGGCTCTCTTCAGCAGACTTGCCTGGAAGAAGCTCCATTGTTTTATTATAATAATCTTCAATAATTTTTTCAGTTTTTTCCTCAGCAGAAGAAATAATTTTATCCGTTTTTCTCTTAACAACTTCAGGAACATCTAAATCGTTGGCTGAGAGTGTGAATCCCGTTCTGGACAAAAAAGTTGTTCCAAGACCAAAAACTTTTTTCAAAATGTCCATACTCTCATCACGACCAAGCTCCTTATCCAAAACCTTCAGAGACGCCCCTTTCTCACTTTTGAACCCTCTGTAGTCAACATCGGACTTTGCTAGTTTTGAAGGAATAAGTTTTTCAAAAACTTCCTCACCAGTAAGATTCTTCTTGAGCCCATCAACATTAGAAACGCCAGCTTCATGCAAAACCTGAACAGCATCATCCCTCTCAAAATCAGATTCACTAAGCATAAAGTTTCCACTCACTGCATCTTTTACACAACCCATCATATTCATATTATTTTTTGGAGAAAATAAGTTCGCATTAACATTGAGCAAAACTTCTGCTTCTGCCCGTGCCTCCTCAGTTTGAGGTGCATGAATATTCATCTCATCTCCATCAAAGTCAGCATTATATGGATTACACGTAGCGGGATGAACCCTAAAAGTTCTTCCAGGTAAAACCTTTACAAAATGAGCCATCAGCGATGCCCGATGAAGGCTTGGATGCCGATTAAATAAAACGATATCTCCATCCACTAAATGTCTTTCGACCGTATATCCTGGCTCAATCTCCTCGATTAATTCTTCTCGAAGTTCTTCAGTGATCCTTTTCCGTTTTCCATCGGGACGAAGGATATAATTTGCTCCAGGATATTCAAGGGAAGAAATTAATTTCTTCATTCGAGCCATATTAGTCGTCGTAACTTTCTCAGCAACAGATAAGATCTTGGCAACACTTAGCGGAACGCCAACCTCATTGAGTTTTAAATTTGGATCGGGGGAAATAACTGTTCGTGCACTATAATTAACTCGCTTACCAGCTAAATTCTTTCTAATCCGTCCTTCTTTTCCTTTAATCCTTTCCGTAATCGTCTTCAATGGCTGTCCGCTTCGATGCCGCGCGGGAGGAATCTTGGCAATAGAATTATCAAAAAATGTTGTGATATGATATTGAAGTAAATCCCACAGGTCCTCAATAATAACTTCTGGGGCTCCAGCATTCAAGTTCTCCCAAAGTCGTTGGTTAGACCGAATAATATCAGACATCTTATGAGTTAAATCATCTTCACTTCGCTCCCCAGACTCTAAAGTGATTGACGGCCGAACAGTAACGGATGGAACTAAAAGCAACGTTAAAATTGCCCATTCAGGCCGAAGTGTCTCCGCATTAATTCCCAAAATTCTAAGATCTTCATCACTAACCTTTACAAGACGTTCTCGAATCTCCGAAGGAAACAGCCTTCTCCTTCCACTTCGAAATGTAGTTGGCTTTTCAAGTTTAACCTTCTCCTGAACAATACTACAGTGAGGACACTTCTTGCCATCTTTTGCTTTTTTAATCCGATCAATTAAAGGCTTTTCTAAATCTTTATCTTCTTTAATCAAAACCTTTCCACAGGCCTCACAAGTCGAACGAAGGACCAAATCAATAATCGGCAAATATTTAATGTGAATCGTCGGTCGTGCAAGTTCAATCATCCCAGGATGACCAAGACATTCTTTTAACCGACCACCGCACGTTCGACATCGAACCCCTGGATCAATTGCTCCAAGACGAAGATCCATTAACCCGCCATCAACAGGATATCCATCAATATCATAGAGTTCAGGCGTCACAATTTTTGCAACAGCTAACTTCTTAATTTGTTCAGGGCTAAGCAAATGAAACCGAAGTCCACTAATTTGTTTTTTTACCGGTTGATTATTCATATTTATTTTTCAGATCAAATTTAGTTAATAAATGTAGGCCTTGTAATTCCTCGACGAGTAACTTGAATGCATAAGAAACTTCAACGGGCTCGATTTGATTAGAATGGCATAAACTACAAACACGCTTATTATGAATTTGGTCGTCAACAACAATACTTCCACACTGACTACATAAATGAATAACAACTTTATCGGAATCATACCTCTCTTTTAATAATAGTGAAGCTCCATGTCCAACAAGCGCTTCTTGTTCCATTTCCCCAAGACGAAGGGCTCCTCCTCGAGATCTCCCTTCAATTGGCTGTCGTGTAAGAAGTGCAATTTTTCCAGAAGCCCGTGCATGCATCTTATCAGCAACCATATATTTCAACTTCAAGTAAAACATATTTCCAATAAAAATCTTAACAGGCATTCGCTTCCCTGTAATTCCATTATACATAACCTCTTTCCCATCTTGCCTAAACCCTAATTTCTTCAAATTATTTTCAAGAGAATCTACCGTTTCTCCACTGAATGCAGAAGCATCTTGAATTAGACCGGAGAGTGCAGCAACCTTTCCAGCGAGGACATCCATCAAATATCCGACGGTCATACGAGAAGGAATCCCATGAGGATTAAACATAATATCTGGCCGAATGCCATTTACACTAAACGGAATATCGTTCTCGGGAGCAATGAATCCTACAATTCCCTTCTGACCGTGGGGAACGGAAAATTTATCTCCAATTTCAGGAATTCGAAGTTCTCGCGTTCGCACCTGAACAATCTTGTTTCCCTCCTTATCTTGCGTAATAAAAACGGCATCGACTGTTCCACTCTCCCCTTGCTTCATTGCAGAGCTATTTTCCTTTTTAGTCTGAATAGAAATATCTCGTGCTTCGCTCAAAAACTTCGGTGGACTCGTCTTACCAATGACAACCTCTCCCTCAACAAGCTCCGCTTCAGGGTAAACAACCCCATCATCTTCTAAAAATCGATACGAATCTTCCAACCGATAACCAGAAACATCCTTTTCAGGAACAGTAATCTCATCTCGAAGACTACCCGCATAATTAAGTTCAACCGAAAGATGCGGCTTAAATTTAGAACTTCGACCAAATCCTCGATCAATAGAGCCTTGATTAAGAACGGTTGCGTCTTCCATGTTATATCCTTCATAAGGCATAATTGCAAGAACTACATTTTGGCCGACGGGATGAACATTTAAAGTGTCATAAACAAAGCTTCGAACCAATGGCTTTTGTGGGTAGTGAAGAAGAGAAACATCAGTATCAATTCTTACAGGAAAATTCCCTGCATAGATTCCTAAACCTTGACGATATGCCCGGCTTCCTCCCTTAACCATACGTGCAGGAGGATCATGATTTCCAAATGGAATCAAAGATACGCTCACACCAAAAACATCGATTTTATCAACTTCTAAGTGCGTATGTTCAGGAGTTAATTTAGATTCTTCAAGCGCAATATAACAATCATCTTCTTCAGACGCATCAAGATATTCTAAGACTCCTGCCCGAACCAAATCATCCCATGATAAATTCCCTTGACGAATTAAATCAAGATGCTCCTCCTTTAGCATCGAAACACCCTCCTCAACAACAATTAAGGGACGAATAACCCTTCCAATTTCAGAACTAATATAAACTGTATCTAAGAACTTATCAAATCGAACAGACATTTCATAAGACAACTTCCCTTCCCGCCGAGACTTTTTCACATCGCCAACAAACGTTTCTGCATCACTAATCACTCCAATAAATCGACCATTATAAAAAACGTCGACAGCACTTGAATCTTCTTCTGCGTCAAGTCTCATCCCCAGTCCTTTTAGAACCTTCAAGACCTCGTCATGTTCGATTAACGCACGAGTAGAAATTCGAGCAAGAAGAGCTAAATTTTTTCGAAGACCAATTTCGGTCCCTTCTGGAGTTTCAATTGGACAAAACCTCCCGTAATGAGTTGGGTGAACAGTACGGGCAGCAAAATTTTCCTGTTCTCCAGGCAGCGTCGATGTTACCCGTTGTAATTGAGACATGATCGAAAAAGAATTATTCTTATCCATATTTTGAGTAACGCCATTTCGCTCACCAATCCAAGAACCTGTCGCAATGGAACTCTCAACTCGGTGAGTAAATAATGTTGATTTCGCAATCGTCTTTATAGAATAAAATTTTCGCCGCTTAACAGTTTTTTGTAAACTGTGCTGGACTTCTCGAAGTAAAATATTCATATTAACTCGAAATAAATCTGAAAGTAAATCTCCAGACAGACGAACTCTCTTATTCCCATAATGATCTTTATCGGTCATAGATTCTCCCGGATGTTCTTTTGCAACATAGTACTGCTTCATGAATTTACAAAACGTTCGAGCCTTTTCAAGTCGGGCACTTTTATCAAGTCCAATGTGAGGCAAGAAATAAGCGTCAATTCGCTGCTTTACTCGATCAAGCATTTCCTTGTTTGTCCCCTGCAAACTACTTTTTTCAGCAATCCACATTAATGCATCATCAATGGTTCCAACATCTGCAAACTCATACAAATTAACAATTAAACTGTCGCTTTGCTCTCCAATAAGTTTTGCAATCTCAGCATCGCTGGTTAAACCAAGTGCTTTCAAAAGAACAACTGCGGGAATATCCCTAAACCGTGAAAATGAAACATCCATAATCCCATGTGCATTCTCAACTAAAGAAATTGGAATCTTATAAGCTCCTCGCTGAGAAAAAAGACGAAGCATGAGCCGCTGTTTTACTTTTTGAAACTCAACAAACGTCTGATTCGATGCTAAATCCTCTGCCATCACCATCACTCGCTCATTACCATTAATTAAAAAATAGCC
>CAZNKX010000015.1:0-10678 GCA_964573915.1 Candidatus Woesearchaeota archaeon | reverse complement strand
ACATCTTTTTTCCCAAATAAAATATCTACGATCCTACCGGTACCCTCACCTGCTAGTTCCTCGACGAGATTATGGAGAAGTTTGACCTGCATTAGTGAATCTATGTAGTATCTTTTATATACTTTTGCTTACGGGAAGAAATTATTTTGGGAATATTTTGTATTCATTTTATAGTGAATATAAACCTATAAAAAAGAAATTGCGTTTCTTGGAAAATGGGATGGTTTAGTAAAGAGGAGAAAGTGCCGACGCTTCCTCAGTCTCCCAAGGAGCTTACCATGCCTGAAAAAAATTCTTCTATGTCTAATGAACTTCCTGAGCTTCCCACATTTCCCAATAGCCCTCATGCCGAAAATCTTAATCAAGAAATGGTGAAATCTGCGGTTAATGATTCTAATCTTCCTGGAGAAAATGAGGTGCATTTCGATATTCCGGAAGGAGTTAATATAACGGAGGAACATGGAGGGTCAATGTTGCCCTCACTTCCTCCTCGAAATTCCGAAGATGTCCATGAAAATCATCGTTCGCTAGTCCCCACAAAACCAAATGGTTTACTTCCCATGAGTTCCGCTATTCCTGAGAAACCCTTGTCCTCTCCCGTTGTTTCTCCTACCTCTCCAGAAAAACCTCTTGGACAAGCAACACCTAAAAAAACGGTTTCGAAAAAAGATGCAAATGAGCCGATTTTTGTTCGATTTGATAAATTTTTAGCATCTCAAAAAAACTTTAAGAAAATACAAGATAAAATTGCCGACGTTGAGAAGACTCTTGCGAAGATTTCTGATATTAAACAGAAGGAAGATGAAGAGCTTACTAAATGGGCGAGTGAAGTTGAAGATTTAAAGGCTCGGCTTTCTCAGATTGATGATGATGTTTTTAATCAAATTTAATTATGGTAAAGGAAGAAGTATATGTTTCTATTGAACAGCCACAATACAAAAAGAGTAAGGCGGATATTTTGAGTTCTCAAGCGACTCTTTTACAGACGCTTAAGCATATCCATAATTTGCGTGTGTATACTCGTCGGAAAAATGATTTGAAAAATCGCTTGAGAGAAACGTTACAGACCCTGCTTACACAGCTAGACTTAATTCAGGCTAAAATGCCGACGCCAAAAATTCCGAAGCTTAAGAGGAAAAAAGAAGTTATTGTAAGGAAGATTGGGTCAGCGGAATCTGCTCCTGCAATTGAGCGACGAGATGAAGTTGAAGCAGAGTTGAAATTGATTCAGGAAAAATTGAAACGGCTGAATGGTTGATATTTTCAAAAATATTTTGTTTTCCCGGTGTTTACAATGAGTATTTTTTTGTCCTTAGGAATTTTATTTTTCATCTGCAGGAGAAGAGCTAGTCCTGCAATTCCTGAAGGTTCACAATTTATTCCTTGTGATTCTGCAAGTTTTATGGATTGTTCTAAAAACTCTTCCCGAATTAGTATGACGTTAGAGTTTGGTCCGCAGAACCCTGCATGACTATACAATCGTATCCATTGCTCATCAAAATGAACAAAGGGTAAATGAGGAGAGTACAACTTATCCGCCTTTGATTTGGAATTATTTGTTGTGGCTCCTAAAAAATTACATTTTCTTAATGTTTCTAAATCTCCTTTGAATCTTGGATCGTGATTTTTTGTTGAAACTTCTTTTTTATTAATATTCAAAACGTTCTCAAATAAATTTCCGGTTCCAAACGGAATAAAGCAATAATCGGGAGAAGAATTAATTATTTCATAACTAAGCCAGTCATAAAATCTTGTTGTAGGATCAAGTGCTTCGCTTGAGGTGATATCAAAACCTGCCGGATTGTGAGTTAAGGTTAAAATCTCTTTCCAATGGAGAGGCTTTCTACCTAAGTCGTGTTCATAAATTTCACAGCCAATTTTCTTTAAGACATTAAGAATATTCGATTCCATATTGGTGTCGACTAAAACCTTAAGATTTGGAAGATTATATTTTCTAAGTTGAGTTTGAATAGCAATTGCTGCAGATCCTGAGGAAATGATGGACATTGAAGGAAGTGCTCCTTTAATCTGCCCTCTTTTTTTAGCAAGTAGAAAATCTCTATACGTTACAATAATTTCCCAGGCCATTCTATCTTTATGGGTTCCGGTTGGATTGTGACTTTCATCCTTTAGCCAAACGTTAGAAAACCCAGGAACCTTAATTTTATATGTCGGAGTGGCGGGAAACTTAGGATCATCTGCGGGAAATTCAGGCCTATTAGGATTATTTTCAGAAGCCACAACAATTGAATTTAAAATTAACTCTTCCTTCTTAGATAAAACCATCTTGGGCATTTAAAATAAAATTAATATATAAACATTTTTCTTTCGGTATTGCAAAACTGCCTTTGGCAATACTTTTCGAACTTAACTACAACAATTCTTATAAAGAATTCGCTACATTTCACTTCATGGTTGAAAATGAGGAAATTAGAAAGCGAAATATTGCGTATAAACTTCGGATTGGAGATATTTTGAAGGGACAACCACGAATGGAAGAGGGAAAATTTTTGTTTTTGCAATTAGGAGAGCGAAAGATTTCTCGCGTGAATGTCCTCGCTAATTGCGTCGATAAGTTTGTGCAAGAAGGCGAGAAAAAATATGCGAGTTTGACGGTGGATGATGCGTCTGGGCAAATTCGGCTTAAAGCTTTTGGCGATGATATTGTGATTTTGACAAAAGTCTCACAGGGTGACACGCTTCAAATTATTGGAAATGTTCGAGAGTGGAATGGAGATTTGTATATTATTCCGGAAGTTGTAAAGGTGGTGGATCCTCGTTGGCTTTTGGTTCGAAAGTTGGAAATTCAAAATGCGCGAAAAGATTTGCCTGCTGACTCGAGTGAATCTCCAGTTAAAGATTTGATTATGGAAAAGATAAAGCTGGCCGAACCTGACGGCGGCATTGATACGGAAACAATTATTTTAGATGTTGAGGCAAGTCCTGATGGGATTAATGCCGAGATTAAAAAACTTTTAGAAGAGGGTTTGATTTATGAGCCACGACCGGGGCGGCTTAGATATTTGGGTTGATGATTGTGAAGGATTATCTTAATCCCCTTGCAATCAAATATATGTGGGCAAGAAGCATTATTATTGAAAAAGCCGCGAACCCATTTCTAAAATATCCTTTTTCTTCTTTCCAATAGGTATAAGTTATTAGCGAAATATAAGAGATTGCGTAAAAGAAATTTTTGAAAGTTAATGAAAGTTTCATATTGAAAATGCCTTCAGATATTAAGGGCAAAACTGAAGTTAGGTAATAGATTCCGGCAATTAACCCTATTGCTGCTAAAGATCCTAAGTAAAAAGTGTGAATGTTATTTGACTTATTCTTAGCCATAAGTGTCGATGGAACTGTTGATTTAAATAATTTCCTACAATTCATCCAACTCGATATCGTCGCCGATCATGGCGTCGGTTTGTATTCTTTTTTTGTGTTCAGACTCTTTTTGTTCTCGTTTTCTTTTGAGTTCAACTAAATCACTGAGCGTGATATTTTCTAGATCTTTTTGATCTTTTTCATTCGAGAATTTATTTTTTTCACTGTTCAACTTTGCGAGTTTTTCTTTTTTTCTCTCTAATAATTCTTCTCGATGTTCAACTTCTTCTGGACTGTCTTTGTCGGGTTGGTTTTGCATTTTTTCTCTTACGTTTCTGAGAATTTCTTGTTCATCATCTTTTTTTTGTGTGAATGTGATCATTGGTTTGTGATTTTTCAATAGCTTAATTTTTAGAAAGGCTTCGAGTTTTAGAAAAATTTCCTCAAAATCTTTTGGGATTTGTCCTTTTTCGATTTCTTGGAGCGTGTATTCTGAGACGTGAACTTCCTCGGCTAGTTGTTTAAGACTCATTTTTGCCCTTCTTCTTGCAAGATTGAGCGTCCATGAATAATCATCTAAGAGATCCTCGTGATATTGTCTTTTTGGGGGCATTTTTAATTTTGCTATATCTCCTTGCATGCGCAGTTCATCTTTTTTTGCATTTCTCTCATGCATCCCTGATATCTTTTCCATTCGCTCCCGAACGGTGTAAGAAGTTTCTGCTCGATCTAATTGTTCAATTGAAGGTTTTTTCATTATAGGAATGCCTTCCACATCCGCACATGGACCGCATATACGAATCATTTCATGCTCAAAGATTCCTTCGAATAATTCGGTTTCTTCACTTTCTTTTTTACAAAACCTGCAACGCATGAACGTGGTAAGAATGAGCTATTTTTAAGTTATATTGTGCTTAGATGTATATGTTTTTTGTTTTGTTCACACATTTATACTAAAAAAGGCGATATTTCGTTGAGACTATCTAACGTGTTTAGAGTCTGATTCCCATTTACTATGATGGTTATTGGCTCGGCAACTTCGTAGTGGCTTTTGAGCGTTTTAACGAGATCACTATCAAGATTCGTGTCAAATGAATAAATGACTAGGTTTTCTTTGTTTTGTTCATAGAGGACTCCGAGTAGATTTCCGATGTCTTCTGAATATTCTATATCTTCTTTTTCATTTGAATAAAAAAAGAGTATATAATTTATTTTTTTATCGCACTTCTCATTGAGCACTTTTACAATCTCTAAATGTTCCACTAATACGAGAGAGTAAAACTTTTTTCTAAAAAGAACGTCCTTATTGTTTTTACCGAGTTTTTCCTCTAATTGACCTATAATTCCTCCCTGGAATGCAAGATCTTCTGAGATTTCTATATAATTTCCTTCTGAGCAAATGTTTTTGTCAAAGAGAGTATATTGGAGCTTGTCTTCAAAAATTTTATAGGAGATTGGATCTTGGAGATTTTCTATTCTTTGAAATTCGATGTATGCAATTGAGTAAGTGATTAAAAATCCTACAAGAAAGATTAAGGTTGCTATTAGAAATGCGAGATAATACCGTTCTTTACTTACAATTTTTCTTCCTTGCATTTTTTTTCTTGTTGATTCCTATTTATAATATTATCTTATCTCCAGGAAACATCTTTATTAAAGAGAACGTAAATTATTGAGACGGTCCACCAAAATCCAAACAGTAATGCAAAGAACATGAAATAGAGTGCGACAGTTACTGGTAGCCCCCTTACATTGCCCACTTTTTTTGTTGCATATTTCATGTACATTCCGAGCACGATTGCAAAAAATAAAAGAAAAATAAGGACTGGGTTTGAAGCCATGCTAAATACCGCTTTCTCAAAGATATATTTATTTAGAGTGAATACACTTGAAAAGTCAAAATTGATTTTGGCAAGAAAAACTAATTCTTCGTGAATGTGCCTGATTGCATTGATTACTAAATAATTGATCATAAAAACGGAGAAGAAAATGCTAATCCATGCGATTGGGAGAACGAAAACTCCGAGGTCTCCGTATTTTGGACTAAACATAAACCGATAATCTTTCATGTTTTGCATGAGTCCGACATACCACCGTCTTCGCTGAATCATGAGAGATTTAAACGTGTTCATGGCTATTGTGTAGGCTGGAGCATTTGGACAATTCTCAATCATATAGCCTTTTGATTGAACTCTGAGGGCTAGTTCAAGATCTTCTGTTAAGTTATTCTCGTCGTAATAGCCGTATTTATCAAGAAACGTTCTTCTATATGCGGAGAATGCTCCTGGAGTTACATGAACTGCGTTAACTGAAGTAAACGCTTTTCTCAAAAATATCCCGAAGAGATATTCTGCTTGTTGGATTCTTTGCAGTAGCCCTCTTGGTTTATGGACGAGCATAGAAGGACTTACGCACATAACTTCTGGATTTTTAAAATATCTCATTAATTCCCTTACGCTGTGCGGCTCAATGAAGGTATCTGCATCCACACTTAAAATAATTTCTGAACTTGATTTTTTTATTCCTGTATTTAACGCCGCACCTTTTCCGCCATTTTCTTTATTGCCAAAAACTCTCACTTTGATCCCATTCATTTTTTCTGGAAAACTTTTTGCAATCGCCAAAGAATTATCCGTACTCCCATCATCGATAATAATTACTTCTAATTTACCTTCGGGATAATTTGAAGAAGTGATTGATTCTAAGGTTCTCTTAATTGATTTTTCCTCATTGAATACGGGAATTAGGACTGAGACGGTTGGAAGCTCTTCATCGGTAAAAAGTAGCTTTTGCTTTTTTTTGTCACTTTGATAGCCGAGTGCGTAAAATACGGTCGCGATAAGACCTATATAGATTGAAATATAAACCATTACCAATACGAATCCCATGGCAAAACTCGGAAATCTGAGTTTATATGTTTTTGTTGTGTTCTAAGATTCCAAATATCTATAAATGCGATTGGCCTTAGAGATTTGTATGGGAAAAGAAGAGGTTATGAAACGGGGTGTTAAGGGGACCCATACCAAAACGTATCGCTACTATCTTGCGGGAGCCTATTTTTTATTATTACAAATCTATGTCATTTTTTATCTTGATTTGTTTGCAAGCACAAGCTCTTTTTTTTGGATTTGTAACGTGATCCCTTTTTTATTTGCAATGGGGTTTTTCACGAAAAATATTTCACTTGTACGAAGTTTAATCTCTTTGAGTCTTGTCATCCATATTATTTGGACGATTGATTTTTTCTCAGTTATACTTTTTAATAGTCCAATTCTTGGAGGATTTACGCGATATGCCTTTCAAGAAGGAACAATTTCTATTCTTCCTATGCTTGCGCATTTATTCTCTTCATCTGTTGCCTTGATGGTTGTCTATCGAGAAGAATTTAATAAAAAAAGAATTCTGATTTATTCTTTCCTCCTTATCGTCGCGTTCCAATTACTTGCGTTTGCCTTTACTACACCGGTTGATAATGTTAATTGTGTTTATGAATCGTGCGTATTATCTTTAGTCGGTGCAGTTCCTTTTTACTCGCAAATATATCCAATTGGTTTTTTTATATTATTGGTTCTCCCAGGATACTTTTTACAAAGATTACTTTTCACTACATTTGGAGAATGGAGGAAATAAATTATTGTTCTTCGTTTGATTTGCTTGCTTCTTTTTTATGTACATTAAAATATTCATAGAATTCTTCAGATAAATTTAATATGTTCGTGTGACCGTCTTTTTTTGCAATGACAAGTCCTAATTCTCTAAATTTTTTTATATGATCATAGGATTTATTTCCACGAATTTTTATAACAATCGATTGTTTAATGGGTTGTTTATATGCAATTACGGCGAGCGTTTCTTGTTCAGCTTTTGTGAATTCTGTTTGTCCTGTTGCGAGTCGATTGATTAAATAATGGTATTTTTCGGTAATGTCCATTTTGTAAGAATTATTTCTGTTGACGATTCGAAGCACATTTGAGATTGCGCCGTATTTTTTCTCAAGCCTATGAAGGATTTCTTTGAGCATAATGGGATTTATATCCGTTAATCTCATTAATTCATCGAGTGTCAAAAATCTTCCCGAGATAAAAAGTGCTGCTTCTACTTTTTCCTGATTTTCAATCTCATTTTCCTCAAATTCGTTTTCGATATCTTCTGCGGTTGAACGCGTGATAACTGGAGCTGCTGAAACATCTTGCGGAGATTCTGTCATTTCCTCTTTCATTTTAAATTGGAGAGAAAGGAGTTTAATAAGTTTACTCGACTAGTGATTTTCTAACCGAACTGCGGATTTTTTTGATTAAGAATTTTTAGGGAAAGGTTTATAATAGTAGAATTAGAGGATTGTCGATGGCAGATGAAAATTACCGAGGAAGGGTGCTTTTTGGAATTAGTGACATGATGGTCCGCAACCTTTGTGAAGCCTATACTCAACAAAAAGGCTTTGAGTATAATTCTGTATCTACGCGAGGTGGACTAGATCTCGCGGTTAGAGAGGAGGGTTTTGATGCTATTCTTATGGATGCTAATTTCCCGATTAGTGGAGGTTATGATGTTAGCCCTGCAAGAGATGTTTATCAATTAGTGGAGCCTCGTGTTAAGGCAGGACAAGCCTACTTTATGGCGATCTCTAACTTCTTAGAAGTTGTTGAAGCCACAAAAGCGTTAGGAGTTCCTGCACAAGTTAAGGGAGCGAGAATTTGGGGCGAGACTAAACCCGGCGAATTTAATTTAGAGCGCTTTCTTTCACAAATAGTTCAAAGAGATTAGAATTCTAATCAACTACTACAAAACGTAGCAATCCTATTCGCAATTTGCATTTCGTAATCAAGGCACTTCACTTGGATTACTCAAAGCGAATTGCTCACCTGCTCCCGTCGCTGGCTAATCGATAACCACAAAACGTAGCAATCCCCCAGCTCCGCCTAGATTGTCGAATTGGGTTCCTTGTGCGGTTTCAGGAGTTACCATAAAAACATGAGTTGAAGTTTCTCCTGCTAACTTCTCGAGTTTTTTGATTTGTTTTTTATCGAGCGTTTTTGAGAGGATTAATTTTTCTACTGCTCCTTTGTTGAGTCTGTCTTCTACTTCGAGGAGCCCATATGAGACCTTGTCAGGATCTTTTGCGAGGCACTCGAAGAATTCATCGAGGATGCGTTTTTGTTTTGTTATTTCTTGCTCGGCTAGTACGTCTTGTGAGAGCTCAACTAATTCTTGAAGCCCATGCATTCCCGTTCCTCCGAGATCCTTTACGGCGATTACCTTATCTTTCAGTGCAGTGACTAATCCTCCTCCCTCTAAGAAATCTTCTTTTGTTGGGATCGGTCCTCCAATTAAGATGCCTTTTAATTTTTTATTCTCAAAAAAATGATCTTTCATATGTTCTGCAACACGCTTGAAAAATTCTTTTGCCATTGATTCTCTAATTCGGGCAAATCGTTGTGCGGATTGGCCTCCTGCCCGTGTTTTTCCTGGAACGCCAGACGTCAGGTGCTGAAGCATTTTGATATGCTTTCCATCGAGAATCCCAATTGTTGCCTCACTTCTCTCAATTATCATAAGGCCGTAGACTTCTTTGGTTTCAAGCATTTCTTTTAGCGGCTCTACTACAAAAGTTTGATCACACCGATAAATTTTAACACGAAGTTTTTTTGGTGGTTCAATTGCCCAGACTTCTGACTTTTCAGTTCCATCTTCTAAGTTTACTGTTCCAGAAAAAAGTGCGAGACCATTTTCTGGTGTTTTAGCAATATCTTTTAATTTTCTAATTGCACGCTCAAGTGCATTGATAACGCTTTTTCTCGTTCCCGTTGATTTGATATTTGTTGCGGTCCCTTTTTCGTTTTCGAGTTGTTTTGTCGTTTGTGTTAGGATTGCTCCAGCTGGGACCATGACTGTAATTAATTCTGTGTGGCGACCTCGATAGCCTTCGAGCTCTTCAATTATTGCTTCTAATTCGAACTTTTGTGTTTCTTCCATAGTTATTAATTTGGAAATTCAACCTTGAATGTTCCTTGTTTAACTTCTCGTGCGTTTGTAACCCCCATAAAATCTTCCATGACATTTTTTAAATCCTCATAATTAGTTTTGTCCAATGTGACAATGCATTCTGCATTCATAGGTTTCTTTGCTTTTGTTTTCTCCGATCTAATTTGAGATACTAAATCCTGGATTAGTGTTAATTCATTTGCATGGGATTTTATACTCTTATCGTCCCATCCCCCCAATTTTTTATCATATTTTGGCCATTCCATCAAATGAATACTTTTTGTTTTCTCATTTTTCCTAAAATATTCTTGATAAATCTCTTCTGTTACGAAAGGAATTATTGGAGCAAACATTTTCAAGATAGTCAGTAAGCATCGATATAAGGTATATTGTGCAGATTTCTTTTTATCTCCTTTTTCATTATAAATTCTCTTCTTTACAATCTCTAAATAATAATCACAAAAAATTTTCCAGAAAAAATCCTCTGTATTAAATCTCGCTCGCGAGTATTCATAATCTTCAAATCTATGTGTGGTAGTTAATATTACTCTGTTTAATTCAATTAAAAGTCTCTCATCAATTCTTTCTAATTTTTTTGGTTTTTTTCCATCGTAATCTTCTAAGTTCATAAATACGAATTTTGAGGCGTTCCATAATTTTGTAACCGTTTTTTTTCCAGCGATTAAATCTTGTTCTTGATAATCTAAGTCGCTTCCAAGCTTTGATGTTGAAGCCCAAAATCGAAGTGCGTCTGAGCCATATTCATCCATTACTACTTTTGGATCTACACCGTTTCCTTTTGATTTACTCATTTTTTCTCCTTTTCTCGTTACCATTCCAGAAATCATGATATTCTCCCAAGGAATTTGATTCTCATTTAAAGCGCTTTGAACGATTGTATAAAATGCCCACGTCCGAATAATATCATGGCCTTGAGGTCTTAGTGAATACGGTGTTTTTATTTTTCCGCCAAATAGATTTGAAGCGATTGTTGGCGTTATCGAAGACGTTGCCCATGTATCGAGAACTAATGTCTCTGGATCTGCCTTTTTGCCACATTTCGAACATTCTTTTTTTGTTTGTGTTGGATCAACTGGAAGTTCGTTTGTGTTTGCTGGAATAATCTCGTCGCAACCATGGCATTTCCAAACCGGGATTGGGATTCCAAAATGGCGATTTCTTGAGATTATCCAATCCCACTCTAAACCTTTTACCCACGTTTCATAGCGCTTACGCATAAAATCAGGTTTCCATTCAATTTTTCTTGCAATGTCAAGAAGTTCTTTCTTTTTATCAAGAACCCTTATGAACCATTGCGAGGTTGGCAAGAATTCTATCTCGGTTGAACACCTGTCATGAACATTTACTGCATGCA
>CAZNKX010000014.1:0-11326 GCA_964573915.1 Candidatus Woesearchaeota archaeon | reverse complement strand
CTCCTACTTGAAAATTGGCGAAAGTATTTGAATGAAGTTTCCTTTTCAGATGCAAAAGAAATCCTTGATTCTAAGCGCACTTTAAAGATCATCAAAGCGTATCGCTATGACAAAGGACAAGATGATACAATTAATAGTTGGGACGCTCCATTGATAGGCACTCAACATCGTAACTTCAAGAACTATCTTTTAGATATGATACCAGACGATCTAACAGATAATCAAAAAGGTACTTCTACTCTATGGCTTTTAAAAGTGGCAAGAGAAGACCCAAAAGTTGCTGCTGATCTTATTGATGGTCGTATTACAGTTGGGCCTCGACGAAGCCTTGAAACGTTTTTTCATCATCAGCGATTTATGCCTAGACAAGATCTAATGCAAATCAAGACTATGGAAGATCTTGTTGCTATGACTTATGCCGCAAAAGAGGAAATTCAAAAAGATCAAGATAAAAAGAACTATCTTGATGCAGGAGAAGGAACAGAGATTTTTAGAGATGATAGTAAATGGACTATCGCGGCACTCCATAATAAAGGCGCTGCTTGTGAACTCGGTAAAAATACCGACTGGTGTACTGCTGCGCCCGGTTTAGACTATTTTGAAGATTACTATAAACCAGAAGATCCTTTGTTTTACTTCCAGAATAAAAGCAATTTAAATAAGTTTCAGTTCCATTATGGCACTGCTCAGTTTATGGATTCGAATGACAGCCGGCTCAAAGGAGAGGCTTTTGAAATATTGCACGATCTACTTCGCCAAACAGAAGCATACAACAAGTATGAGATACTTAGAATATTTGATTTAAAGAGAATGGTGCAATTCCGTATTGTTGAAGGACCACATTCCGATAAGCTGATAGATGAGATGAGAGAGATTCTGAATTCTTTAAAAGATCCATATGGTATGGCCAACTCGTTAGCAGAAATAGCAACTCTAGAACACTTTAATGTTCCAACATATGTTTTAAGATGGTTAGCTAGCGAAGAGTTTTATGAATATACTGGGGTTGCTAGAAGAATTGTTAAGTATCATGGTATTGTTCCTTCGAGTATCCTAGAGGATATAGCAGAAAATAATCCGCAACAGAGAACAAGAGAGATGGCCAAACAGGTTTTAGAAAAAAGAAGAATAGGACGGGCTTATGAAACTCCTACTTGAAAATTGGCGAAAGTATTTAAGAGAAGATGTTGGCTTTGATCCAGCACATACCACCGCAATTGAAACCACAGGGCTTGTTATAAACAGGAAGCTTGGCAAAGGATCCTTCGGCACAGTTTACGAAGTCGAGAACAAAGAAACAGGTCAACGATTTGCAGCCAAAGTTGTGTCAAATCTTGGCGGATCCGGATACCACGAAGAAGAGAAGAATTACAATTGGATAATGAAAAACAGAGACAAACTCCCGGACGAAATAAAACAACACTTGGTGGAAGTATATGAAATAACCAAAACCGAAGACAAACAGTTCCTCATTATAATAATGGAACAACTTGAAGAACCTCCTAGAAATGTAATCGATCAGATTTTTGCTCACGATAAAAAGTCAGAATATTCTCTGGAGAAGGAAGCGAGAATTCTAAAAAACCCAGAAGCAGTATACGAAATTGTGCTAGGGATTCTCGATACAGACAAGATGCTCAAAAATATGAGAGATTATAGAGGATTGAGTAATACTGAAAAAACAAAAGCGGCAAATAATATTATAGGCGCATTCACATCCAATAAAGGTGTGCCAAAGAATGCCACAAGGCATGTATATGATATGTTATCGACATTTCCTGATGCATCTCCTTTGTGGCAGCGACTTTTTAACGCGACATTAAATGAGATCGAAAGCATTTTGCGCGGGGCGTCAGAGACTGACGGGCGTCTTATTCGAATGTTGGGAAAGGCGAAAGATGAAAAAGAAAGGGAAAGAACTTTTCGATCATTAGTTTGGGCTTCCGCTGGTTCAATCGAAATTGATTTAGATTACGCCATCAAAAACCAAATAATACCAGTAAAATACGGTGCAGGACCATTCGATCCCCAACGAGGTGCCCCCGAAAAAGTCGCAGACATCTTTCCAGAAACAGAAAGCATTCTAAACACAATCCAATATTTTGCCAAGATGGGCTGGCGTGCCAGAGACATCCACGCAGGAAATATTATGATGCGCGCCGACACAAACCAACTAGTTATAACAGATGTCGGCTTATTTGTGGTCGAGAGGTAAATGAAGAAATCATTACAAAGCGACGAATATGTGCTGACACTATTAACGGCGTGTATTAAAAAGAGCGGCGGCGAGATTAGTCTAACAGAAGAAGAGATTGATGCCGGGTCGACCAAGATTAGAAGCATTGTTGATCTCGATACCAACAAAAGAATTGCAGCCAAAGATTTACAAGGTCAATCATTTGCGGACGCTTTTGGTGTTAAAGAATGAAACTCCTACTTGAAAATTGGAGACGATTTTTAAATGAGGAGCAAGAGTACGAGATTTACTGCGACATGGATGGTGTACTTGTAGACTTCGAATTAGGAGTCGTAGAATATATCACTGCAGCCTTAACAGAGGGCCGAGCCGAAGAATTAAAAACAAAAATCGGTAGAGACTATATTACAAGCGATGATTTGGCCGGCCCAACAAAAAATAATGATATTCGCAAATATATGTATACAGAGCTACAACATGCCGCGGATTTCTGGGAAAACTTACCATGGATGCCCAATGGTCAGAAGCTGTGGGCAGCATTGGCTCCCCATAATCCAAATATTTTGACGACTCCTATGGCCTATGGCTCGGAGATTGGTAAACAGGCTTGGATCGACAAGAATTTAAAACCTCCTCCAAAAAAAGTTTTTATGTCCCGAGAAAAATATCTATGGGCCAATAATAAGAGTATTTTGATCGATGACTTCACAAAAAACACAATTCCATGGGAGCAGAAGGGAGGAATAGCACTTTTATATAAGGATAGCGAGATAGAAAAAACACTGTCAAGACTGCGGGAACTCGGACTGTAAACTAATTAATAGAGTGCGGAAGGAGGCAATAAAATGTCAGAAGGGGAGACCTGGGATCAATATTCACGACTAGTGTTACAACAACTGGAAACGCTTGCAACCAGTATTGAAGCACTACGGATAGAATTGCAGGACGTTAAAAATCAACTTACAGAATTAAAAGCAAAAGAGGATCGCATACAGGATCTCAAAGAGTGGAAGGAGAAAATCGACGAGGTAGCATCCCCTTCACAGCTACAAAACGCCCTTCAAGAAATTGAAAATTTAAAGATATTCAAGACAAAAGCGGTCACTATTTTTGCGGTAGTGCAGTTTTTCATGGCTGCTGCATTAGCTATAAGCAAGTTGATATAGCTAATTAATATATGTCATGGGATTATATAGACGAGAAGAAGTTTAAAGCTCTTATAAAGCAGATCACCGGTACGATTACCGAAAAAGATGGCGATTTAGTGCCTTATCACCATATTAAAGGCACCGGACATATTTGGTGCTATCAGGTCACAACTAAATCTGTTGTGAGGTTGATACGCGGAATACAAATATATATTTTAGACATGGGTAGTAAAGAAGATAAACAATGTTTGGGTTACACTACCGATGGTATAATTTTTCTCATTGATAAGGATGAGGTTGAAGAAATAGGTTTTGTTTAATGTTATTTACATATAATAAGTTTTGGCAAACGTTGTTAATCGTACTCGGATCCTGGCTTGTTTATGGAGTGTGGGGATTTGAGTTTGGGGTAGTGACCCTATTGGCTTTAATTTTAAGTGCATCGATACGAGATACACCATAGATGGCTCGCAAAAAACGTAAGAATCGCAACTATGATATCTGTGGGGTCATTGAAGTCGTAAATATTACCAAAGGACGCCGAAAGACCACCATCTTAAATTTAGATGCCGAGATAACAGTAGAAAATATAGAAATTTCTGGTTCAATAGTCACAAAAACCCCTATTTATCAGGGAGATGCTACGCAAACAACAAACAAAGAAGAAGTTTCTGGCGAACGATCCAGCAGTCAAGGGTAAAATTCTCTATATTCTTTATAAATTTGATGTAGAAAAGGAAGAACTCACATCTGACGGTCCTTTCTTAAACAAAGATGACGCCTATAAGAAAATGAATGGTTTTTTACAAAAAGGTGTTTGTTCGTGGGTAGTTGTTTACAATGGATGAAAAACCGTCATTTGGAGAATTAAGCGCAGCAGAATTAAAAATTGGTGATATTGTAGAATGGTCTAAGTGGTTACAGGAAAATAATGATTGGGAAGCTCATTATGGTATTATTATGGAGATCAAAAACGAAATTAAAGGCAATCGTATGGTTTCCATCTCTGTGGTGGTACCATTGACGGGTACCAAAACAGAAATGGAATTTTTCACCCCTAGTTTAAAATTAATATCCCGCGGCGGAACTTTCGGAGATTAAAACACCTAGAAGGGACCTATTTAGAATATGGACGAAATAAAAACTCTAATTCAGCAATTTATGCCGTTTGCAAAAGAACAAATGGGATTTTCGCGTCCCCCGCGCCTATTTTTGCGCCAGGACCGTGAAAATGCTGCAAACCCGTTAGGAAAGACCGGGTTTTATGATCCCCAAGGGGAATCAATTACAATATATGTTACAAATCGTCATCCAAAAGATATTTTACGCTCATTAGCACACGAATTAATGCACCATACACAAAAATGTAATGGAGACTTCGAAAATACCGAAGGAATGGGCGAACAAGGCTATGCACAGAACAGTCCACACATGAGAAACATGGAAATTCAAGCATATCAAGCATCAATAGTTTTCAGAGATTGGGAAGACAGTCTAAAAGAGACTATTTATTATGAACATCTACAAAAAGGAGCTACAAAAGCGATGTCTACTAAAGAATGGAAAAACGGAGAATTAACCACACTCCTCTCAGAAGCTTGGGGATTTAATTTTAATCTTGAGCCTCTGAACGAGACCGGTGCAAAAGACACCGGCGCCTCTAAGGGCGATGAGTCCAAAACCGATCCCGGTGAAAAGGACTACACCACCAAGAAGGGTGGCAAAACAAAGAAAGGCGAAAAGGCTTTCGAAGATCCCAGCAAAGGCGAGAAAATCACGACTAGTGATAGCAACAAGCGTGGGTCTAAGAAAGGTGATGAAGCCTATGTTAATGAAACCATTAACGAAGACGACGAAGAACTTGAAGAAGGCGGAGCAGCGCTTCGCCAGGGAAACGAGGACCGTCTGCAGCAACGTCATGCGCATGCTGATCGTATCCACGAAGAAGAAGAGGATATCGATGAGGCATATGCAGCCGCGAAGGCGCCTGAGCCCCGTGCGGCGCGCTTACAACGTGCAGGCAAGAAGTGTTATGATTCCCAGGGAAACCGCGTGGAATGTGGTGCAGAAGCCTCGGGCGCTGAACCAGTGAGAGCAGTAGGTGCTGGACGACAAACAGCAGCCGAAAACCTTAACCACGATGCCATTGTGGCAGAGGTAAGCCGACGAGTGGCTGCACGGCTGCAAGGTTCTATGACAGATGTGGCCAGTACGCGCCGCGCAGAACAAAACGCCCTGGGCGGAAATCAAGTTACTGAAAAGCAATTACGCACAGTGGCTCGGCAGGTCGTCAAACGTTTGAAGGAGACAAAGAAAAATGGGTAAAGTATGGAAAAAACGACTGGTGGCACGAAGGGCTGCAGCAAAAGCTGCAACAACTGTGGGAACTACACCAGAAACAATTGTTGACACACCAACAACGACGCCAGTTGTGGAGGTTGCTGCTGAAACGACAACGACTACTACAACGACAACAGCAACGGAAGCACCAACGACCACGACGACCACAAAAGGACGCCGGAGACGTAAAAAAGCAACCAACACCACAACCACAAGTGCCGAAACAACCGCCAAATAAGAAGGAAGAAGAATAATGTCTTTAAACAAAGATTGGAATACGTTTCTTTTAGGCGAATCATTGGATGAGCGTAATATTTTTACGTATCTCCAGGGTTTACAAGAGATTCTATCCACTATTAAGCCCAAATCGATGACAGAAGAGCGCCGCTTGTCTCTTGCTAAGCAACATCTGAAAGAAGCTCGCAGATCTGCTCGCAAAATGCAAAATGAACTCCAAATTTTAGAAGAAAGGCTTAATATTTTGGAAGAAAGCCTCAACGAGGGCTCATAATGGGTGGTGCAGCGGGTCATATGGCTCATCCCTTCGATTTAGGGGGTGTAAATTCTGGATCTGACCTCTTAGACTTCTTTGAGAAGGCGAAACTCTATGTAGAGAAGAAGGGTGCGGGCTCTGTTAAGATAGATGGAGTAAATGTATCCTTTAAACTGGTCGGAGACGACGAAAACAAGCAATTTGCCGTGGATCGCGGCTCTTTAAAGCCTATTGACATCGATGGAATCACTATGGACCGCGTAGACGAACGTTTTCCCGAAGGTCATGGCATGCGGCCCGCTATTCGGACACTTTTGAGCATTTTAAACGCTAGTTTGGGTGAAATTAAGCCAGAATTGGAAGATTTAGGCATGTGGACGGACCCATCTCGGTTTTTAAACACCGAATATGTGGAAGGAACGACAAATGTCACCAAATATGACGAAAACTTCCTTGCAATTCACGGATTGAGCCAATTTTATCATAAAATTCACTCTAGAACAGGCCAAGAACGGCCCGGAATGGAGCGTCCAGAGGGGGTTAAGGCCCCTAGTGTGGAGGTATCTTATGACCCTAAAACCATGGAAAGTCTAGTCAATAAACTGAACGCAGTTGCTCAAAACTATGGTTTTCAGGTATATGGCTCGGTTCCAACGGAAAAAATGGAGGAAATTGATTTCTCTAGCACCTTAGCCCAACCTTTAACTGTTAGAATATCCGATGATCGCGACATTACCAAGTCTTTAAAGGATTGGCTTTCCGAAGCTTCCAATCCTCGCTATAAAACGGTCAAATTAAAAGACGGAAGCAAAACTCATGCTCTCCATAAGCAATTATACATGAATATCCTTAATGGCGAGACTCCTATCGTTGATTTGATCGAAGATAATGATGCAGAGGCCGCTATTTATGGAGCAGTGCTTATGCATGCAACGCGAATGCTCGGAAATGATGTTTTACGTTCTCTTACGAGTCCCATGGGCGATGTACTTAACCATGAAGGGATTGTGCTCCGTGATGAAAAGCTTTTTGGCTCAAACCCCGTCAAAATCACCGGTGACTTTATTGTAGGTAACCTAGGGGGCGGTTTTGGCCAAGTTACCGAAGAAGAAGAAGAAACAGAGCCTCTAGAGAACGAAGACGCCGATCCTGTCGGTGCCATGGCTGGAGGACAAACAATTGCCCTTATCCCGGGAGCATTTAAGCCACCACATCGTGGCCACTTAGGAATGGTCGAAGAATATGCGGATAAAGCCGATAAAGTAGTGATCTTGATTTCTTCTCCGTTAAAAGCGGGGAGAAAACTGCCAAATGGTCGGGAAATTACTGCGGAAGACTCAAAAAAGATATGGGATACATTAGTTTCACATTTACCCAATGTAGAAGTGGAAATATCTCCTCACGCATCACCCATTACCGCAACTTATGAATTTATCGGCACAGACGGTCCCGTCGAGCCGGGAACGGATATATTCTTGGGAGTGTGTAAAAAAGGAAAGGATGTAGAGCGATTTAACCAAGCCGAAAAATATATTAAAGAAGGTGTGCGATTAATGTCTGTAGAGGATTGCGCCATCGAGCCTATTCCTCATTCTAGCTATTATATGGATTTATTAGCCCAATCTCCGCTAAAAGCCGAAATGCCAAGTGTATCAGGGGTGGGAAAGAACCCACGAGACTTTCATGCGTCCGATATGCGCTATCTCCTGGGTAAAGCCGAAGAAGATGAAGAAGCAATTGAATTATTAGAAGATTTTACTGGTGAGGACAATGTTTTTGATGTATTATCAATATTAGGCCTCAATACCGGCTTAAATGAAGTAAGTGCCATGGCCACCGGAGCAGTCCAAGGTGCTGCTGTCGGTGTAAAAGGGGGCCCCTGGCGCAGGGGCAATTTAGACGCTGAAAACAAAAAAGAAAAAAAGCGAAGCAAGCTTAAAAAAGAAAATCTAGATTTATCGATGGTTGATGATGTAATGAGACTAATTATGGAAAGAGGGATATTAAGATGAATGATACTCAAGAACAATTCTTGCGCGACAATATAAGACAATTAATTGAAGTTGTCAAACAAAAAAGAAGTGCTGCAGCACAAAGCCTATTAAATGAAGAAGAACGCCTTCGAAAAGTGGTTCGAGATCTCATCGAAATAGAATTGCGCACATTAACAGAAAATACTACTCCTGATAACGATCCCACACCTAATAAATCAACCGGAATTAATATGCTGGAAGATTTATTAAAAAAAATCATTCCCGTATTAGAGACGGACTATAAATTACTTACTACTGATCCCGAACAACGTCAATCTTTCCGAGCCCACATCATTACGGCTGTTATTGACGCCTTGACGCCCGCTGAAGCCAACAACGAAGCCGGTGAGGCAGAAGCTGCCGCTGATTCATTAGAAGAAGAGGTAGATATTGAAATTGGGGCTGCGGCTGATGATGAAAAATTTATTGATATTCGAACTGACGCAGAAAAAGCAGATGAAGAAGAAGATGAAGACCCTCGCGAAGAGTTTGGAATGCAAGGCGCCGACGAAACGGGCAGAAATGTAGCTTATAACGCGTTTAAGAAAATCCAGACATCAATTATTGATTCTTATGAACTCTTGTCGAATTCTGAAGACCAAGAATTGTTTTATGATTATCTCATAGCTAATCTTAAACTGTATTTTGATAAATTCGAAAAAGAACTAGCCTCGCAAGTAGATGAGCCTACCAATCAAGCCTATCAAGATGCAAAGGCCCAAGAAGATGAAATGTCTGAGCCCGAAGCCGAAGAAGGTGGCGAGGAAGGCGGCCTAGATGATCTGGGTGGCGAAGAAGAGCTAGAACTAGAACTCTGAGAGAGAAATGCAAAAAAGTTCAAAAAAGAACTTGACAACCAAAAATAAGAGCGTTATACTAGCATTGAAGGCTAAAAACCTTATAGATGATAGTTTGTTAGTTTGTATTAATAGTTTAACTTTAGAAGATCTAATAGCTATTAAATTAGAACTTTCAGCTAATCATATAAATAATAGGCCTTATGGGTTTGACATTTGGAGAAAATCAGGTTATATTATAAAAGAGGCTTTACTAAAGTTTGCGCTTTCAACTACCAACTCTAAAAAAGACGCGGCAAGATTCCTAGGTTTAACCTACAGTGATTTTAAGAAAGCTATAACAAAATATAAAGTAACTAAATTTTTTGAAGAGGGATAAATGGTTAAAGATTTTACAAATCAAGCAGTAATGAAAGTAGTAGAAGTCGATCTACTTTGCTTTGGGCGAGTTAAAGAGCAAACGCTGCGCGGAAATTGGCTGTGGTTAAATGTAGATTGGTCTACATCACCAGATTTAGTTAAGATATCCAATTGGCAACGTTGCGATAATATAAAAATCATCAATCCAGAAGAAATGATTCATGAGCTGGAAAGTTTATAAATATAATGGCCACTATATTATGGGCGACTTAATTGGAACTCATCGTACAGAAACAGCCGCAATGAAAAAAGCTAAAAAAGAAATCGATTTTAAGTTCTCAGTGAGAGAAAAGAAAAAGAACGAGATACTTATTTGGTTAGATGGAGAAAATCACCAACCAGTAGGCGTGATAATACATGAAATATCAAAGGGGACGAAACGGTCTCGACAGGGTAAGGAGAAAGGATAGTGCAAGTAGTCAAACGTACCAGCAGACTTTAAATGCAGATACAAAACATAATTGCTAATAATAATAACAATTTCGAATCTGTCCGCTTAGCGGCATAATCGGGTGGTTACCTAAAGCCATCAATCCAATTTAGGTATTTATCGCAACAGGATGGTAAGCGATATCTTATAGCCATCTATCTTTTTGTTAGTTTCTGATAGCAAACTGACGCATCGATTGGAAAGGGTGAGGGTTTAGCTTGTCAGTCGATTAATCACCCCGCTTTTGTTGATTTTCACATAGCGGATGCCGGCCGTCAGACCGGTAAAAATCAACTAAACTTGTGAATGACATGAATTTTGATATGCTTTGGACGCGGGTTCGACTCCCGCCGTCTCCACCATCTAAAAAAGACGAATTAACAGACGAACAATTAGAAATAGTATGCGGAGGAATGCGGAAGGAAACATTCGATGTATACACCACAGATTTAATAAATAAAAATTTATTCTACAAACAAAAGGAAAAACAATGAAAACAGTAGAAGTTGGTACCAACGTAAAAGTACATTATACCGGCACCCTTACGGATGGCACGGAATTTGATAGCTCGCATAAGCGCGAAGAACCCATTAGTTTTAAAGTGGGCGAAAGCTTGGTTTTGGAAGCTTTTGAGAAAGCAGTTGTCGGAATGACCGAGGGACAGACAAAGTCAGTGACTTTATTGCCCGATGAGGCTTATGGACCTCATGATCCAGCAGCAACTCAAAAAGTTCCTCGTCAAGCCTTTGGAACAGAATTTGAGTTTGAAGTAGGCGGCACCGTACAAGGTAATGGCCCTGCAGGCCCTTTCTTGGCAGTTATTGAGAGCGTCGAGGAAGAACATATCACTTTAGATATGAATCATCCTCTGGCCGGCAAAGAACTAACCTTCGAAATTGAAATGGTCGAGATTGAAGGCGGCACCGATTTTGCAACGTTGAAGGTCGCGGAACTTAAAGCACTTGCTAAAGAGCATGGATTTAAGGGCTATTCAACGCTTAAGAAATCACAACTTGTTGAATTGTTAAACAATTAAAGGAAGAAAATGAGCTTTTTAAAGAGATTTAAAGACTTAATTAGGTTTAATGAACCCGAAAGAGTTGTACCTACTACATGTGGTACGTGCCCAACCGAAACCACCACAGATCTTACAGGATTAAAGTTGGTAGAACTGCGCACAGTCGCAAAGGATCGGGGCCTCAAAGGATACACTAAACTTAAGAAAGCAGATTTATTAGCACTATTAAGTGAATGAGCTATTTATTGTCATTGTGGCTTGGATGCTTGCCTCCCTTGGCCTATAAAAACTATGCAGGTTCTAATTTTGAAACTACTCGAAGCCCCTGCGTAGATGCTTTATATGTCAATTTAGACAATTCCAAGTGCGACGATGTATTAATTTTCGATTATCCGCATAATGATTATTTTATGGTTAGATGTATTGATCAGGATCCTGGAATAATTGACA
>CAZNKX010000013.1:8075-13264 GCA_964573915.1 Candidatus Woesearchaeota archaeon | reverse complement strand
TTACTCATATCGGGCATTCCACCAGCCGCATCGGCACCAACATTTTGCTTTCGAGTCTTCTCTAACTCATTAAAGGCCACATCAAAATCTTTTTTCGTAATCTTTAAAGAATCTTTAGAGCCAGTTTTATAAAAACGCTTAATTGCTTTCATTCCCGCTTCTCGAGAAAGCGATTCAATTTCAGCCCCATTCCACGAGTCAGTTTTTTCAATAAAATCATTAATCTTAAATCCTTTTTCCAACGGCATATTTCTCGTATGGACTTTAAATATTTCTTTCCTCGTCTCTGCATCAGGAATCTTCAAGTCAATAATCGAGTCAATTCTCCCGGGACGAGTAAGTGCTGGATCAATTAATTCGGGCCGATTCGTCGCAGCAATAATGACGACTTTTTCAAGTTCTTCAATACCATCGAGTTCAGTAAGTAATTGATTAACAATCTTTTCACCTGAATCATTCATTGAACTACCTCGTGACTTAGAAATACTATCAAATTCATCAAAGAAAATGATCGCCGGGGCAACTTGACGCGCCTTCTTAAAAATCTCTCGAACATGTTTTTCTGATTCCCCAACCCACTTTGAAACTAATTCAGGTCCTTTAACTGAAATAAAGTTAGCGTTTGATTCAGTAGCAATCGCTTTTGCAAGTAATGTCTTTCCAGTTCCAGGAGCACCAGTCAAAAGAACTCCTTTCGAAGGTTTTATCCCCGCAGTTTCAAATAAGTCGGGACGAATCAAGGGTAGTTCAACTAATTCTCGAAGTTTTTCTTTAGCTTCCTTAAGTCCTCCAACATCACTCCACTTAACATGGGGTTTGTTAATCAAAACCTCTCGCATAGCTGACGGCTCAATGTGTGCCAGCGAAGCTAAAAAATGTTCTTTTGAAACTTGAATACTCTCCAAAATTTCAGCAGGAACTTTTTCTTCCATATTTTTTAATTTCTCAAAGTGAGGTTTAATTGATTTTAATGCAGCTTCCTTACATAAAACTTCTAAATCTGCACCGGTATACCCAATTGTCTTACGTGCAATTTCATCAAAATCAACTTGTGAATCTAACGGCATTCCTCGAGTATGGATTTGCAAAATTTCTTTTCTTCCATCTTCTGCAGGAGGATTAATTTTAAGCTCTCGATCAAATCGTCCAGGACGTCTAAGTGCAGGATCAATATCATCAGGCCGATTCGTCGCAGCCATCACAACTAATTGTCCACGCGATTTAATTCCATCCATTAAGGTCAATAACTGTGCAACAATTCGTTTTTCAGTCTGATCCGTCCCTTCTCCTCGCTTCGGAGCAATAGAATCAATTTCATCAATAAAAACGATTGCAGGTGAATTCTTCTCAGCCTTTTCAAAAATTTCTCGAATATGTTTTTCGCTCTCACCATAATACTTACTCATGATCTCGGGGCCCGCAATGGAATAAAATGCTGAATCAGTCTCAGTCGCAACAGCTTTTGCTAAAAGTGTCTTTCCAGTCCCTGGAGGCCCTGTAAGGAGTACTCCTTTCGGAGCACCGACACCTAACTTTTCAAAAACTTCTGGGTGCTTCATCGGAAGCTCAACCATTTCACGAATACCTTCAATTTCACCTTTCAAACCACCAATATCCTCGTAATAAACGCCCGGTTTTCCTGAATCTCCAGAGTATACTTCTTCAGTGAGCTCAACTTTTGTCGAGGGACTTACAAAAACAGCACCCTTTGGAACAGTCTTAGAAACAGTATACCCAAGTTTTTTAGAACTCGCAATAATAACAAGCGTCTGTTTTTGTCTCAATGGATGAGAAAGAAGTTTGCTATGAAAATAAGAGTTTGACTCCTTACTTAATCGAAGTTCTTGCAAGGGAGAAAGCGTAATCGATTTAGCCTCTTTAACTTCCTCAGCTTTCGCAATTAAAACAGTTTCCCCAAGAGAAGTCGCAAGATCTGAGCGGGTCGTTCCATCAAGGCGAATAGAGTAAACTTCAGATTCAACAGATCGCATAGCTTTCAAGACAAGAGAATTTTTCCCAAATATCTCAACATAATCTCCCGAAACAATTTTAAGTTCACTCATTACCTCTGGAGAAATCCGAACAATTCCTTCGTTAATATCTTCTTGCAAACTCTCAGCTACCTTAACTTCAATTCCATGCGGTTTTTTCTTCTTATCAGATTCTTTAGCCATTATTTTTTATCAAATACAATTTCTAAAACGCCGTTACGAAATGTTTTTGAGTAATTTTTAGTTTTGACAATTGAGGGAAGTTTCTTATGAATGGATTTTGTTGTAGCAAGTTTCTGAGAAATGTATTCATCCTCTCCTTCAAGAATTTTTCTTGACGTCGTGACTTTAATTTCATCTCGAGAAATATCGACATCAACTTCAGATTCCTTAAATCCGGCAAATTCAAAGATCAAATAAACTTTATCTTTTCCTTCGATTAAATCAAGTGATTTTACTTCTTGTTCCGTCTGTATAAATTCTTCTTCAGAACTACTGCTTCCACCAAAAAATTCTCGTGCTAGTCTTTCAAAAGGGTCATCTCCAAAGGGATTCATTTTGTCTTAATCGTATCTTTAATTCACAAGGCAACATTGTGTATACAAGACGTGTATACATCTATTTATAAATTTTACGCTTCAAAAACTAACTTGCATAAATCGCGCCATTATTTACAAGTCCAGCTTTTGCACTCTTCAAATATTTCTGCTCAACTTGCCGATACAACTCTTGATCATGCTTGGATACCGACGGTAAAACCTTCTCCATTGCCTCTTCAAAATGTTTGTCTGTGACAAGCTGCGTTGTAATGTCTTCTCGAAGCGCAAGCATCGCAGCCTCACGCGCTAATGATTCCAAGTCAGCACCGGTATACCCTTCCGTTTTTTCTGCCAAGAGTTTTAAATCAACAGAGGATTCAAGCGGCATATCTTTCGTGTGAATTTCTAAAATCTTTAATCGACCCTCGACCGTTGGGACAGGAACATATACAATTCTATCGAACCTCCCCGGCCGCATTAATGCAGGGTCCAACATGTCAGGTCGATTCGTCGCCCCAATAACAATCACATTATGGAGGTCTTCAATTCCATCCATCTCTGCAAGCATTTGATTAAGGACATTCTCAGTTACTTTTGCCCCGCCACCGGTGTGTTGGTTTCCTCGCTTTCCAGCTAAAGAATCAATCTCGTCAAAGAAAACAACACAAGGAGAAACCTGTCGAGCACGCTCAAATATTTTCCGAACACCCTCTTCAGATTTTCCAACCCACATAGAAAGGAGGCTCGGACCTTTTACCTGAATAAAATTAGCCTCTGATTCATTTGCAACAGCTTTTGCCAAAAGTGTCTTTCCCGTCCCTGGCGGTCCATATAATAAAACTCCTTTTGGTGGTGCGATTCCCATTCGCAAAAATGATTCCGGATGTTTAAGCGGCCATTCAACAGCTTCCCTTAAATCTCGCTTGACACCTTCAACTCCGCCAATATCCTTCCATTTAGTGTTGGGAGTTTCAACTAATACTTCCCGCATAGCTGAAGGTCGAACAGTTTTAAGTGCTTCGTCAAAATCAATTTTTGAAACTTTTAATTCATCTAAAATTTCCTGAGGGATCTCCTCATCTTCTTCTAAATTAAATTTATGGATATTCCGACGAAGAACATTCATCGCGGCTTCCTTTGCAAGTGAACTAATATCTGCCCCTACAAATCCATGCGTTTTTCGAGCCATTTCTTTTAAATTAACATCACCGGTAAGAGGCATCCCTCTCGTATGAATTTTAAAAATGGATAGGCGACCCTCTTTGTCAGGAACCGAGATTTCCACTTCTCGATCAAATCGTCCAGGACGTCTAAGTGCAGGATCAATCGCATTCGGTCGATTCGTCGCCCCAATAACAACAACCTTTCCCCGCGTATTAAGGCCATCCATCATAGTTAAAAGCTGAGAGACAACTCTTCGCTCAACTTCGCCGCCAGAATCTTCTCTCTTCGGGGCAAGTGAGTCAATTTCATCAATAAAAATAATCGAGGGCGCATTTTTTTCTGCATCGTTGAAAATTTCTCGAATCTTCTTCTCAGATTCTCCATAAAATTTCGACATAATCTCTGGTCCGTTTAGGAGAATAAAGTGTGCTTCTGATTCATTTGCAATCGCCTTAGCGAGAAGCGTCTTTCCCGTCCCTGGCGGCCCATACAGTAAAACTCCTTTTGGTGGCTCAATTCCAAGTCGAGAAAAAATCTCTGGGCGCTTTAATGGCAACTCGACCATTTCACGGACTTTTTTGACTTCTGTTGTCAAACCACCAATGTCTTCATACGTAATCTGAGGAATCTGTTCATCCGAGATATCAACAGTTTTAGAACTAAGCGTTATTTGTGTAGATTCTGTAATTTTTACGGGCTGATTCGGATTCGTCGAAACAACAACAAATCGAATTTGAGTAAGGCCTCCTGGAACGCCTCCAAAACCCATTTGATTAAAAATCTCATTCATGTCTCCACCAAACAAATCTCCAATTCCTTCACTCATAATATCTTTTCGTCTCTGTGTTCCGCCCATCACAATAATATCTCCCTTTCGAATGGGCTTTCCTAAAAGTCCTTTAATAAAATTCTCACTATTCGCCTGAACAACAATCCCCTGCTGAGCTGGAGCAATCACTACTTTTTTTGCAGGAACAACTTGCGCTTTTTTAATCTCAATAAAATCTTCAATTCCCACTTTCGCGTTTTTTCGAGCAATGCCATCCATACGAATAATTTTCTCACCCAAATCTGCCGGATATGCTCTGTCAACTATCGAATACGTTTCTCGGTCTCCTTTCAACTGGATAATATCTCCTCGCTCTAAGCCGAGCTCTTTCATCAACCGAGGATCCACTCGAACAATTCCCTTATACGCATCATCAGCAAGCGCTTCAACAACACGAAGCTTCATTGTTTTTTTCGTTTTTTCTTCCATATTATTTCTTCACTAAAAGTGTAGTGATATCCTCCCAAACTCTTCTAAATTCAAGTCTACCATTTCATTTACAGATTTTTCTTGTTCATTCATAAAATCAATTATCTCACGTGGAATTGAAACAGCGTATGAATTTCCGACAAACCGAAGTTTCACACGAAAGTTTTTCTTCTTTAAATTTTGAAATCCTTCATACTCTTTTAAGTCTTGCGGATGAATAATTTTATTCGAACAAGT
>CAZNKX010000013.1:0-7975 GCA_964573915.1 Candidatus Woesearchaeota archaeon | reverse complement strand
GAAATCCTTCATACTCTTTTAAGTCTTGCGGATGAATAATTTTATTCGAACAAGTTTTACATCCAAGGCTTCGAAGCTCAAAACCATTTCGAACAACAACTCCTCGCATCATTTTGGTATTACAATTCTTACAAAGAACAGTATTCTCAAACAAATCTTCCATGTATACACACAAGGTATATACTATTTAAGGATTTAGGTAATCAAAAAATACTTATTTTCCAAACCGTTTCAATGAATGTTTAACCGTCTGGTCAATATTCTCAAAAGGAATAACAATCACACCAAATTCTTTGAGCAAATTTTGCACAATCTCATCAATTCTTGTTTGAAATTCTTTGCTTGTTGACCGTATTCCGTCATCATCAATTTCCCCAGTAGTTATAGGAACTTTAATGAGTAAATCATATGTCTTCACATGTGATTTAACAACAGCATCGAGTGCCGAATCTCGCCCGAACTTTTCAACAAAATATGCATAGTTGTCGAGGACTGATCGGTCACATACAAGTGCGTCAAGTTCTTGTTTTTCAAATGCAAGCTCTTCTGCAATCTGCGTGTGCAAAATCCAGCGCTGTGTCGAAGGAGTCCGAGCCTCATTTATAGGAAGGGGAGATTTTCGAGCAACTTCATAGAGTAAGTCTGCATTAATTCCATGAGTCTTCAGATAATATGCAAGCCCATGTGAATAGGTTGTTTTTCGCGTCCCATGCGTCCCAATAAAAGCAATTTTTTTCATCTCCTCTCCAGCCTCAATTCAAAAAAAGCACGACCTATTTTAATCATTTGTATCCTTGAAAATATCTTTCTCCTTTTCAAACACCAAAATCTTATAAACTAAATCTCATATCCCCTATAATGAAAATAATCGGTGAATACTTTAATAAAACAAGACGATTTTTACAAAAAGATGATTGGCCCTCATTTCTCGTAACACTGATTTTAGCGTTCGCACTCATAAAATTTGTATTTTTTCCCGGACTCTCCTTTCTTACGGGAACTGAGTTACCATTAGTTATCGTCGAGAGTTGTTCAATGTATCATCACGAGCCAGGATTTGAAAAAATATTTAACAGTCCAATATACGGAGAAAATGGAATCAAGATTGAAGACACGAAGGACTGGGATTTTCAAAATGGATTCACAAAAGGAGACGTCATTTTTGTCGTCAGCGCTAAAACTGCAGAAGTTGGAGATGTCATAATTTTCAACGGTGGAACCAAGCATCCCCTTATTCATCGACTTATTTACAAAAATGGACACTACGCAACAAAAGGAGATAATTACAAAACAAATGCACAGCAGTTAAGTTCTGAGAAAAAAATATCTGAAGAGCAATTAGTCGGAAAAGCGTTATTCAAAGTCCCTTTTATTGGGTGGGCAAAACTAATTTTCTTTGAGGCTGGCCGCTCACCAGGCAATCGAGGACTGTGTCAATAGTTTCCAAACTCGCAAAGTTTCCTGTAACAAAATATTTATATAATAGCGCACTATAGAAAAAGATGGAATTTTGTCCAAAATGCGGCGCCATTTTAATGATGAAAACAAAGAAGTTTGGCTGCCCACGATGCAATTACATCGCAAAAGGCTCAGTTAGCATAAAAGTGACAGAAGAAGGAAATGATAGGGCGGCAGTTGCAGTCGTAAGCGAGAAAAATTCTGATGTCCATCCAATAACTGAATATATTTGCGAAAAGGGAAAATGCAAGAGCAAAAAAGCGTATTTTTGGATCAGACAAATGAGATCTGGAGATGAGCCTGAATCAAAATTCTATAAATGCGTCAAATGCAAAAACGTCGTGAGAGTCGATGATTAATTAAAAACACCTATCTGAGTACATAAAGATTTATTAATGGTTTTTTACTATTTTTCCAATGGCTACTAAAAGAACTTTAGCTACAGGAATTGCTACTATCACGTTAGGGCTAGGAGCTTGTCAAGAAGAGAAAGCATATCAAGAATCTCTTCCACGACCAAGTTTAGTTCTAAATAATTATAAAATGAGACATGCTTCAGGTGAGATTTCAAAACAAAGGGAATTTTATCATGATGGAGAACGTGTTTTGTTGAGAGCATTCCAGTATGATAGCGGGGATCGTTGCCTCTCTGTTTTTGAGGGAATTTCTGGTAGAGAATCTCTCCGCCCGCCAATTATTATTTACCAAGATGTTGATGGGGCCTCGGGATTTGAAGGATCCCTAAGACTTTCAACTTCTACAGATCCTCATTATTCTCAAGAAGAATTATCAAAGTTTTTTAATCAAACAATGGATCACGGCAGAAGCATAAGGCTTAATGATTAAACACTTTTTCCCAAATAGTTAGTTTTATTAATTAAATTTTTATTGAGTACTATAATGGCTCTATAGCTCAGCCTGGTCAGAGCACTAGACTCTTAATCTAGGTGTCGGGGGTTCAAATCCCCCTAGGGCCATTTGAACAACCGACAGTCGGGGGCGAAAGATTCGCTTCGAAGAAAATATTTTTGAATATCTTTTTCTGAGATGCAAATCTTGAGTAAAATCTCCTCAGGGCCATTCATCAAATTAATTCTTATGAATTAAATATTCTGCCCGCGTTCTCATCATTATAGAAAAAATAATATAAAAAATTGCTGTCCAGCCAAGCTTTCCTAATGACCTGTAGATATCTGAACCAACATAAGAAGAAAGAAGAACTGCTGCAAAGATTCCAGATAACTCAAAAAAAGATTTTTCTAAGAATAGCCACCTTTTTCCTTCCATACTCTCTAACCAACAATATTCCTAATCCCTTCAATATGTTCAGCTACCTTAGTCCCCTTAGGCGTTAACTTAATGATCTTAATTCTACCTTTTTTTTCAAAACTAACTAATCCCATCTCTTCAAGCGTCTGCAAAATCTTAACGGCATGAGAATAGGTACAATCAACATCCTTTGCTAATTGACTCCCGTATTTAGCTCGAGAGACCTTTCTAAGGGCGATTAACATCATCGCTGGTTTTCGCCTAAAAAATAAATCAAAACTGTCTCCCATTGTAATATATAGTTTTTAATGTATATATTTTAGTAGTTCCAGGCTTTTAAGGTTTTCTTTCTTTATTCGCCCACCGAGAGTAGATACAAAAAAATTATCAAGTGACACAAAATTTGAGAGTAGTATCACATTATTCTCTTATTTGAGACCTTCATACAACTTCAAATAGCCTTTTGCAAGAAGCGTCGTTTCATGGGCAAGAGGGGTTACAAGAATCTCTCCATTTTCTAAATAACTACGAACAACCATTTCAGGATCCTCAAGAGAAAGAATCTCGATTAGAATCTCATCAGATAACGCAATCTGAACATCAGCATCTTTTCTACTTCCAATAACAGTCTCAATTTCATCTCCAATAATAGAAGAAAAATAGTTCTCATCAAGTTGTGTAGTAATTACTGGCTTTTCAAAAGTAATTGGATGAGCATGAAGTTGCCAAGCCCCAACCTCATTTAACAAATAACTCACAAAATCTGGAGTAATTTTAATGCCTGATAAGTCTTCCAATTCAGCCCCTGCAAAATTCTCGCTAAGAGATAATCTATCCAAAGGATTTTCTAACTCTATTTTTTCTTTATTTGAAAAAAGCGTATAACTCGCAATCGAGCCAGAAAAAAATATAATTAAGGACAAAATAAACATTCCAATAATTCTCTTTGGAAGTAGCGCTTTAGAAATAAGCTTCTCAGCATATTCTAATTTATACCCCTTCTTTTGAAAACTCTTAAGAATCTGCGCACGAGATTTTTTTGCCCGAAATGAATTTCGAACACGACGAATCAACTCATTATCATCCATACAGAAAAAAATAAAATAAGATTAATAAATATTGCGAACAACTTTCCAAAGAATAGTTTTAAATATCTCGCCCTCGTTTCCAGAATATGATAGATATAACCCTCATAAGAGAAAACAAAGAGCTGGTAAAAGAAAATATTAAAAAAAAATTCCAAGACAATAAACTTTCCTTAGTCGATAAAGTTGCAAAATTAGATGCCGTTTGGAGAAAAGAAAAAAAGGCAGTTGATGATTTAAGGAGCAAGCGAAACAAGATAAGTGAAAAAATTAATCAATTGATGAAACAAAAAAGAGCAAGTGAAGCAAAAAAACTAATCAAAGAAGCAAAAAAAATTCCTGAAGAACTAGAAAAGTTAGAAGCAATTGCAAAAAAATCAAAAGAAAAGATTGATGCAATAATGATTCAAATTCCTCAAATGATGCATCCGTCCGTCCCACAAGGAAAAGGAGAAGAGGATAACATTGAGTTAGAAAAAATTGGAAAACCAAATGTTCCGGATTTTAAAATTTATAATCATGCGGAGCTTGCAACAAAACTTAACGGACTCGACTTAGAAAGTTCAAGAAAAACTTCTGGGCAAGGATTCTATTTCCTCAAAGCAGATATTGCATTACTCCATTCGGCAATTCTAACCTACGCAAAAGATTTCATGGTCAAAAAAGGCTACACTCATTTTATCCCACCATTTCTCATCAGGAGCAATGTTGTACAAGGAGTCATGAGTTTTGAAGAAATGGACGCAATGATGTACAAAATTGAAAATGAAGACTTATATCTTATCGGAACTTCAGAACATTCAATGATTGCAGCTTTCTCGGAAAAAACGCTACTCAAAAAAGAACTTCCACAAAAATTAACAAGTTACAGTGCGTGTTTTAGAAAAGAAAAAGGTGCCCATGGAATAGAAGAAAGGGGTTTATATCGCGTTCATCAATTTGAAAAACAAGAAATGATTGTGGTCTGCGAGCCAAGTGATTCCTACAAATTCTATGAAGAGATGCTTAACCTCACAGTCGAGTTTTTCAAAAGCTTGAATATTCCAGTAAGAAAATTAGAATGTTGTTCAGGAGATTTGGGAGACTTGAAAGCAAAGTCGTGTGATATTGAAGCATGGAGTCCTCGGCAAAAAAAATACTTCGAAGTTGGAAGTTGTTCAAATCTCGAAGACGCACAAAGTAGAAGACTGCAAATTAAAATAAATGATGGCAAAAAAAATTACTTCGCCCACACGCTTAATAATACAGTCGTTGCAAGTCCAAGAGCCTTAATCGCAGTAATGGAAAACAACCAAACAAAAGACGGCGAAATCAAAATTCCAAAAGTGCTTCAAGATTATATGGGTGGTATGAAAAAAATTACAAGGAAAAAGGAGTAACCTCCTTGCAAAAACTATATTAACTCTCAATTCTCCTAATCCTTATGGCTTTAGAGGATTTAACTCCTGAGCAATTAGAAGAGGTGAGAAAGACTGTACAACACTTCAAAGAGTTAGGAATAAAATTTGATGAATGCGAAGGAGAACGAGGCCATAGCTATGTTGATGTTCTCGGTTCTAACCCGCGAGATTTATCGGTACTTCAACAATGTACTTATTGCCATCATTTTGAGAGAAGAGGGGCAACCGCTGAAGAACGAAAAGCTTATGATAAGATGATGAGAACCCTAATTCACTAATAAAATAAATTAAGCCGGAAACGCAATCTCTTTTCCATTATCTAAACACGTGAATGGTTTTGTTGATTCTTGACCTTTCACAACTCCAACCAGGACAGGGAAGAGTTCAACTACTTCTGGATCTTCGTAGTCAAGTTCTGCTTGAGAAAACTCAAAATCTTCCAGAATTGAATCTCCTTTTGCAACAGGGTAATCAAATTCAATCATCACTGAATTTCCGCCTTTAGTTAACAAAACCCCAAAGCGGAAAATATCAATATCTCCTCGATTCACAATCTCAAAAGCGCCATTCGCATTCCCCGTCAGACCATCGACGATTTCAGCTTCAAAACTAACCGCCTCACAATAAGAATCAATTGGCTGCCCAAACTTTTCCACCTGTTCACTAATAAAACCCCGTGCCCACGCAAAAATCAAAATCGCAAGCACAATTACAAGCAAAATCAAAAGAACACTCGCAATCACCGGCGACAATCCCTTTCGACTTCTAACAAAACCTCTTTTCATGAAATAGGAGAGGCATCATAATTTATAAAGTTTTTCAAAAGAATTATAATAAAATAAATTAGGGAGCTGAAGGATCCATGCAATCAATTTTCTGAGAGATAATTGTTTTACAGCTAATTGATTCTCCATCTAAAAGGAATGGTTGAACTTCCAAGAGAGTGATGTCGTCTGCAATGTTATGCGGTGGACTGCTCAATTCAAGATTAGTAAAATTAATCTGATATTCTTGTCCTGGAACAAGGGCAGTGCCCGTATCATTAATCGTGTAAAATCCAAAGTCAGCATCAGGCCGATCATGAACCCTCAAAATAAATCCATCGACGTTAAAAAGTCCTTTATTTTTTAAGGTCATGTTCAAATGACCTGAAGGACCAGTTAAACATCCATAATCTTGAATCACAACATTAACATCACTCGAACACTCACTAATTTCAGATTCTCCTACAAAAAATCGAAGCCATGCATAGACAAAAATCGAAAGCGTAATTGTAATAGAAATTAAAAGTGCATACGCTACCATGTTACTAAGTCCTTTCTTCTTCATTTTCCTACATAATTGAAACAAAATTTTCATTTCCTACCTCCTTTTGTACAACAAAAATTACCTGACGAGAATCTCCAAAATTAAACAGGTGAGTTTCATCAAAAATGGTTACATTAAACTGTTCAAGTGGATTTCCTCCAGAGTCTGTCTGGTCAAAAGATTTTTCCCACAAAAGATTAGTCGTATCCTCCGTAAATGTAACAGTGTTAAAGCTTCCTCCATAATAAATGGAACTCTCAAAAGGTTGCGTTGCTCCAAGGATGTCTTCACAATTAAGAGGGTCATTATTAACACAAACTTGCGCTACTTTTGATCCATAATTTTTAAGAAAAACTTCGGAGCTATTTCCATAAATGAACATAAAATTCAAATGAGGGTCATGATCTCGAAGATCTTTTGAAAAATTTATAATAAAATCTTCTAAAAATACATAATCGTCAAAAGCAGGCGAATAAATTTCATAATCAATAATTTTCCCCGTTTCTCGTTTTACTTCCATAGTTAATTTTTCCAAATCTCTGGGCTCTTCATTGACAAATGCAAAATTAGCAATACTTCCAAGACTCAAAATAATCCCTGAAATCGCAACCGCCGCAAACAAAAAAACTTGACCGCGCTTTGACATCATCACATCTTTCATAGAAATCTAAGTTATTCATCACTTATAAATTTTAAGGAAGATGAAAAATGGAAAATAACACTTCTAAATAATCTCCAAACGCCTTTTTCCACGAATAGTCAAGATTCTATTTTTGACGCGTTTCTTTAAATCTCTATCCAGCGTTGCCAAAATAATCTCTGTATCCAAGATGTAATTAACAATCTTACTATCCACATTAGGATTATTTCCAGGAAGTTCAATAATTTTTGGGTTTAATATTTTCAGAATCTCAAAACTAACTCCTGCAGCGTCTTTATCTTCTTTTTTCATGCCTTTCTTAGTCTTCAAATTTCCAAGCTCGTTTAAAACATCTTGAGGAATTATCCATAAAATTTCTTCATCAAACATTTCATCAGCAATGCTATCAAAATAAATATGCTGTTTTACGCAGGTCAAAATAAAATTTGTATCGAGTAATATCTCCATTGAAGTCTCCATAACTAAATCACCAAAAGGATTTATATAGCTTACCACCTTCATCAAACCATGAAAGAGACCAGCCACGTATTAGATGTTCTAAAAAAAGTAAGAAGGTTAATCGAAGAAGATAATCCTCACGAAATAAAAATTCTGTCTAACCAAACAATTCATGAAGCAACACTTTCTCAAGATCCTGATAACATTATCGTCGCTGTACTCGTCTACGCAATCGGAAAAATTCTCGAGAGAAAACATTATAGAGAAATGCCTGGCTGGGACACTTTTTATAACTCACTTCTAAAAAATCTAGATGGCGGGACTGTATGTCTTGCAAAAGGCGATCTTTCAAAATG
>CAZNKX010000012.1:0-13462 GCA_964573915.1 Candidatus Woesearchaeota archaeon | reverse complement strand
GGACCCAGTAGCATCTTGCTTACGGGGGTTCGAATCCTCCTCTCCTCATATTTATCTTAGAATTATTTTAGGAAGTTTTTTTCTTTTTTTTCTCATTTTCTTTAATCTTGAGCTTATCTTCTAAGTCTAATCTGTCGAGGAGCTCTTTGTACCGATTTCGAATGGTTACTTCCGTTATTCCCGCAACATCTGCAACTTCCCGTTGTGTCTTTTTTTCATCGTTGATTAATGCGGCGACGTAGAGTGCGGCGGCGGCAATCCCTGAAGGGCCTCTTCCGCTTGTTAGTTCAGAAATTTCTGCCTTTTTTAGAATTTTGAGCGCTTCGTTTTGAGCGGCCGGGGACAGGTGAAGACTACTTGAAAACCGTGAGATGTAATCTTTTGGGGAGCTTGGAGTTACTCGTAACCCAATTTTTCTGATGATAAATCGATATGTTCTTCCGATTTCTTTTCTCTCTACTTCTGATGCATTTGAAATTTCGTCAAGCGTTCTTGGAATGTTGTAAGATCTACATGCCGCGTAAATACAGGCTGCGATTACTGATTCCATTGATCTTCCTCGAACTAATCCTCTCTGTAAGACAAAATTATAGATTCGCGCAGATTCATCTTTTACTACTGAGGGTAAATCTAAAAATGAAGCGACCCTTCTTAACTCAGACATTGCAAGACGCAGATTTCTTTCAATGGAAGTCGAAACTCGCTCTTGCCATTTTTTTAACCGTAAATATTTTCTTGTTGCTTGTGTTGAATCTAATCGATAGATATCTGAGATTTCTCCAACGTTTGTTGTCAATCCTTTATCAAATTTTTGTAGTGAGATTGGCGCTCCTCCCCTTGACTTTTTTTCTGACTTATCGAATGAACGTAATTCATGGGATGTATCGACCATTTGTTCTTCAACTAATAATCCGCATGCACTACAAATTACTTCTCCACGTGTCTCGTCGTAAACTAATTTAGAACTGCTACATTCAGGACATTTTTGGATCTTGGCCATCGTTAAGCTTAAAAAGGGTTTCTTTTTTTAAAGCTTTCTGTTAGTCTGGCTTTGCCCAAAACAGCTATTTTGCCCAAAACACCGACGGTTTTGCCCAATTGGAGAAGTTTATTCAATCAGAATTGCTTGAACATTTCCCTCTTGAGAAGGTCTGTTAGTAATTTTGCATTTTCCCAGTTCGGTTTCAATGACTGCGCCTTTGACTAAAATATTTTGTCTTGCGAGAAACGTATTTGAGGGAGTTTCTAACACGTTTTTAATTTGGACTTTTTTCCCCTCCCCTTTTTGAATTACGTTCGCAATTTTTTGAGTGAAGGAAACTCTTTTGCGTGCGCCTCCTCTCCCTCTAAGAAGTTTTGTTTTTTCTTCTCCAATTTTTACGACTCTCGTCTGGCCCTGCCTGCCCGTAAGTTTCTTCTTCTTTGGCTTAAGGTATCTTCCGCCACTAATCTTCTTTCCAGATTTCATAATTTTTTTACAAAATGGGGCTTTAAATATCTTTTGGACTTTTTTTACGCTGTTTATTTTTTGGATCTAAATTTATATTGTGAGATTTAGGAGAATTTGCATGAAAATAACCGTAAATTTATATATCTGGGTTTTTTAGAAAAATTATGAAACGAGATGTTGTTATATGGGCTATTTTTGTTTCTGTGATTATTTTTGTAAGCCTTATAGTCGTCCATAGCGGCTTGGGAAGTATTTCTTATGACCCTGGTGATGAGACTAATGTAACTTTTACCATTACAGTCCCGGGTGATGACTCAGGTGATGAAGACGATGGAAGTACTGGAAGCTCTGGCGGCTCTGGAGGGGGCGGTGGGGGAGGCTCTGGCAGCGGAGGCGGTCTTTGCACAGAGTTTTGGGCGTGCGGTTTTTGGAATGAGTGTGTTAACGTCGAGGAATCTTTTTCCCTAGGGCTTTTGAGTGAGGAAGCTTACGCGAATGCTCGAGAGCTGTGTGTGTTCGAAGATTATTCTGAGGAAATTTGTGGCTACCAAACCAGGACTTGCGATGATGTAAATGCTTGTGGTAATGAAATTTTAATTAATCCCAAACCTCTTTCTTTTCAGGTTTGTCACTTTGTGGCAAATCCTAGTTGCAATGATGGTGTTTCCAATTGTCATGGTGGTTCGTGTGAATTAGGAATTGATTGTGGCGGTCCTTGCCAGGCATGTGAGCTTGAAGAACCAACAGACGCTGCCCCTTCTCTATTTTCTAAAATTCTTCTCTTTTTAGGATTTAAACTTCCGGTAACTTCTGGAGATGTAGTAGTGGTCGGAATTATTTTGAGTGGGATTAGTATAATTCTTTTAATTTTCTATTTTATTTTGATATCTTCTATTGTTCGAATAGTCTTTGGAAAAATTTGACCTTTCAAAAAGAAATCCTTGAAAAATGAATTGAAATTTTTATAAAATTATCTTTTTTCATCTTCCCTCGATAAAACAACCATATAAATCTTAAATGACTTTTCTAAAGCTAGTTATTCTACAGTTTCCCCCACAAAATTTATAAGTTGTTTTACATTAATTTAAGGATACTATGAGTTATAAAAAGTTCGTGATGAAAAAGGGGAAACGATATGGGCCATATCTCTATGAGAGTTACAGAGATTCAAATGGGAATGTTAAAAAAAGGTATCTTGGAAAATATGTGGAGAAAAAAAATTCGTTTAAAACTTTTTTCCTCTTAGTTTTTGGGTTTTTTCTTTTTATTGGAATGTCTTTTTTAGTTTTTAGTCAGACGAGCCCGCATTTTAATTCTCAAGATACTTTTTTTGGAGCAGACGAATTTTTTGCAAGTTATTTTTCTGATTTTTCTGGCGTACTAACTGGTTATTCTGTTGATGATCCTGATCTGGAAGAAGAACCTGTGGATGTAGGCGAGACCGAAGAACCTGTGGATGAAGATGAAGAAGGGCCTGTAGAACCTGAGCCTGAAGAAGAGGTGGTGGAAGCAGAACCCGGAGAAGAACTTGTTGAAGAAGACCTTGATGAAGACAATGCAGAAAACGAATCGGAAGGCCATGTTGAAGCAGAACCCGGAGAACTTGCAGAAGATGATTTGGAAAATGGATCTGAATCATCTGGAGAGGAGCCTCTCGAAATTGAATCTGGGAATGAAACCGGATTAGGTAAGGAAAGTAATGAAACTTTTGATAGTGGAGATTTAGATAATGAAACATTAACTGGGCAAGGAGAAAATGATTCTTTTTTAGAGGATTCTTTAGATAACTCTTTGATCAATGAAACCTCTTTTGAAATTGGAGAAGTTATTCTTAACGAAACTATTAATGAAACTTCGGGGAATATCTCGTTAATTAATGAAACTTTAATTGGGAATGTAACTAATGAATCTATTCCAAAAGCGATCTTTGAGAACGCTTCGACTACACTTCAGTACAAAGCTGTTATTGGTCGGCCGGTTAAATGGGTGAAAACCGTTGATTTAGATATTGCTGAGAATGTAACTGTTGAAATTCCATTGGAATCAATGAATATTTCTGTTTTGACAGGGGAAGAAGTAGGAGGAGTTATTGAAGATTTAGATAGTGATAAATTAGCTGTTGAAGAATTTGATCGGGAGAAGATTTCTGCAGGCGTTTTAACTGGCTTTGTCTCTTATGATCTTGATTTAGAGGGTCGTGGCTTTTTAATTGTGTTTTGGAATTGGTTATTGGATCGATTAACTATTTCTGGGAATGTGATTGCAGATAAAGAGGTCGAAGAACTGATTATGGAATCTGAAGATTCATTAATCATCGACCTTAATAACGTGTCAGTAACAACGAACGACTTGGCAGTAGAATATTATACTCCTGCTCCCGAGGCTGTAGAAATTAATGTAGCTAATGGGAAGCGAGTTATTGTTTTTGCTGATGATTCCCTTAATTATACTGATGTTCTTGCGTATTCAGATCTTTCTGATCGAAAAATTTCTGTGGATGATTCCCGGTTAAAGCTGTATTGGTACTCTGACAATTTTGAGGATTCTGTTTCGATTGATTCTCGGGTTGAAACCCTTCTTGGTCAAAAAGTTGCCTTGGGAGTTCGATCTTCCCAGGAATTTGTTAAATATGACTTTGATAACGATGGATTTGTCGATTATGTTGAATGGGTTGTGCCTCATTTGTCAGCGCAAACGTATGAAATTGTCATTGAGATTGTTGCTGCAGAACATCTTGATTATAATCGAACTTTTATCTCAGATATTTTTCGGGAAACGTATCAGCTTGATGATATCTGGAGTGAACCTATTTATTCGGAAGAATATGTAAGGGCCACTTTTGAAAAACCTCTTGAGTCGTGGAATGATATAACTGTTTTTTCAAAAACCAACTCTGGGACGGGGAATATGACTATTGAAGTATATTTAGAAAACGGAACTGATGTAATCGCTGTCTTTCCTTACCTCAATGAATCTGATTATACAAAGGTTTTGTTGACGGGGATGAATGGAAGTCACGATACTTTTGATTTGAAGATCATCTCTCTTGATAATGAAATAAATTCCTCGCTTATCTTTGACCATATTACTGATCCTTCCGGGTCTCCTGGAAAAGTTCATATAAATTTTGAATTTGATACTACTTTGGATGATGGAGCCTATACTCCTCATGACTTTTTGGAAGTTACTGTTAATGTAACAGATAATGAGACCGACAATAACTTGTCTTCAGTTCTTAACTATGATAATAGTATTATTGACATTGTCCGATTTGAAAATGACCCGAATGGAACACTTGGGAGTTTAAAAGGATTTGTTACTGGGGGCTCTATTGGAGGCGATGGGAGGTTTGGCGAAACTTTTACAGGGACAGGGACTTCTGGAGATGGTGTTAATCTAAGTGAAAATTTGCGCCTTGATATTAATCCAAATGATGAGTTTACCGTGAGTGCTTGGATTAAACGAGCCGCGACGGGACATGGATATATTGTTAGTGAACCCAATACTGCTCAGCGCGCATTTGATTTTTTTATTCAGAATAATATTTTGAAGTTTCGAGTTTATTCTGGTGGAACAACAATAGAAACGCTTAGTCAAGAAGGAACAATCACCGATACAACAGAATGGCACCATGTTGTTGCGAGATATAATGGGACGGATATATTCATTTATATTGATGGCGCTCTAAACTCTTCTGTTGCTGCTACTGGAGTTAAAAGTGGCGTTTATAGCGATGTTTATATTGGGAGGACCAAGGCCGATGCAACTATTCCCTGGAATGGTGATATTGATGATGTTATTTTCTTTAATCGGTCGATTTCTGATGAAGAAATTGTCATGCTCTTTAATGGGAGTAATATGACTGTTAATTTTACGGGGCTTGTTGAAGGAACTCATACCTTGAAGGCATATGGGCAAAATACTTTTGGAGATTTTAATGAGACTAGCATTCGAACTGTTGGGGTTGATTTGGATAATCCTACTGCGAATTATACTTTTAATGCAACTATTGGGGGAGTGGTGAGCACCATTAAGGACAATTTTGCCGTTGCCCACGGTGTTGATGTGTATGAAGAGAGTGATAATCCTTTGTTTTTTAGCGGTCATGACAATTTTTCAAATGTTTCTTCTTTTATAGATATTAACGGTGATATTCTTGAATGGTTTCGAATGGATGACAATAATGGAACTCACATACATGGTCATTTTGGAAATTTAAATGGGACGATTTCTGGAGGGAATCTTATTCCTAGTGGAAGATTTGGTCAGGGAATATATTTTGTTCACGGTGGCGATGATGGCGTTGATGTAGATGATGGCCGGATTAATCCTAATGGTAATTTTTCGGTGAGTTTATGGTTTAAGAATGCTTACGCAGATGTTCCTGCGGGAGGAAATGGAAATCTTTTTGATCGAAAAACTTCTACCGCTGGTCATAATAGTAATGTCTTTAAGGTAACTGTTACTCCTGCTGAAGCTGTTGTTGCAACATTTTATAATGGTGTTTTTACAATTGCTGAAAAGCCTCAAACTGGGGCCGGAAGTGTTGGTGACACCGAGTGGCATCATGTGGTTGTGACTTATAATATTGATGACTCAAGAAATGCTTCTATTTATCTTGACGGTGTTTTAAAGGAAACACTTTTACTTAGCGCACCGGTTGGTACTACGAGCGGGCAGATTAATATTGGCAAGAATCCTGGTGACAGCAACGAGTTTAACGGCACCATGGATGACGTAATTATTTTTACGCGTCATTTGACTCCAGGAGAGGTCACTGCACTTTACAGTGCGAGCAAGCAGGTAAATACTACAAGATATTTAGACTATTTTACCAATGACCTCCACAATTATACTATCTATGCACAAGATTTTGCGGGAAATCTTAATTCGACTAATGAGTCCCTTCTTCATAACGCCTCTCTTGTGATGGGCTGTCGTGATTTTGGTTATACTGGAAGAACGTATTGGCTTGTTGAGAATATAAGCACTGATGGGAATTGCTCAGCATTTACTGCAAATAGTACCACACTTGATCTTAATGGAACTAATCTTTATGGGAGTGGGGCGGGATCCTATGGACTTTTAGGTAGTAGAGGGCTTGAAAATACTACGATCCATGGAGGGACAGTTGTTGGATTTGATCGAGGATTTTATAATTTTATGAATTCTACTACAATTACCAATGTAAGTTTTATTAGCCCAATTTCTTATAGCCTGGATTTTCAAGAAAATAAATTTTCTTATTTAAATGATATTAATGTTAGTAGTTCTTCTGCGGGAGGTATTAATTATTATCTTGCCCAGGGACATTATATGGATGTTTTTAATATTAGTGTTGATGGCGCTTCTCCCGTGACTGTAGGGTCTTCATGGAATAATACTTTTGCTAACGGAGATATCGAAAAATATGCACAAATTCTTAGGCCTGCTATTTTTCTAACAGGCGTTGACAATGAGTCTTCTTTTAATGTTTTTACGAATATTACGATTCGTGGGTCTCTTGGTCTTGGAGTCTCAGATAGTTCTAGCTTTGATACCTATAGTCGAGAGAATGAATATCTTGGCAATGAATTTATAGATTCTTTTGCGACAGACTTTTATTTTTCAAAGTCTTTGCCTTCAGATTATAATTTTACTGGGAACAGCATCGAGTATGTTAATGAGTTTGCTGGCGTACTTTTTTATAACGAGTCGATTGTAGCTTCTGGAACGAATCTTTCAGCAACGATTATTCCCTTGGAGAATACGTTATTTGTAGATACCAGTAAAGATACTTCTTTTAATGGCAGTGCGAAAGTTACTCTTTTTGGTCACTCATTTAATGAGACTAGTATGTATCCTTTGGTTGATTTTGATGATGACGGAGTATATGAGGTTTGCACTGATGGCGGAGGAATTTGTACGAATATTAGTTCGACAGGAGGAAATTTTATTTTTAACGTGAGTCACTTTACAACGTACTCTGCCGACGATGATGTAGCACCAAATGATCCTGTGGTTTCTATTAATTTTTCTGATGTAAATAACTGGACTAATGAAACTATCTTTTGTAATGGTGAAACTATTATTGATCAAGATAGTTCATTTGTGAATGTTAGTGTTGATTGGTTTGTTAATGGAGAGTTTAATCAGACTATAGATTATTTGAATCAAAGTAATGGTAGTGCTTTCTCTGCGCCCCTTACTTCTGGGAATACCACGAAACTTCAGAATTGGAGCTGTCAATTGCAATATTATGCTAAAAATGGGATTGCGAGTGCTCATGTAAATTCTTCAGAGAATGCGAGCGTTCTTGATTTTTTAACCATCGTGACACAATCTCACCTTTTGAATAACTCTGCAACGACGGATAGAACTCCTTTTTTGAACTGGACCTATGAAGATATCGATGGTGATGTTCCTCCGGGCTATGACTTAAACATCTCAGAGTATCAACATTCGGGAGGGTTTGCCTGTAGCGATTCTCGATTGGAAGAGGATATTGCCACTAATTCTATTACTATTTCTCCTGATTTAGGATGTCTTCATGATAACGGATATCAATATCATTGGAGAGTTAGAGTTAATGATTCTTCTGGTGCAGGGTGGTCGGACGCTTTTGCATTTAATGTGACTGGAGTTATTAATATGGTGTTAACCACTTCAGAAATTAATTTCACGTCGATTAACGTTGGAGTTTCCAATGATACAACCGATGATAATCCTCCTCCGTTCGTGCTTGAAAATAATGGGACTGTAATTATTAATGTTAGTGTTAATTCCACTTCCCTATGGACTTCGGTGACTGCGAACAGCAGTTTCTACCAATTCAAAGTCGATAACACTTCAGAAGTTGGTTCTTTTGATTTTCCTGGTTCTATAACCTCTCTTTATGACATGCCTATCAATTCAATTGTTGGAATGATTAATTTACTTAAATATTCTGATAGCACCGATACGGCGGAGATCGATATTTCTATTGATACTCCAACGGACGAAGAAGACGGGGTCAAAGAAGCAGATCTTATTTTTACGGGGGTTTTAGCAGAATGATATTTTATAAAAAATTATTTTTGATTGTAGGGTTTGTTCTTTTATTTGGAATTTTTAGCTTGGATGTTGCCAGTTCTATTTCTGTTTCTCCTGCTCGAACGACTATTGATTTTGTTTCTGGAACTTCTCGGGAAATTAGCGTGACTGTTTATAATATTGAAGATAAGCAAGTGAGCTATTCGATACAGGCCCAAGGAGAATTAGCGTCATATATTAGCGATTATCCTGAAATAGTTTCTTTTGAAGAGGGCGAGCCCTCCAAGGTTTTTACTTATACCATAAATCTTCCGGAGAGTTTAGATCCGGGGATTAATGAAGGAGGGGTTTCAGTTACTGAGCTTGCTGATGAGAATTCTGGAGCTCAAGTTTTTGCTCGGGTTTCTGTTGTCAGTCAGTTATATGTTTATTCGCTTCATCCAGGGAAATTTGCCAATGCTGATTTTAAAATTATTAGTGCCGACAAAGGGGAAAAGGTAGAATTTATCTTCCCGATTGCAAGTCAGGGAACTTTTGATATTACGAATATTCGGGCTCAAATTGATATTAAAAATGCGGAAGGTGAATTGGTTGATAGTTTTACTACTCCTGGAATTGCAGTTCCGAGTGGAGAGAAGAAGGATTTGAAATATTTATGGACGGCGGACTTTCCTGAAGGAGAGTACACCGCTTTTGCGAGCTTAATTTATGATGAAGACACTTTATCCTTTGAGAGAAATTTTCATATTGGGGACAAGGATTTAGAATTAGAAGATATTTATGTTGAGGACTTTTCTCTTGGAGAAATTGTGAAATTGGAAATGCTTGTTCGAAATAATTGGAATAAGCCACTGGAACGAGTGTACCTTTTAGTGGATATTTATGACGATACAGGGGTTGTCTCTTCTTTTGAGTCTGCGAGTCATACTGTTAATGCTAAATCAAAATATTCTTTTAATGCATTTTGGGATACTGAGGGAGTTTTACCTGGCTCTTATTTTGCAGATATTGGCGTTCATTATGATGAGTATGGACTTTCAAGGGAGACTGTTATTTTTGAAGTTTCTGAGAATGAATTAAAAATTATTGGTCTTGGAAATGTGGTCAGTTCAAGTCCTTTTGAAGTTGGAACCTCCTCGATACTCTGGATCGTGATTGGAGCGCTCGTCGTTGTGATTATTGTTATTTTGATTGTGTTGTATCGAAGAGGGAAGAGAGGGAGGAAACGAAAGAAATAAGATGGAATTGAAAGTTGGCGTAAATGGGATGCAGATTAAATTAAATTTATATACGTGGTTCTTTTAGCAGTGACATGAAAGGTGATAGAGTTCTTTTGGCCATTTTTATTTTCTTTCTTGTTTTTGCAAGTCTTGTTAGTATTCATAATGGCCTGGTCGTTGTTTATAGTAATACGGGAAGTGTTGTTGATAGCGGGTTTCTTAATGTAACCGTCGAGGCTGCATCTAATGAGACTATTAACATCACGCTTCCTGTGAGAGATAGTGTTCAGGTTAACAATACTTATAATGATACTTATGGGGTTGCTCTTAATGTGACTAATGATACTACGGTTACTTTGTGGTATTATTCCCTTAATGATGATTTGCATGGCGTTTTAATCCACCAAAACATTTCCTTTACTCCGAATACTACTATTCAGGCTGTTCGGTGGCAGAATACTTTGACAGTGATAGGGTCGATTAATTCGACCGCAAATATAACTGATTCTGCGACATTTAATATCAGTGTTGTTGCAAATACGAATCCTGTTTTATCAACGTTGGTTGACCAGGAAATTTGTGAAGGACAAAAACTTAATTATAGCTATTATGCAGAAGATGTAGATGAGCACGAGGATACTTTGACGACGACGGTTAATCCTTCTTACGATAGTGTTTCGAGCCCCTTTGATACGGCAAAACTTGGCGTGACTAATTATAATCGAACTAATTTTTATGTTTTTTCTCCAACGCTTAATAGTAGTCATGTTGGAAGTCATAATTTGAACATTAGTGTTTTGGATGGTGAAGGAGGAGTAGATCAACAGAACGTGACAATTACCGTTCTTAGTTTATCTTCTTCGACTTGCTCGACTACAGATCCTTCGACTGAACCTGATGCTGGGGGCAGCGGAGGCGGCCTTTGCACAGAGTTTTGGGCGTGCGGCTTTTGGAATGAGTGTGTTAACGTCGAGGAATCTTTTTCCCTAGGGCTTTTGAGTGAGGAAGCTTACGCGAATGCTCGAGAGCTGTGTGTGTTCGAAGATTATTCTGAGGAAATTTGTGGCTACCAAACCAGGACTTGCGATGATGTAAATGCTTGTGGTAATGATCCTATTGTGTTACCGGGTCCTGGATCTTTTCATGCATGTTATTTTGTTGAGGATCCTAGTTGTAGCGACGGCGTTACTAATTGTCATGATGGCTCATGTGAGTTGCTCGTTGACTGTGGTGGTCCCTGCCAGGCATGTGCTACCTGTTCTGATGGAATTCAAAATCAAGGAGAATCTGGCGTTGACTGTGGTGGCCCCTGCCTGTATTCTTGTGAGCCTCTAACTGCTCCTTTGGTTGCAGGCGATTCGTTTGTTTCAAAGATCCTTCTTGCTGCCGGTCTTTCCCCTACCATTACCTCAGAGACTCTCCTCGTTTTAGGAATTCTTTTTAGTGGCGGCGCGATAGTCCTGTTGGTTATTTATTGGATCTTAAATTATTATCATATTCGGATGAGGTTTGGTAAGAGATTTTCTCATCGAAAAAATTAAAAAAAGTATGAAGTTATAATTGGCTTTGATAGAATTTTTGCCTAAGTAGGTCTCTGTTTATGGCTTCTTTTTGAATGATATCTTTGAGTAGAATTTTTTGTAGCAGTGTTGAATCTTCAGAGGAGCCGCAAAGTGCAGCAGACATATTTTTTATTTCTCTTGAGATTTTATTTCTCGGATTTGAAATGGTTATGGGAGATTTCTTGTGAGTCGCTTTTGCTATTTTCTTATCGTCTTTAATTCTTGCAACGACTGGAATTTCGGAAATTTCTTCGATTTCTCGCAAGTTATATTCGTGTCTTGGACTTCTAATTTTATTTACGACGATTCCTTCGATTGGCGTGTTTTGCTTTTTTGCAATTTTTGCGGCTTTTAGTGTTGTCTGAAGCGTTGTATTGTCTGGAGAGGTTACTAAGAAAATTTTATCCGAGGCTGCTACGACCGGCTTTAATTCTTCGAAATGGGGCGAGGAGTCTAAGATGATGAAGTCGTATCGGTTTTTGAACTTATTTAGGATTTTTTTCAATTTGAAAATGTCTGTTTCGTCGTTGTAATCAATTGATGCAGGAATGACGTCAATTCCGTGTGACTCGTAAATAGCATTATGGAGTCCAGTTCCATTGAGCGCGTCGTGGAGTGTTATATCACTTGTCATATCTAAATATAATCCAATGTTTGGAGCAGAAAAATTAGCATCTACTAATAAAACTCGTTTTCCAAAGTCGTTTACCAGAGAACTTGCCGTTTCAAGTGCTAAGGTTGTTTTTCCTACTCCACCTTTAATCGAGACAAATGCGAGTATATTTTCATTTGACATAGTATCACCTCACCGTATGAATTTTCAAGAGTATTTAAGATTAGTGTTCTTTGGTTGGTAAATTATTAAACGTTATTCTTTCAGAAATTAAATCTTGAATGGTTTTTAGGATGTTTGGTATTGCAATCTTTTTTTGCTTTCCATCATCCCTACTTCGAATTGTTACGGTTTTATTAGTTTTAGAATCGTCATCGATAGTTATGCAAAATGGTGTTCCAATTTCATCATTTCTTGCGTAGCGCCTTCCAATTGAGCCCGATTCATCGTAGGTGGCGCTTATTTCGTTTGAGAGTTCGTTAAAAATTTCTTTTGCAATCTGTACCTGTGTTGCATCTTTTTTTACGAGAGGGAAGATTGCAACCTTTATAGGCGATAATTTTGGATGAAGTTCTAGGCAGACATTTTCTTTTTCACTTTTTTTGTACGCTTCAAATAAAAATACGAGGAATGCACGCTCTACTCCAAGACTTGGTTCGGCAACGACCATTGGAAGAACTTTTTTATCAACGTCAGTAATTTTTAAATCTTTTTTTGAGTTTTTTTCATGTTGTTCAAGATCAAATGTTCCCCTGTCTGCAATTCCTTGTAGTTCTTTCCAGCCAAAGGGAAAATGATATTCTAAATCCCATGTGTCCGTTGCATAATGTGATTTTTCATCTTTTGTGTGTTGCCTAATTCTAAAATTTTCTAAGTTTGCCCCAAGATTTTTGAACCAGCTCAGTTCGGTTGCGAGCCAGTATGCATGCCATTCAAGTTGAATAATTTTTTTCTTTAACGCTTCTTTTATTTTCATTTTTTTTGGCTCGCTTTTCTTTTCTTGCATTTCGCTAGAATATACTTTTATTTCACAATTTTCGTAACTAAATTCTTTTGGGAATTTTGTTTTTTTGTTTGGATTAATAAAATATTCTATTTCCATTTGTTCGAACTCCCGTGCCCTAAATAAAAAGTTCCGTGGAGCGATTTCGTTTCGAAATGATTTTCCGATTTGTGCAATTCCAAAAGGGAGTTTGAGACGAGCATTATCTTGGATTAATTTGAAGTTTGTAAAAATTAATTGTGCTGTTTCTGGTCGAAGATAGGCTAATTTTGAATCGTCTTTTATTGGCCCGACTTGGGTTGTAAACATCGGATTGAATTCTCCTTTATTTTTCCATTCAGGTCCTAGGTTTTTTATTTCATGTTTGTCTACTTTCTTTTTCTCTTTTGTTTTTTTATTGTATACTGCAACATCTATGAAGTTTCCAACATGGCCTGACGCTTCCCAAACTTTTGGATTGGTGATTATGCTTCCGTCAAGTCCTGCAACATCTGATCTTTTTTGGACATGAAAATTCCACCATGCATCTTTGATATTTTTTTTAAGTTCAACTCCGAGTGGGCCAAAATCCCAGAATCCTGCGCTGCCCCCATAGATTTCTCC
>CAZNKX010000011.1:7010-13836 GCA_964573915.1 Candidatus Woesearchaeota archaeon | reverse complement strand
GTAGCTGGGCATGTCGACCATGGAAAAACGAGCATATTAGACAAAATAAGACAAACAAAAATTCAAGATTCCGAAGCGGGAGGAATAACTCAAAAAATATCTTTTACAACACTCCCTCAAGAAAACATCCAAAAAAGAGCTGGAGAAATTCTCAAAAAATTCAAGATTCCGCTACAGATTCCAGGACTCTTATTTATCGACACGCCAGGTCACGCAGCATTTACTAATCTTCGAAAACGAGGAGGAAGTCTGGCCGACATTGCCATCCTGGTAATTGACATCAACGATGGGATAAAACCTCAGACTCAGGAAGTTTTGCAAATCCTAAAAGCAAATAAAACTCCCTTTATCATCGCACTCAATAAAATCGATAACATATCTGGATGGAAAACACCAAAAGATCTTCTTTTTCTAAATAGTTTGGAAGCACAAGCAAGCAATGTAAAAGAAAACTTCGAAGAAAAATACTATACACTGATTGGAGCACTACACTCGCACGGGATCACAGCAGAAATGTACTCAAAGATTACAGACTTCAGAAAAAACGTCGCAGTTGTACCTTGTTCCGCCGAAACAGGGCAGGGAATCTCAGAAATCCTTGCAATGATTACCGCACTCTCACAAAAATTCCTAACAGAAAAAATAACAGTAAGCAAAACTGCAAAAGGTGTAATCCTCGAAGTAAAAAAAGAACGAACGGGAACATTTCTTGAATGCATTCTCTACGACGGAACACTGAAATTAGAAGACGAAATTGCAATCGCAAACCTCGAGGGAGAAACACTAGCAACAAAAATGAGAACCATGCAAGAAGCTCTTCCATTAAATAAAGGATACGTTACAAAAAAAGAAGTAAGCGCAGCAGCGGGAATCAAACTCCAAATAATTTCAAAAGAAGACATTATGCCAGGAATGCCTTTCCAGGTAATCGATAACAATCTCGACCAAATAAAAAAAGAATTTGAAAACGAAATCTCAGAGGAGTTGCAAACAGACGAATCAGGGATTGTAATAAAAGCTGATTCACTTGGAAGTCTCGAAGCGCTTTTAGTTCTCCTAAAACAACACAACATCAGCGTAATCAAAGCTGGAATCGGCCCAATTATAAAAAAAGACATTTACACTGCTGCAGCACTTCCCAGCCTCGATAAAATAATTCTTGGCTTCAACGTAGATGTAGCAAGTGAAACCGACATTGAAGAATTATCTCAAATAAAAGTAATCACTAATAAAGTTGTCTACAAATTAATTGAAGATTTTGAAGAATACAGAGATGAAAAAACAAAAGAAACAGAAAAGAAAAAATTAGATGAGCTTCCAAAAATTGCAAAAATCACTATCCTTGATTTCGTATTTAGAAATTCTAATCCTGCCGTATTTGGCGTCGTCGTAAACAGCGGAACGCTCCGTAATAAAGAGCGTTTCATCAACTCTAACGATGAAAAAATCGGTCAGGTAAAAGAAGTTCAAGAAGACCGAAAAAATGTCTCGGAGGCGCTCAAAGGAGCCGAAGTTGCAATCTCAATTCCGGGAGTAAACTTTGAAAGACAACTTACAGTAGGGGAAAGTTTATATACGAATCTTTCAGAAACCCAGTTTCGAAAGTTTAAAGATAACAAGAGTCTTTTAACATCTGACGAAAAAACCATTCTTCAAGAAATTGCTGCAATCAAAAGAAGGGCAAATCCGACGTGGGGCGTCTGACGATGAAACCTAGGCAAGATAAAGGCTCACTCACTTCTTCTTCAAATAAGCGATAACAAAAATAATTATCACAAGAACAATCAACCCTGCAATCCACCACGCCCAAGAAATTCCATCACTAGAAGATGCAATGTCCAATGCTTCCTCTTCGAGTTCCTCTTCCTCTGCGATAGAATCTTCAGTTATAACCTCATGAATTGACAAAATAGAAATACTCGCCGTATTCCCCCCAAGATCTATAGAGTTTAAAGTAACCTGGAGATCGTAAAAATTATTTGAATTAACATCAAACTTCCTCGTATCTCCAATAGCAAAAGTCGCCTGCTGAGGCTCCGAACTAACATTTATCTTGACTGTAGTCGCAGTTAAACTAACAACGCCCACAAAATGATCTTCATTGTCAATGCTAACTTTCAACTCAGACTTTGGAGCAACATTAGCCGTATATCCCGATGCAAAATCTTCATCAGAAACATCCTCTGTATCCCCCGTAAAATAGTCATCATCCGAGCCGGAACTTCCTCCGCCGGAGCCGCCACTACCACCGGAGCCGCCGCCCAAACCATTAATGTTATATTCTACAGTACTACTCGCTGTATTCCCTGCATAGTCTGTAACAGTACAACCATAGCTATACGTTCCAGTATCTGCAGTACTTGGGGTAGAACCAGGTGTTGTCGCAGTAGAATTTATCCCAGAAAAACTATCCGTCCCACTACAAGTACAGGTAACCGTCTCTCCTTGAACAACGGTGGCGGGAGAACACGCGGCAGAAGCATTAGGTTTCTCATTATCAACAGTTAACGTTCTCGAACCAGCAAGGGAGAAATTTTCATTTCCAGCAGTATCATTAACACTAATATTGATGAAATACGTTCCATTAGCAAGACCAGTAAAATTAATTGTATCAGAATTCGTCGTAGTATTGGTATTGTTGAATAAAGTTCCATTAGGATAATAGATAAAATACGCAATAGTATCCAGCGTTCCAGCATAAGAACCATCAGTATCATTAGAAGTGATATTCACAGCAAAATAATCAGTAGTTATATTCGCGCCAGTAGCAGGACTTCCGGTACTATACTCAATGTCGAAAGGTGCTGTCGTATCATTAACTTCCACGGAAACGTATTGAGTTTCTATGGCTCCGCCGGTAGCATTTCCAGTTGTAACAGTAAAATTATAAGTTCCCGGAGTATTTGTCGTTGCATTAAAAGTAAAGAAACTCCAATTCCCACTATTCAAGATAGTACCATTAATTATAAACCCTGTAGAATTAGTCCAAGAAAGATTAGTCCCATCGCCGGCAGTAGTATTAGTAAACAAACCTGCAAAATGACCTTCCCCCACAGAATCTGCAGCGGTAATATTTGTACCAAGAACAAAAACAAATAAATCGGGAAGAGTGATATTAACCTGTGAAATGTTCCCAACAGCAGCAAGATTAGTATTATTCACAGTGATATTAAATTCATTAGTAATATTCTCATTTACAGAAAAACCCAATCCATTCTCATAAGTCGCAGGAGTAAGAGTATTGGCAGAAAAAACTAAGGCCATCACCGCAATCGCAATCGCGACAGAACTAAAGATAAAAAATCTTGATTTTTGAACAGCACCACCTTTCTTCATGAAACTATAATAATCTATTAGTATATAAACCTTTTCCTATCATCCAAGTATACAGGAAATCATTTTTCAAAAAAGAAAAATAAACTTTCAACGCCCCTCGACAAAACAACAACAATTTCTAACTACCTTTCCCATAAAGTTTGGGCAGAAAGCTAGCCCCACTCTCCACAGAACCCTCCAGACGCTAAAATAAATCAAAATAAGAGTAGAAAACTTTAATAATTTAGATCTCGTACGAACAAAATGAAGAGGTCATATATTCTAATAGGGACCATACTTTTCTTAATGATATTTATTTCTGCAAATAGTCCTCCAACGTTGGTGCGACCGCTCGAAGAACTTATTCTAAAACAAAATGTATCTTTCGTAATTAATCTAACAGAATATTACTACGATCCCGACGGAGACAATATAACCTATGACATCACTCCTGGAAATGGTTTAACAATTAACCTAACTGAAGAAGAGTTAAAAATCGTCCCAGAAGCAAATTTTTCTGGAATAACAAATATGAGCATAAGAGCAGATGATTCGAATGTTTCGAAAACAAACATTGTTTTGATTTACGTCTTGGAAGCAGACTCACTCGATGAAGGTGAAGTCTCTAACGAAACAAACTCTACAGGAGAAAACGAAACAGAAGAAATTATCCTTCCAAACAACCCTCCATCAGTAACGCTGGATCAGGGAAGCGTCATCTCAACAAAAGCAGGAGAAGAAATAATTCTTTCAGTTACTTCATCAGACGAAGACGGAGATTTCCTTACCTACACATGGTATATAGATGGTTCTTTGGTCATAGGAGATGATGACAAAAGAGATTTTAGTGATCTTGAAGTAGGAGTTTATGTAATCACGCTTGAAACTGATGATGGAAAGGATATAATTACGAGCACATGGAATTTAACAGTCGAAGAAAAAATAAACAAGACACTTCGATGGACAATAACTATACTAACCTTAATTGGACTCGGAGCAATAGATTATTATCTAATCAGCCTCTTGAAAAAAGAAAAACAGAGAAAGGTAACCGAAACTGACGACCTCTAATCCTAATTAAAAAAGTACCAAAACCCTTAAATATATTTCAAACGATAGAAGAGCGCAAAAAAAGACATCATGATGAACTACCTCAACAAACGAATTAAGAATTTGAACTTCTGGGATATCGGATTAATCAAGTGGTCTTCGATGGCGGCAATTTTATTCCTCATAACAATTTGGCCAGCAGCAATGAGTTGGGTACATTCAGTAAATCCCTGGCACTTCCTCATTTTATTCATTATCCTCGTCGCAAGACCCTTCTATAGATACTATATCAAGTAGATTTTCTAAAGAACAATAATTTTTAAAATCGTGCTACAGTCCCACTATCCTCATTGCTCGCAAGACTCTCTCCTTGAAAATTCTCGGCCGTAACAACATAATAAAAAGTCTGTTCGGGAATCGCAAGAAAATCATCATAGAACAACTGAGTTCTACCAACACTTCCAAGATAATTATTTGTACTCACTGCAACACCCGGGCTCCCGCTCCGATAAATATTATATTTCACAATTAGAGCCCCATCACTTGGTGCAGCCCAAACAATATTGACAACCGGCAAACCCTCACTCGCAATTACGTTCGATGGCGCATTGATCCCACGAGACATATCAAATTGAAAGTCTAAGGCTTCAGGAGACGTAAAAGCAAAGCCCCCTTCTTTTTCATTCAAGTCTTCTTCCAAATAAACCCCATAACCAACCCCATTATTATCTAAAACCATCAACGTAAAAAAAGCCGTGATAAAAACCAAAAGACCTACATAAATCATCAAGGAACGTGAATCACGATTTCTAAGATTAATGGAATTTTTATAATGGTATTCCGCCCACATGCTTCTTCTCGCCTTCCCACCAACCATAACAATATCCCAAAGAATAAATTCATTATAAATGTTTTGAAGAAATTAAAATAATCATCAAAACACTTTTAAACCCTCAACCGTAAACCATACTAATGGCATTTAAAATTAATGTAGCTCACAACGGTAAAACGTTCAAAGTTGAAACTGAAGATGAAAGGTTAGTTGGACTCTCAATTGGAGAAAAATTCGACGGAAAAGAAATCTCAGAAGACTTAACAGGATATGAATTAGAAATTAGGGGAACCTCAGATAAATCAGGATTTACAGGTCTTGAAGAAATCGACGGACCTAACTTAAAAAAAGTACTCTTAGGATATGGTAAAGCGATGAAGCGAAAACCAAAAGGTGAAAAAAAGAAATCCACGCGCCCAAAAGGCCTACGTCTTCGAAAAACCGTTCGCGGAAAAGAAATTTCTCTTGACACCGTTCAAATTAACACCAAAGTCACAAAAGAAGGAACAAAGAAATTTGATAGTTTATTTGCGCCAGCTGAAGAAGAAAAAAGTGAATAAATAATTTCTATAAATTTATAAGTATGCTTCTTTTATTGAAACTATGAATAAGATAGAGAAGCAAAAGCTCGAAGAAATAGTAAAGCGAGGAAAGTGGAATTATGTTTTAACTTATGGAAGTCGGTATGCACTATTCATGTTTCTACTTTTTTGGTTTCTTGATAAATTTATTTTTGAAGAAAAATTTTATGTTGGAGTTAATATAATTATTTGGGGAATTGCTGGTTTAATCTTTGGTCTTTGGGGTTGGAGTAATATTAATAAAAAACTTAAGGAAAATTAAGTTAAAATTGCACAATTTTATTTTAACGAGGGAAGTTTGAGGCGGAGGAAATTGTCGCGTACATTTGTACGTAAGATTTTCTCCAACGAAAAAATTCTCCGTTAAAACTACCAACTAACCGACTTGGGCTCTCGCTTAACATACTGTATATCGCCCTGCAATTCATAAATTTCTAAACTCGATTCAACTTGATCATCAAAATACCTCACTTGATATTCCCTATCATTTCCTGGATTAAATACCTCAATAATCATTTCTTTCGTATCTCCATGATCTTGGAAAAGGTAGTGCGAATCAACTTTCATTTCCTTCCCATTAATGAAAAATGAATCTCCTTTCTTCAAGGTTCCAAGGGCTCTTGATTGCTTCTCAATTACAATTGTCATACAATCCAAACACCTTTACAATTTATAAGGTTTAGGATTTCATCAGGTAAAAAAATTAATTTGCCCGAATTTCTAATAACCGTTCTTGAATACAAAAATTCCGAACAGCAACTTCATTTGCACATGAAGCATCCTTTTCCTCAAGCTGCCGAAACAATTGCTTCGCCTTTTCAATTTTATCCATCATCTGTTTCCCCTTTTATTTTTTTAGTACTTTTTTTTCTTCCAATAACTGTAAAACTGCAACATCAATAAAATTCCGTTTCGTTGGAAATTCTATCCTAATTTTTTTATCGGAAATGTAATTTTCAATCTCTTTGTCAAGCCACTTACTCACACGAACAGCCGTGTCTTTTCGTTTCTTAACTGAGGTTACCATAAACATACTATTGGTAACCAA
>CAZNKX010000011.1:3515-6910 GCA_964573915.1 Candidatus Woesearchaeota archaeon | reverse complement strand
CCCCCAACTAAATTTGCACGAACGCGATAATAATGAGTTTCCAAAGGATTAAGTCCAGTATGATCAAAAAACTCGGTTATTGAGTTTCCTATGAGTCGTTGTGGAATGCAAGTAACGCCTACGTCTCCTGCATATATGTCGTAGTCGGTAGCACTTATTTCTGGTGGCGTAATCCAGGTAACTTCTATGTGGTTACTGTACAAGCCATCTGTCGCACTTACAATTATCGGTGGGATAGTGCCGATAGTTCCAAGCGCAATATTTGAACAGTCACTCGTTCCTCCCCCTTGTAAGTTAGCATCAACATAATAATAGTAATCTGTTCCAGCAACTAAATTTTGATCGGTGTCACTAAACATTACTGTCGCGCCGTTCCCATAATTTCCAACAAGTAGCCGTTGCGGGTCGCATGGACTCATCCCCGATCCTCCTCGATAAATATTAAAACTTAGAGGACTTACACTACCTTGATAACTCCAGTCAAGATCTATTTTATCAACATAAGTTCCCTGACTTGCAACTAAATTAGTTACTGTTGCAGTTTTAGGAACTCTTCCAATATTTGAAAATGACTTCAGGTATCCTGAATCAATCGCGCTACAATCGCTAAGCCCCGTTGTTGTTACCGCACGAATAGAGTAATAGTAAAGCTTATTCCAATTAAGACCAAAATCATCATACAAAAGTCCCGGGTGATTTGCAACGATTCGATTTCCAGAAGTACATCCTGGATCGTTCGAATTTCTTGTTCTATAAATATGGTATCCAGTTACAGGATCTGTTCCTGTTGGCGCTTCCCATGTCACACGAATTTTATGCCGATATACGCCATCGCTTGCCTGCACATTTGTTGGCATAGTTGTTCCGCTTGGTCCTTCGACGAGAGCCTCATGCAATTCTATGAATGTATATCGTTCATGACTTTCATCAACCATATTAGTTGTAGGGTTTGCAGTGCAACTTAAATCAGCACAGGTCGCAACTCTGACTTCATCACTTTCTAAATTTTGGTACGCAACAATAGGATATCCATCTTCAGATAAATCAATAGCCGTATCAGATTCCCAATGAGGCCCAACATTAGGTCTGACCATTGCGTCAACCCATTCAAACGAGTTCCCAGCACTACAAGCAGAATTACCGCAACTAATTACCCCAACACCATAATCGCCATTTTCCGGAGGACTTGCAGGACAATTAAGATTATTCGCGGCACAACACTCAGCAAAAGTTTCTCCAGGCTCAAAAAGTCCCGGACAGCAAGGAAAATAAGGCCCGTTAATGCAGTTTGGTTCGTTTCGTGAGAGAGACACTTGTGGCCGATTATTTGCATCCACTACAACGTCTGGGCGATAGTCCACAGAATCTATGGTAAGTGCTGTACTTTGACTGCTCGTGCAATCACTATTATTACACTTAAGTATTCCCACATCTCCTGCACTCGAGAACACGATTACTGGGTTCGTGTCGCTTCCCACATTTATAGATATTTTCTCTCCAATTGAACCAAAATCAGGAATGCTATGCGTCGTTTCAACGTAACTCGTACATGCATAATTATTGCAGCTAATCGTTGTAAGACCACTCCCACCACTGTAAAGACCGACAAAAGGTAATCCAAAATAATCTCTAATCACAAACATACGCCGAAAAATTCCATTTGAAAAGTCTCCGGCAGTAGAGGGATTGTTCCCAAAAGTACAGCCACTGCTCCCACATACAATTATCGCAGGTTCCCAATTTCCAGATCCATCTGTTGTCTGAAACATCAAAAGAGGTCGATCATTTCCCGCTATTCCCATTCCCAAAGATGTAAGCGAAGAAATGCTATAACTTGGTTCGGGGAGCACTTCAACATGTGAAGCAATAGTATCACAAGAAGCATCATCACACTTCGCAAAATAATTCGAATCTAAATCTTTTTGATAATATGATATACCTAATGCGTCATCTGAATATTTATCAACTGCGAATGGGAGAGAAAATGGTCTGTTAGATATATGCTTTACACGTGTAGTTATCGCCCCGTTGCAATCATCATTTGTGCAACTTGCAAATGTTAAATCACCGTATGTCGTGTCATGGTATGAAACCGCCAAGTTTCCTGTTGTTAGTCCATTTATCGTCGAGAATGCCCCTGCTTCTAAGTCAAGAGTTGAAGTAGTCGCGCTCGAACACGCAGCATTAGAGCAGTAAGCTACTTTTAATGAATCCGTTTCTGGATCACCATATGTTATTGTTGCCTGTCCACTGCTCCCCACAAACACAGAGTTCCCTTCCCCAAGCCATCGGTTTTCATTCGCTAAAGGATTAGTTCCAATTCGCTGATCAATCCAATAACTATTTCCTGTGCTACACGTAGCATTAGAGCAGTGATATGCTGCGAGGCCGTATCCACTTCCTACATTTCGAACATAAGAGATAATATAATTCCCATCACTTCCAAGAGCTACGCTTGGAAAGAATGCATCATTAGAAGAGTCTATCGTTCGAACAGTTTTGCTACTACAATCATAACTATTGCATAGTATAAGTGATAAAGTTGAACTTTGCCCAACGCCCATCCCTCGATCGCCAGTGACTATCACAGGATTTCCCCCAAACCCAACTATCATATCTGTTGTTCCATTAATCGTGCTTGGAACGAGAGACGTGATAATATTTTGCCCAGCGTCATTGCAGTCTTCATTACTGCAATGCAAAAGATTAGCATTTGTTTCATCAACAAACGAAAGTACCGGCAAACCGTCCCCTCCGATTGCAGCAGAATATCCTGCAGTGTACGAATCAGTTATTGCTATATCTAGATAATCAGTTTCTGTCGTCCCACTATTGATGGTGCAGTACTCGTCTCCACACCGGGTTGCTACAATAGATTTTTTGGGCTCTGGAGCTCCAGGAAATGAATTTCGTGCGAATACAAGTGGCCGGTTTCCAGATGTTAAGACTCCTGAAAACCCCGTTGGATTTATCTCGTAGGGCAAATAATAAGCCCCAGGCTGTAGAACATGATTTTCCTGATTAACAGAATTACAGAAGGAATCATGACACCTTACAAGTCGTAGCGTATCAAGATTTTTATCTAAATAAATATATGTTGGTATATTTGTTGAATCAAAGTAAGAATCAAAATATGCATATTCGTCGATCACGCCAACGGGCAGGGAATTTATAAGAGACTGGCCCGAACAGTCAGATGAGTCACACGTCACAGTTTCTATTGCACCGTCATGGTACGAATAATAATTAAGAAGAGGCGCTTCAACCAAGGGAGGACCGCCGCCAGCAAAGCCACTTCCCTTACCAGGCGACAAAAAAATAGCTTCAGAAATAAGTTCTGATGCGAACGCCCGTTCATGAATAACTCCAAGACCAACGCTATTCAAAAAAGAAAT
>CAZNKX010000011.1:0-3415 GCA_964573915.1 Candidatus Woesearchaeota archaeon | reverse complement strand
TTCACTTCCGTCCCGAATGCAAAGCCTAATTTCATTTCCAGAAACTGCGGCAGGAACCTTCAATATATCTAATGAAATATCTGAGTAAGAATCAACACTAAGGCTAGAAAGAGTTTTCTCAGCAAGTATGTTATTCATATTCGCAGGACCGACAGTTACATCACAAGTATTAGAATAATCAGATATATCCAAGGGAAACGTCGCATCACTTTTGAAAAAAACAATGGAGTCTCCTGGAACACCTTCCACGATATACTGAGGTTTCAAGGAAAATGTTGCAGACGCGAGCGTCGCGCCAATAGGAAGATCCCAATCAAAGGAATAAAATCCTCGATGGATAAAATGGGAAGGATTACCGTAAGTAAGAGAGGCTACATAAGTATAAACATTGGGAGAATTGTATGCATTAAAACCCACAGCATCATCATGGACTTCTTGCCAAGTCCCCAGTCCAAAGTGTTGAATAAATCCATCATCTCTTACATAGTAAGTAGCTTCACAAAGCCCGCCCCCAACATCTATATGAGAACCATCGCCATAAATTTCACAGTTCACAGTATTTCCCGAATCAGCATAGCCTGAATCAAACGAGGAACAAGCACTATACCCGCCTCCACCTTTTGCACGAACAGAATAATCATAAACAACATCTGGAACAACACTTGTATCATAAAAATAATTTTGGAAAAATCCAGTGCTCGTAATGGGACTTCCCGAACAAGTAATATCATCCCTAAAAACCTCATAAGAAGAAACAGGTCCTGTTGCAGCATCCCAACTAACCAAAACTTGATCGCCAAAATCACCATCGGTAGCATAAACATTTCCGGGAATCTCTGGTGCGGGAAGAGGACCAAAATCAACATCCTGATACGAGCTAAATCCAGAATCTATATTACTACAAGGACTCTCGCCAAAAGAATTTTTCGCCTTAACAGAATAATAATATTTTTCATTAAAACCAACAGAAGAATCAACATCAAGAGTCGCGCCGGTATTTTTCAAAAAGTCAACACAAGAAACAGCAGTAGTTGAACGATACAAATCATAACTATCTGCATTAACAACAGGACTCCAAGAAACTGTAATCGCAGAATTAGAAGTCCCATCACTTGCAACTAGATTTTGAGGAGCTTCGAGTGCAGTACTCGCAGTCTGAACAACTTCAGAGCAAGGACCCTCCAAGAACTCAGGATTTTGTAAATCAAGATAATAGGGATGTTTAACAATAACTGATTTCATCGAATAATAATAGTTGCCACTTCCAACAGTAGTATCTATATACGAATTAAATGCAGGACTCTCATAAATTAAATCAGAAGCCTGACAAGCATTTCCAGGAACGCTACTCCGATAAATCTTATACCGATACACCCCCGGAGTGCTGCTCTCATCCCACGTTAAATCAACTTGGGAGGAACTTACACGCAGTGCCTGTAAGCTCGTTGGAGGCGCGGCTGGTGAAATTTGACACGTAGGACATGCAACCCCTAAATTAGAAATAGTATACCTCATTTGGTCATTATTCTTGGCACAATCTGCTTCTCCTGCTTGCCCTTCTTCAATTCCGATAGGATATCCAAAATAATCTAGGTCCGGATTAGAATAAAGATCATGAGCCGAAGAAGCCCCTGCATACATCACCGTCGCAAAAGCATTAACATATCCACGGCCATAGGTAAAGGGATTTCCTCCCTCGGGAGCGTTTGAAATTTGATGATGACATCCAAAATTATGGCCTATTTCATGGGCAAGAACATAACCGGTTATGCCACAACTACCTCGATGATGAAGTTTAACGTCTCCCCCAGGAAGCGAACCAAACCCACAAACATTAGGACTAAGCCAATCATCAAACCAGGTAGCTTGAATGTCTGCATTATGTTGTGTCCGAAGATCATACATATAGTAAATATAGTTATTTCCATAACCGGGAACTTGCTCTCCCAAATTCCCATCAGAATTTCCAGGCAATTCTACATATTCTGGAAGCTCTTCAAAATGAATAACAGAGATCTGAGAAAACACATTACTATTTTGACGAATCGTATTCACTAACGCAACATCAGACAAAATTCGATTGATCACATTTGTCGTTCCACCCTTTGCAATACGATACGCAGGACTATAAAACGCAATTATTTCAGCAACATCTCCATTATCTCCAACCCATCCACCAGTCCCAAATTCTTGAGTTCCACTGCCAGGTCCTCCGCCAAGCCCACTAAATTCCTCAAAGCCATCCTCAATCGTATCACCTTCAAAATTTATCTCTCCCAAAATTTGCTTCTCAATAATCGCATCATCATCGCTTCGAGATTTCTCTCGAGGATAAACGGTATAGACATAATTATCCGTTTCAAAATAAAGAAGATAACTTCCATCTCGAATAATCATTTGAGACCGATAATTTCCTCCATTGCCCTTTCCGTCAGTTGTCTCAATAAAACCTTGTCTAATTTGATGAGCATAAGGACCACTAATTTCTTCGATCGAATCTTCGATAAACCGAAAAGTCTCTGATCCCACTTTTAATTCAAAATCATTGCTTTTCACAACAGAGAAGGGAAGTGAAATTTCAAACTGCTCAACAAAACTTGTCTTATGAACCGTATCTCTTGGAGAAAGCGAGGGATCCTCCTTAGATTCCTCAATATAACTCAAAATAAAAACAGTAATAATCGTAATTGCAAACACCAAAAAGAAAACATTACGAAATTTCCTCCAGTCATCAAGATGAACTGGCTCAGACAAAGATATCGAAGAAGATTTTTTTCGAGTCCTCTTTTTTCTCACAGCTTTTTTCATAGCACATACAAGAAACTATTCTTTATAAAATTAATCTAAAATCTTAATAACTCTTCCCCGCATACACAACTTCTTTTGCAGCACTGCCACAAAACAAACACTTCCCCGTTGCCTTCTCATCCATATCGGCACGCGTTCCCATCACTCGTGCGGATAAATCTTTTTCAATAAACTCGGCACACTTTTGACCAGACTTTTCAACAGAACAAAAATTAAACTGCGCAATCTTTCCAGAATCCAAGGATTTCTTAATTTCAGTCTTAGTTTTACAACGAATAATTTTTCCTTCAAAAGACTTGTCCGCCCGCTCACGAAGCCGCACATCATACTCAGCGCCAAGATTTTTTATCTCTTCAACAATATTTTCAAGTTTAATCAAAACTTTCTCTTTTGTATCTCGAATAAAAACGCTCACTTCCCCCTTTTCTAACTCTCGCGAACCAATCTCAATTCGAAACGGAACACCCTTCATCTCCCAATAAAAAAACTTCTCTCCAGGACGTTTATCTGAATCATCGACAAAAGATTCTGTGTGTTCATCAAAAAATTCTTGATTAATCTCTGTAACAACTGCATCAATTTTTTTCTGCGAATCTTTATTATGCAT
>CAZNKX010000010.1:0-13871 GCA_964573915.1 Candidatus Woesearchaeota archaeon | reverse complement strand
GAATCCTTTTCCTTCGAGACGGTCAAGGATTCGCGTCATTTTTGCTTTTCCAAAATCTGTTTTCTCGATTAGATCTGCTTGGAAAATTGTTTTTTGTTCTTTGATTATTTTGAAAACTTCTTTGTCTTCATTTCTTAACTCAGAGATATCAATTTTTTTCGAAGATTTCTTTTTGTGAATAGTTTTTGTTTTAATAATTACCTCTTTTTGAGGTTTTGAAACTATTAGGACTATTGCGACAATAACGAGGAGGCCTACAATTCCGAGTGCTAAATATGTTTGCTGATTAACTGTTTGAGTCATAGGGCATGAGAGTCCATGTTCTCCTTCGCAAGATGCAGCGACGATATCTTTTAGTGCAGAGTTAAATAAAAAAATAACAAAGATGACTAAAATAGAAACTCCAATGAGTAGATAACCAACTTGTTTATTTTCCATAATTTTGTTTTGATTTTATCTTTTAATAATGTTGTTATTTTATTTGCTGAAACTAGTTTCACAAAAGCGCTTAAGTAAAATGGTGTCTTAGAAAAAACATGGAACCTGAAAACCATGCAAAAATGAAAGGAGGAAAGACCAACACCGAGCTATATGTTCAGATTGGAATCATTGCTGTTTTGGCATTAGTTATTATGTTTAATGCTGGAAGGATAAATGCTTCTGGAAGTGGGCTTGCAACGGGATTTGCAACCGTTTCTGCGTCTGGAGTAATTCCTACGGGGGTTCCAGCAATATATGGAGAAGAATTAGGCGTTAGTTATGATGCAGTGAGTGCGAGTGATCCGCGAAGTGCGGATGCTACCATTTCGGCTATGAAGGGACTTGATGTTACATTAACTCTTGAAGGCGAAGATTTGGAACGATATATAGAGGTAACGAGCAAGATAAGTTGTGAATATTGTTGCGGTGCTAAATCGATTATCTTTGATAACGGAGAGCCCGCTTGTGGATGTGCGCACAGTTATGCCATGCGAGGACTGAGTAAATATTTAATTTTGAATCACCCTGAAATGAGCGACGACGAAATTTTATCAGAACTTGGAAAATGGAAAGTATTATTTTTTCCAGGAATTCATGAACAGAAAGCGCAAGTATTAGAGTCTCAAGGAATTGATTCAACGAATTATATTAATTTGGCTTCTAACTTGTATCGAGGAATTGAAAAAGGGCAGTCAAGCGGCGGTGGAATGGTCGGAGGATGTTAAGATGAGAAAATTTAATTTTGCTTTACCTTGCCTTGCATCTTTTTCCTTTTTTCCAATTGTTAGTGCATGTGGTGAGCATGTCGAAGAATCAATTATCTCTAGTTCTCATATGGCTGGCGGAATCGTGAATTTTGGCTTTGTCGGAGGAGTTGTATCAACTCTTGCAATCGGTGCACTTGTAATTTCAATTATCTCTTTTAGTAAGGCGGTGAAAAAATAAAATGGATTGTTGTAGCGATAAATCGAGGAAGGATTCGTGCACTGAGGAAATTAAAAATTGGGATGTTGATATTATGAAAAAAATGAAAGGAGGAATTAGAAAAATGGATAGAAGAATTACACTCTGGATCGTTATTGGGGCAATGTTTGTTTTGACACTTTTTTTAACATTTAAAGCTGGAGCAGTTGGAGGTAGTGTTGGAAATATTGGTGCTACAACGACATCTGTAAAAAGTGCTGTGGCATCGAGTGGAATGGTTGGTGGATGTTAATCTTATTTAAATTAATCTTATGAAAAAGAAAGCAATTGCTTGGTCCGGTAGTGTAATCGTAGTTTTGGCGATTTTGGTTTTTAGTATAGGTGGTGCTAGCGGCTTTGAAGCAATCGATGCTTTTGAGGGTGAAATGAAAATTTATAAGTCTCTTAGTTGTGGATGTTGCGGAATCTACTCGAACTATTTTAACAATAAAGGGAACTCTGATGTCGAAGTTATTAATTTGAATAGTCTTGATTCGTTAAAGGAAGAACATGGGGTTCCACGGGCGTTAGAGAGTTGTCATACGACAATTATTGGAGATTACTTTGTTGAGGGTCACATTCCTTTAGAAGCAATAGAGAAGTTGTTGCAAGAACAGCCAGATATAGCTGGAATTGCGATGCCAGGAATGCCTGAAGGATCGCCTGGAATGCCTGGAGTTAAGCGAGGAGATTTTATAATTTATGCTGTTAATCACGATGGAAGTTATGAAGAATTCATGAGGATATAATTTGAATATGGATCTTAAAAAAAATACTTTTTTATTTTTATCTGCTCTTATTTTTGGAGCAAAGGCGGTTAGTGCTCACTGCCCATTATGCACTATTGGGGCAGGAGCCGCTGCTGGAGCCGCTGTTTGGCTTGGTGTGAGTAAAGTTGTCGTCGCATTATTTGTTGGAGCGTTTGCAATGTCGATGGGAATGTGGTTTTCGCGAATTGTTAAGAAAAAGTATGTTCCATTTCAAAAAACTTTTATCATCGTTTTAGTCTTCGTAACGACCGTGTTGCCACTAAAATCGATTTTTTCTGCGATTGGACCTTTGTATATTCCTTTTATGGGATTGTATGGGACTACCTATGCGATTGATTATTCTTTGGTTGGCAGTCTTCTTGGAGGTCTCGCTGTTTTTATTTCACCAAATCTTAGTAGAAAAATTACAAAAAAAAGAAACGGGAAAATAATTCCTTTTCAAGGAGTGATGCTTACCTTACTTCTCTTAATAATTTTGGGAGGAATCATTCAATTTCTTATTTAGAGTTGTTGAATGGATGGTTGAAAGCAGGATGGTTGAAGGAATTTTTTATTTGGTGATTGGAATATTTTTTTTGAGCTTATTCGTTAAAAGTTTTCTTCCGAGAAACATGAAAGAAAAGGCCTGTTCTATTTGTGTTGCTTTTTTTCTAACGTGGGTTTTTCTTTTAGGTTTTTATTATTTAGGAAATTTTGATAATTTAATTATTATTTCTCTTTTTATGGGGATGAGTATTGTTGGATTTTTTTATTTAATTGAGAGAAAGGTAAAAGAAGAGCTGACCTTTTTTAGATTGCCATTTTTATTATCTTTAGTTCTCGTAGGATATTTTGTTTTAACTCTTGAGAATTTATTCAGAGAATTTATTCTAGTTATTTTCTTGTGGATTATTTTTATTGCAGTTTATTCTTATAGGAATGATTCTTCTTTTGGAATGTTTGTTGATAAAATTGTTGAGTGTTGCAAAAAATGGTGAGTGGGAAGGATTGTTGCGAGAATAGAAATTCTTCGGGTAATGCTATCTTATATGGAATTTTAGCAGGTCTTGGACTTCTTATTTTTTATTTAGGTGTTGTGTCTTTATTCCAGGGAATTGAATTTGCATTTCTTAATCTTCGAAGTTTGTGGTATTTTATTTTTCCCCTCGCTATAGGTTTTGGAACTCAAATTGGATTATTTCTCTCGATTAAACATGCGGCAGCCCTTACTGGAACTGTTGCAGGAACAGGAACAATTTCTGGCGGAAGTATGCTTGCTTGTTGTAGCCACTTTTTATTACAAATGGTTCCTCTTGCAGGTGCTTCTGGACTTGCAATATTCTTAGTTAAGTATCAAGCAGTATTCTTGATTGTCGGGATTTTATCGAATGGAATTGGGATAACTGTATTATTAAAACATAGAAAAAATATGCAAAAAGGAGGCTGTCATTAAATGAATAAAAAAATTATCTTATATGTTATTATTGGGGTTTTGGTAGTTGGTTTGGTGGTGTTAACCTTTTTCCCAGGAATAATTTATGCTGTTCAAGATTCTGGAAAAACTGGAACTGATTTATGTTCGCCAAAACCTGGCTATACTCAAGAGTCGTGGAATGAACATATGAGCCACCATCCTGCCATGTATGAGGAGTGTTTAACTTAAATTATTATGGAAATAAAAAAAGAATTTGAGAGTACTGTTGAAAGTGTGAAGATTGTTTTATCTAGTTGGAAACATAAGATAATTAGTCTTTTATTTGCCGTTGCCGTATTTAGTTTTCTGTATTATTTTTTGGTGGCTAACGTTGCTGGTAACGATATTTGGATTTCAGTTATGATGTCTGGTCCGCGATATATTACATTTAGTGTTGTTTCAATTTTACTTACTTCGGTTTTTTCTGGAATTTTATTTTCGATGATTATTTTTAAATTTAATTCATATCGTAAAATTGAAGGAAAAGGGTTGTTAGGGTTTATTGGCTCTGGCGTTGCTGCCTTAGGGATTGGTTGTCCGACGTGTGGGGCATTTTTATTTGGATTTATTGGAATGCCTCTTGCTTTAATGTATTTACCCTTTCGTGGATTGGAACTACAAACTCTTGGAATTTTGGTTTTAATTTTGTCAATTTATTTTACTGGAAAATCAATTAAGGAGGTTTGTAAGATTTCTAAATATTAGGTAGTAACGCTGTTAACAAATATTTTTTAAACCCTTTATTCTAATCTTTATTATGGAAAATAAAAAGTTGGGAATTTTATTAATTGTTATTGGTGTTTTAGTTGGAAGCGTATTTATTTACTATGGCAACATGTTAGCAATACAATCTCGAGAGTTAGGCTGTTTTGATGAACTAAATTGTGCGAATTTGGAAAAGGGACTTTCAGTTTCTCATTTTGCCATTGGGGTTTTTTCTTTTATTCTCTCACTTGGATTCTACCTTTTGTTTTTTAATAAAACTGAGAAAAAGATAATTGAGAGGCTTGAAAAAGATGGGGCTCAAAATAAGGAGGATGAAAAATTTAAGTTCGCACTTAAAATGCTTGACCCATTTGAAGCAAAAGTACTAAAAAAAGTAAAAGAGCAAGACGGAATAACTCAGAGTACTTTAAGATTACGTCTAGATATCTCGAAAGCAAAATTAAGTTATGTCCTTCAAGATTTAGAGAAGCGAGGACTTGTAAAACGGATAAGGAAAGGAAAAATATTAGAAGTCTATCTTAAATTCTAAATTTTGCCCTTATGAACGTTCTAGTGTGTAAATTTTATGTTTTTAGCCATTTTAGGAGCTTTTGTTCAGACGCTAGGCATATATAGATTTTATTTGTTATTTTTCTAACTAAAAAAATTAAAAAATGGAAAAATCTACACTTTTTGTTTTCGGAATATTTGTTGTAGCTGTGACAATGTTTGTCTTTTCTGGAAACGGAATTTCCTCTTCAGAAAATGTTGTTGTGGTTGGGAGTCCAGGGGAGGTGGTCGAAATAAAAACTACTCTTGAAGGATTTAAATATAGTCCGGATACGGTTACTGTAAAAAAAGGATCTATAATTAAATTGGTCATTGATAATAAGGATTCTGTTAATCATGGGTTACATCTTCCGGAGTTTGGTGTTGTTGATAGTATTCCTCCGAGAAGCATTAAGACGGTGCAATTTGATGCGATTGAAGCTTCAACAAATGGACAGGCTGTTCCGACATGTTCTCAAGAACATGGAGAAACATTAACAATTATCACTGTTTAATTTAGTGGTGCGTGATTTTATTTTTTGGGCTAGAATATGGATTTAAGGGATTTGATGAATTTATGGAAAAAAGTATTTAGGAATTGGAGATATCTTGCTACAACTATTTTAATAGCTCTTAGTTTTTATTTGTTTAATGTTTTTATTTCTAGCTGGAAAAGTTTGATGGAGTTTTATCCTTCATTTGGCTTTTTTGGCTTTTTTAAATTTTTCTTTATGCTTGCTGTTGGTTTTAAAGAAACAATACAGTTTCATTCTTTTGTAAGTATTATTATTGTTAGTCTTTTGTTGGGTGTTTTGTTTAGTCTTATTGCGTATAAAGTTAATCTTGGAAAAGGAAGTGGTGAAAAGACTGTTGGTTTATTTGGAGGTACCGGATTATTTTTAGCGGCTTTTGCTCCTGGATGTGTTGCATGTGGGGTCGGACTTGCATCGGCGCTTGGAATTGGCGCAGGGTTTTTATCTTTTTTTCCTTATGATGGCTTGGAGTTATCTATTGCTTCTATTACGATTCTTGTTTTTGCAGTTGTGCGAGTAACAAAAAATATGTATATTTGCAAGACTTCTCCTCTTATGTTTAATCGAGTGATGAAAGGGGGTAGAAAATATGAGTGATACAATAACACTGAAAAAAGATATGCTCTGGAAAGCTTCGACATTCATTTTAGCACTTGTTGTTATTTGGATGGTCGCTTTGGATGGCGATTCTAATTCTGGAAAGACAGTTAATAATGTTCCAAGTAATAATGTTGCTGCACCGAGTGCGCCTTCGGCATTAGATATGGATGAATTAGTTGATGACGACGCATTTTTAGGAGATGCTGATGCTCCAGTAGTGATTGTTGAATGGAGTGATTATCAATGTCCTTTCTGTCGAAGATTTTGGGAACAAACGCTTCCAGAATTAAAATCTGAATATATCGATACGGGAAAAGTTAAATTAGTATATCGTGATTTTCCTTTAGGATTCCACGCTGGTGCTAAACCTGCTGCTCAGGCAGCTGAGTGTGCGCGAGAAATTGGAGGAGACGAGGCTTATTTTGAGATGCATGATAAAATATTTGAAGAACAAGGAAAACAGGGACAAGGCACGGTGCAATTTACTGCAGATGATGTGAAAAATTGGGCTACTGAAATTGGTTATGATGTTGGTGAATGTATGGACTCTGGCAAATTTGATAATGAAATTAATGATGATTTGGCAGCTGGATCGACCGCAGGAATTACGGGAACACCAGGATTTATTATTAATGGTAAATTAGTTTCAGGTGCACAACCATTTAGCGTGTTCAAACAAGTAATCGATGCAGAATTAGCATAATTTATATTTTAAGTACGGTTCGCCCTGCTTAAATTTTTTTTTATTTTTATTTTAAAAAAATAGTGAAGGGTAAATTGGAATAGTTTGAGAAGCATGAGAGAAAGTGAAAAAAATAATTAAAAAATATAAAATAATTAAAAAATATAGAAATAATTGTTTGGGACGGTACGGAACAATGGTGAATGGGATGGAATGGGAGATTGACTTAGAAAGAAAAAGACTTGTTAGCACTGAAAATCCTAAGCTAATTAGAAAACTAAATCGGATAGAAGTAAAACGAATTAGAAAGTTAATAAAAAAGAAAAATGGAGATTAAAAATAATAATTTAACTAAATAAAAAACCTAATTGAAAATTGTACCAAGAATAAAACTCAAAAAAATATTATTTCGTCATGCCTTCATTGCGATACTTGCAGGCGTATTAGTGTATTTATTTTTTCTTAGTCGTCCAGAGTTATCTTCAGTTCATAGGATCTGGAGAGCAACAGGAGACGCTGCATTTGTTCTTTTATTTTTTACATTAGCCATGGGACCCTTGGCAAGAGTTTGGAGACCATCCATCAAACTTATGTCTTGGCGCAGAGAATTAGGAATATGGTTCGCACTCATTGCGATTATACATACAGTTTTAATCCTTAATGGTTGGATTCAATGGGATGTAATGAGGTTCTTTGGTTACGAGTACATAGAACAAGCAGGACAGTATATCCGGTTGGAGCCAGGATTTGGATTAGCAAATATAATTGGCATCATGGCTGTTTTCTGGGCAATAGTTTTATTAGCCACATCTTCTGACAAGGCTATGAATTACCTGGGATTCTCCTCTTGGAAATGGCTTCAATATGGAGCACATACAATATTTTATCTTATTGTAGCCCATGCAGCTTACTTTTTGTTTATCCATTTTACTCCATCGCCTTACAAGGGAGGACTTCCTCCGAACTGGTTTCAATATCCTTTCTTAGCGATGGGATTAATTTTGCTGATATTGCAGGGGAGTGTTTTTATGAAAATTGTCAAACAAAAAAAGAAAGGATTAAATAATGAGGGAAACAAATAATTAGGATGGCAGAAAAAGCTCGATGTGAGATTTGTAAGAGAAACTTTAAGGATGTTGGCGGTCTTTCCATGCATAATAAGTCCAAACACTTTGATGAAGTGTCAAACAAGAAAGCGCTACCTCTTAAAAAAATTAAAATTTGGACAATCTTTATTCTTGTTATTGGGCTAATTATTTTTGGAATATCTTCTCTGATTTCAAATGTTTCTGGTGCCACTTCTCTTCCTCCCACCGATATGGCAGGACATATTGAAAAAAATCCTGCTTCACATGTATTGCAGGAGCCAATGGATATTCGTGTGCAACGACATATGTTGGAGCATGCTGATGGTCTTGAGGTTGGTGGCGGAATAATTATTAATTATGATTGTAAAAATTTTGCGTGTGAAGATGGGTTAATCGGGGATTTAGAATCATTTGCTGAAAAATATCCTGTTCGAGTTTATGTTGCTCCATTTAAGAATATGCCTGTGAAAATCGCTTTGACAAAACTTGGAAGAATTGAGACTCTCGATGAGTTTGATGCACGAGCAATTGAAATATTTATTACTGGAATAATTCCGTCTGAATGATGAATGAGATGGTTTGGTTAACTGATTTAGTTTGGTGAGAGAGTTTGCTGTTAACCATAATATTTAAATAGTTATATGTATGGATATCTCATATGGTAATTAGAGACATATCTAGACATAAGCTTAAAGAGGGGGAAATTTATAGTGCTTACAAAATATTTTTTGGAACTTTGGCATCTGAATCTCGTTTAAGAATAATTAATCTTCTTAGACAAGGAAAAAAGTATAATGTTTCACAAATTTCAAAAGAATTAGAGATGGGTCAGACTACAGTCTCTCATAATCTTCAGAGATTAAAATCTTGTGGATTCGTAGTTTCTGAAGTTGATAAAAAATTTAGATATTATTCTCTAAATAAAAAAACTATTAAGCCTTTGATGAATTTGATTGATAGACATATGTCGCTTCATTGCGTTCACATTTTACGTAATAAAAACGAGGAAATGAAAAAGTGAAGTTACATTTATTTTTATTTTTAGGGATATTATTTCTCTTTGGAGTGAATGTAGTTAGTGCCCATGGTGACGAAACTCTGGATTCTGATGTCTATGACGATCATCATGGGATGATGTCTGGATTTTATGGCGGGTTTGGAATGGGTTTTTTTGGATGGTTTTTTATGGTGCTTATTGTTGTTGCCTTGATATTGTTTATTGTTTGGTTACTTGAACAACTTCTCAAACCGAAACATTGGAGGCGCAAAAAATGAGTTATGGATTTAGAAAAGAACTTGAAATAGATTTTGACGATGCTGTTGGAAAAGTAAGAGAAGCTTTACAAAAAGAAGGGTTTGGTGTTTTGACTGAAATTGATGTTAAAGCGACGCTGAAAAAAAAGTTAGGAGTGGATTATGATAACTATTTAATTTTAGGGGCGTGTAATCCGCCGTTTGCGCATAAAGCTCTTAAGGCAGAAAAAGAAATAGGACTTTTACTTCCTTGTAATATTATTTTTTATTCTTCGGGGGGGAAGACTGTTGTTTCTGCTATTAACCCCAAGGTTACAATGAGTTTTGTTGACAATGAAGATTTAAAAGAAATTGCTGATGAAGTTAGTGAAAAATTAAAATTAATTATTGATGGTTTGTAAGATGGTTGTCGTGGAAGGGGGAGTTTATGTTTGTGAGGAATGTGGATTCGAATATGAAGAGAAAGAATGGCCAGAAAAATGTGAGGCTTGGTGTAAAAAATATAAAGGTTGTAATCTTGAAATAACTAAACATTCGATACATAAAAATGAAGGGAGGTAGTACGATTGCGAAAAAATTAAATGAAAAAGCGTTAGGATATAGTCTCGCTATTCTTGCGGCATTGAGTATGCTTTTAGTCTGGGTTGGAAATTTTGTCGGAGTTTATGAAAGTGCGTTTATACAAATGCAAAATTGGCACATATTCTTTTCGTCAAGTTTTGCAGGATTAATTGGCGGAATACTTGAAGCTTCGATATGGAGCTTTATCACTGGATGGCTTATAGCTCGATTTTATAATAAATACTCTTAAAATAATTATTAGGTGATGAAATAAAATTTCATCATTTTTTATTTAGTTAGAAAATTATTATGGGAATGTTTAGAAAAAGGTGTGAATACTGTCATAAGAAGATAGATAAAGACAAGGAGTTATTTATGGATGTAAAAAGTCCTGTCTTTGTTGGAACAAAAGAAAAAGCTTTTTGCAGTGAAGGTCATGTAAATTTATATATTGAAGAATTAAAGAATATAAAAAAATCAAAAGGTGGCTGTTGCGGTTAAAATAGGAAATGGTAAAAAAAACATATAAAATTGAAGGGATGCATTGCGCGTCTTGTGCTATTACTATTGGCAAATCCGTTGGAAAAGTAAATGGGGTAAAAGAAGCAACTGCAAATTTTGCTATGAAAAAATTATATGTTGATGGTGACGAGTCTATGAATAGCGACGAAATAAAAAAAGCTGTTTCCAAAGCTGGAGATTACAAAACTACAGGGGAAGATGAAGAACCCGTGACCGACACTGTTTCTAAGAGCGCTACTACTCCTACTGGAAATCAAACTACTACCTTTATTGTTCAAGGACTTGATAACCCTCACTGTTCCATGACTATTGAAAAGGCAGTCAAGGCAGTAACGGGCGTTAAAAATATTAATCTTAATATTAATACTCATAAGGCGAAGGTGGTCTACGATGCTGACAAGGCTGCTATTGTTCAAGCTATTTCTGATGCTGGCTATAAAGTTTTGGGAGAGGAAGGAGAAGAAACCGAAGACGCTGAAATTAAAGAAATGAATGAAGCAAAAAAGAGGATGTGGTATTCATGGATTTTTGCACTTCCCATTGCACTTCTTATGCTTGTTGAAATGCTTACGAGTATTAAAATTCCTTATATTGATATAATTTTTATTCTAGCCGCTATCCCCGTATTATTTATTTTTGGTTGGAAAACTTACGTTTCAGGAATTAAGTCTGCACGATATCTTTCTTTTAACATGGACTTTTTGATTATGCTCGGAACGTTTATTGCTTTTATTTCTGGAATAATTAAGTTCTTTTTGCCTATTGAGAACTATGCTGCGATTGCTGGAATGATTATGGCATTTCATTTAACGGGAAGATATGTTGAAGCAATGGCTCGAGGAAAGGCAAGCCAGGAAATAAGAAAACTTTTAGAACTTGGCGCAAAAAACGCTGTTGTTGTTCGGGCTGGAAAAGAAATTGAAATTCCTATTTCGGAAGTTAGAGTTGGTGATGTGATGATTGTAAAGCCTGGAGAAAAAATTCCAACTGATGGGGTAGTCACTAAAGGAGAAAGTGCCGTTGACGAATCTATGGTTACGGGTGAGAGCATTCCAAATGATAAGACGAAAGGAAGCACAGTCATTGGCGCGACAGTAAATCAAGATGGAATCTTATATGTAAAAGCTACCAAGGTTGGAAAAGATACTTTTCTAGCAAATGTTATAAAATTGGTTGAAGAGGCTCAGGGAAGCAAGGTCCCCATTCAAGAATTTGCTGATAAGATTACAGGTTATTTTGTTCCTGCGGTTATTGTTTTAGCTATTGGGACTTTTTTATTATGGTTATTTGCCCCATTAGCAATGCAGAATATCGCTTCTTATTTTTCATTTTTGCCTTGGATTAACTTTAGTGTTGGAACAATCGCGCTTGCACTATTTGCTTCAATCTCTGTTTTAGTAATTGCTTGCCCTTGTGCACTCGGTCTTGCAACTCCAACTGCCTTAATGGTTGGCTCTGGAATGGGGGCGAAGCGAGGAATTTTAATTCGAAAGGGTGAAGCAATTCAAACTATGAAGGAAATAAAAATTGTTGTTTTTGATAAAACCGGGACAATAACGAAAGGAAAGCCAGAAGTTAGAGAAATTTATAGCACTGTTAAAGAAAATTATTTGTTAGAGGTTAGCGCGAATTTAGAAAAATTAAGCGAACATCCCTTGTCAAAAGCAGTTGTTGCTAAGGCTGGATTGAAAAAGTACAAGGAAGTTAAAAACTTTAAAATTTTGAGGGGAAGGGGAGTCGAGGGGAAAATTGGTTCTAAGAGTTTTGTTATTGGAAATTCTCGATTAATGGAAGAGCGAAAAATTGCCTTAGTAGAATTTGAGAAAAAAATTATTGAGTTTGAAAATCAGGGATTTACAACTATAACGGTTTCTGAGAATGGTAAGGTTATTGGAATTATTGGAATTGCCGACGCGGTTAAAGATGATTCTGTATCTGCTATCAGGAAGTTAAATGATTCTGGATATAAAACTGTGATGATTACTGGGGATAATGAAAGAACGGCAAAAGCGATTGCTAAGCAAGTGGGCATTGTTGAGGTGATTGCAGGGGTTTTGCCTGAGGATAAGGCGAAAAAAGTAGAAGAATTGCAAAAAGAAGGAATGGTCGCATTTGCCGGAGATGGAGTTAACGATGCTCCTGCATTAAAACAATCAAATGTTGGAATTGCTATGGGAACGGGGACGGATATTGCAATTGAAGCTGGAGATATCGTCCTTGCTAAAGGTTCTCTTGAGGGAGTGGTGCAAGCGATTAATCTTTCTAAAGAAACATTTAAAAAAATAAAACAGAATTTATTCTGGGCGTTTTCTTATAATATTATCGCTGTTCCTTTGGCTGTTGCTGGAGTTTTACATCCAGTCGTTGCAGAAATTGCGATGGCGCTTTCCAGTATTACTGTTGTTACTAATGCTAATTTGCTTCGGAGGAAAAAAATTTAGAAACTTTAATAAAGTAATCTAATCTTTAAGAATTATGGGAAATTCAAAAGTTCATTGGCTCAAGAATCCGAACACCTATATTATTTTGGTCGTGGTTTTTGTCTTGGGATATTTAATTGTTCCAAAAACAGAGGCAGGCGAAGTTGATTCATTCGCGCAATGTTTGACTGATGAAGGTGCTATTATGTATGGGACTGATTGGTGTAGTTTTTGTAAACAACAAAAAGCGCTTTTTGGTGGAAGCTTCAAACATGTTAATTATGTGAATTGTGATGCGAACCGGGATGAATGTAGCGTTGCTGGCGTGACTGGATATCCGACGTGGAGTGTTGCAGAGGAGACGCGAAGCGGCGTTCAATCTTTGGAAGTTCTTTCTAGTTTGACCGGATGCGAGATTAAGAATTAGATTTTTTGATGTGCCCATCGTCGTCTGGAGTTTATCCATATCTTGCGTTCCCACCCACCCAAGTAGTTGTTATGTAATTTGTTCAACGTTAATTTTCTGCGAGAGTTTACTACGTAAAGTTTAAAAATATTGTTTTCAGTATATGTCTATCCTTTGGGAAAAAGAGTTCTGATTCATATAAAATGGAAACAAGATTTCAATTTTTGAAAGGAGTATATCTTCCTGGATACATGGGGCTTCGAACAGAAAAGTATGATGGAAGAACTGGGATATTTGATTTTTCTCCTACTGAACCGCCCGTAGCAGCGATACCTGTAAGATATCTTACTCCAAGGGGAGCCCATATTTTTATTTCTCAAGCAGGACTTTGTTTAATTGAGGATGTTATAGAAACAGAAGGATTTGACATGGATGTTGGAGATTACAGAGAATTAACTCTTGACGGTCGGATGAAAATTGTGGAATTAAATTCGAAATATCGAAGAGAAGTTGGAACTGAAGAAGATTTAGAGGGAAGAATGGATTTAACAAATATTCGATGGGGACGAATGCCCATGATAAAAATGGATTTTGATTTAGCAGATGGAGCGATTACAGGAAACCTTGTAGGAGTTCTTGCTCCAAAACCAATGCCTCAAATGAATGCAGATATAATTAGAAGAACTTAATTTAAGCTTTTGTGAGAGTGAGCATATTTGCTCGAAATTTCTCAGCGAAGCGATTAGAAATTTTCAGAGTGAATTGCGAATAGGGTTTTGAACTTGTTCAAATCTTGCCGAGAAATAGCGAGAGCGGGATTTGAACCACGCGACCTTGAGGTTATGGGCCTCACGAGCTGACCAGACTGCTCCATCTCGCTATAAA
>CAZNKX010000009.1:9423-14201 GCA_964573915.1 Candidatus Woesearchaeota archaeon | reverse complement strand
TATGTCGCAAACAACAGCACGAATAAAGAAGGGAAATAAGAATTTTGAGATTTTAGTTGATTTGGATGAGGCGATGAAGATTAGACGAGGTGAGGCTGGGGCGAATTTGAATGCGGCTGTTGTAACAGATACGATTTTTCATAACTGTAAATCGGGAGACCTTGCTGGTGCAAATGATTTGGAAATTGCGTTTGGAACAAGTGATCCTATGAAAGTGAGTGAAAAAATCATCAAAGAAGGCGAAGTTGTTCGAACGACAGAGTCCATGCGAGTAGAGCAAGATCAAAAATATAAACAGGCAGTTGATTTTTTAGTGCGTAATGCCGTTAGTCCTGAAGGTCGGCCGTACACACCAGATAGAATTATGAAGGCACTCTCGGAAGCCCATGTAAATATTAAGAATAAGCCAATTGAATCACAGGTGAGCGACATTATAGATCAACTCTCTAAAGTTTTGCCTCTTAGTATTGATATCAAAAAAGTGAAGCTTTTGGTTCCTGCGCAATATACGGGAAAAGCGTATGGTGCGATAAAAGAATTTATGACTAGTGAGGACTGGAAAGGCAATGGCGATCTCGAGGCTATCGTGGAAGTTCCTGCCGGTTTAATATTTGATTTTTATGACACGATTGGGAATTTGAGTCATGGAAGTATTTTGAGCGAGGATATTAAGGATTAAATATTTTCATAAAAATTTATAAAGGTCTAAATCATTGTTTTTCTATGAAAAAGAGTTTGTTATGTGTGTTTGTTTTCTTGATTCTTGTAGGTTTGACTGTCAGTTTTTCTGGAACTGTCCTTGCTGAGAGCGGTAGTGGAAGCGACGGAGATGGTGACTCAGATAGCGATTCTGGCGGTGATGGAGAAGATGGAAATTCAGGATCTGGAGGAGGTTCAGATGATGATTCTGATGATGATTCTGGAAGTGATAGTGGGGATGATGATTCTGATGAAGAGAAAGAAGATGACGATGATTCTGGAAGTGGATCTGATGATGACAAAGAAGATAAATTTGATGAGAAGAAAATAATTACTATCGTTGATAAAAATGGAAATAAAATGAAAGTTGAAGCGGAAATAAAGAAGGAAGAAGGAAAAAGTGAAACTAAGGAAGTTCAAGTTTATTTTGATGAAGCAGGAAATAAAATTAAGGTAGAAGTTAAAACAAAAATTAAAGATGGAGAGGTGAAGACTGAAACAAAGCGAACTATTACTAGTCCGGATGGTGTAGAAATTACGTTCAAAGTTAAGGAAGAAATAAAAGATGGAGAATCGGAGACTAAAAATTCTATTGAAGTTAATGGGGTAGGATTTAATACTAAGTTAGCTGTTAAAGAAAAGTTTGAAGATGAAAAGTCGAGATTGGCAGTAGAGCTTTCTACTGGTGCGAGCCAAGATATTATTATTTTGCCAGATGAAGCCTTACTTATTGCGATTGAGGAACTACAGGCGAGCGGGATTACAATAGAATTATCAGAGAATATTGAAGGCGAACAACTTAAAGCAGTTTTCAAGGCTCGGACAATGCGCGAAGGAAGATTTTTAGGATTATTTAACTCACAGGTCGATTTAGAAACTCTTATTGATACTGAGACGGGAGAAATTATCAAAACTACAAGACCATGGTGGGCATTTATGGTTCGAGGAGCTGATAAAGAAACTATGTGCCATATTCCTGGCGGAGATGAAACGAAAAGAGTAAATCTTGAAATTGCAATTCCGGCAGTTAAAGCCCATTTGGCACATGGAGATAGTGTTGGTGAATGCATTGCTGAATGTGGAGATGGAATTTTAGTTGAAGGAGTGGAAGCATGTGATGATGGAAACATTGTTGATGGTGATGGATGCGATAGTTTCTGCCAGGCAGAGGTTGTTGAGGAAGTTCCAGCAGATACTGTAGAGGATGTTTCTGCCGGAGATTCTTTAAATGATGTTGGAGCTTCTTTGATAGGTTAAATTTTCATCCGAAAACTTTATAAATCAGATTTTGCAAAAAATAATTGTACGAGAAGATGAACTTGGACGCTTTTGGAGCGTGTAACTATTATACGATTTCTCGAAAGAAAACATGAAAAACACAAGACAAATAGTAATACCTGGAGAGTCAATTGTTTCAGGAAATGAATTTTTGCCCGGGGAAGGTGCTTACCGAGATGGTGACGATGTTGTAAGTGAACGTTTCGGCATCGCAAACATTAGCGAGAAACACGTTCGCGTTGTTCCTGTGAGTGGGGCGTACTATCCACGACGAGGAAATACAATTATTGGAACTATTGTTGACATTACATTTAACGGATGGTTAATCGATTTTGGAGGAGCACAAAATGCGTTCTTACCAGTTAGTGAAGTTCCACGATATATTAATCGAAATGAACTTCGAGACTTTTTAGATTTTGGAGAAACAGTTATTGTAAAAGTTTGGGATGTTAAATCTCGAGGAACGGATGCTTCTATGAAAATGAGAGGGTTTGGAAAGATTGAGGGTGGGCTCATTTTGGGTGTTGGTCCAAACAAAGTGCCGAGAATTATTGGAAAAGAAGGAAGTATGGTTAAGATGATTAAAGGTGCAACAGGATGTTCAATTACAGTTGGACAGAATGGAAAGGTTTGGATTAAAGGAGAATCAATTGATAATGAACTTGCAACAAAAAAAATAATTGAATTTATTGCAGATAATGTAACTGTTGTAGGACTTACCGAAAAAGTTGAGAAATTTATAACAGATCTTGGAATGAAAGTTGATGACGTCGAGGTTATTGCAGAAGATACCGATGTTGAAGGAAATGAAACTATGGGAGATTCAGAATAATATGGCAAAAGATGTGGGAATTTATACAAAGCGAAATGATGGACGAGCTTTTGATGAAGTTCGAGAAATGTCTGCAGAAGTTGGCATTGTCGATTCAGCTGATGGTTCTGCTTCGTTTCAAACAGGACACACCAAGGCGATTGCGGTAGTTAGAGGTCCACGAACGCTTCATCCTCAACATATGCAAAATCCACGAAAAGGGATTTTACGCGTTAGTTATGGAATGATGCCTTTTTCTGTGACTGACAGAATTCGTCCTGGACCAAATAGGCGAAGTGAAGAAATTTCCAAAGTTACTGAATGGGCACTAAATAGCGTCGTTGACTTATCTGAATTTCCAAATACAGTCGTTGATGTTTTTATTCAAATTCCTCAGGCGGATGCAGGAACACGTGTTGCTGGAATTAATGCGGCTGCGATTGCATTAGCTCATGCCGGAATTCCTATGAAAGAAATGGTCTCGGCCATTGGTGTTGGGAAAATTGATAAGACTTTAGTTGTTGACTTAGACAAATATGAGGATTCTGATTTTCACGAGGCTGAGGGTTCAACTGATATTCCTGTAGCTGTTACATCGCGGACAAAAAATATTTGTTTATTACAGCTTGATGGAAAAATTTCTGTTCCCGAATTTAAAGACTGTGTAAAGAATGCGAAGGCAGCGTGCGAGAAAATTTTAGAGGTTCAAATGCAAGCGCTTAAAAATATTGATGGAGGAAATAAGTAAATGACAAGCGAAAAAGTAATCCCGGCACTACAAAAAACTCGAATTATCGAATATTTGAAGAACGGAAAACGTTTTGATGGAAGGTCGCCTGGAGAATATCGCGACTTACAAGTTGAAATGAATGTAAGTAAGAATGCTGAATCTTCAGTTAGAATTAGTCTTGGAAAAACAGAGGTCTTGGTTGGTGTCAAGCTTGGTCTTGCAACTCCATATCCTGATTCTCCTGATGAAGGAACGTTTATGGTTTCTGCTGAAATGCATCCCATGGCTTCGGATAATTACGAAATGGGACGTCCTGGAATTGACGCAGTTGAACTCTCACGAGTGACTGACCGAGGAATTCGAGAAAGTGGATTAATTGACGTCAAGAAATTATGTATTAAGGAAGGCGAGAAAGTCTGGCAAGTATTTGTTGATATTGTTGCTTTAAACGATGACGGAAATATGTTTGATGCTGCGGGACTTGGTGCAATTATTGCGCTTGGGAATGCGAAACTTCCGATTTACAATGAAGCAGAAGACAAAATTGATTTTGAATTGACTGATACTCCGTTGCCGTTAAATAAGGAGGTTCTTTCATTTAGTATGACATTTCATAAAATTGGTGATACGATTGTAGCGGATGTTAGCGAGGAAGAAGAGGCAGTTTCTGAATTTCGATTAACAATTGCAATGGGAGATAACAATGGTGAACCGCGAATTACTGCAATGCAAAAAGGAAAAGAGGGCGTTATTACTGATTCGGATATGGAAACAATTTTAAATCTTGCAAGTGATGTGTGGAAAGAGAAATTCCCGCAAGTTAGGAAACACGTACTTGGATAAATCGTAGAATGGCTGAAAAACAAGAATTTTCAAAATATGAACGTGCACGAATTATTGGAGCGAGAGGTTTGCAGATTTCCATGGATGCACCTCTTTTGATGGAGATGAAATCCGATAATTTAGATGAAATTAATTTTGATCCGCTCCGCATTGCTGAAAAGGAACTGAATTCCGGTGTTCTTCCAATCTCTGTTAATAAGCCAATGCCGGGGCGAAGTGAGGAAGCGATTGAAAAGATCAAAGTTGAAGAGAGTAAAGTAACTGATGAGGAAAAGATCCGGGCAGAATTAGAGGAAGAAAAAGATATTTTATCTGGTGGTGAAATGGTTGAACTTGCGAATAGTGGAGAAGAGCCTGAGGTTGAGGATTCGCTTAGTCCTGAAGGCGAGAATCGAGAAGAGTTGGGATAGTTTTTTT
>CAZNKX010000009.1:6795-9323 GCA_964573915.1 Candidatus Woesearchaeota archaeon | reverse complement strand
GGAGAAGATTTATAACAATCTATTCGCTTAGTTTAGTATGAAGAGGTTTGTGATTTTAGCATTAGTCTGCGTTGCGTTTTTACCGTTAGTTGTTGCTGGAGCACCCGAGCTTATTTTTCAACACAATGAAACGCAACCAGGGGAGACTATGCTTGGAGTTATTTCAGTAGATGGTGAGTGGGTTCAAGGTCCTGCAAAATCGACGATTTCTTTTTTTGAGGATCGAAAAAATATTTTTATAGAATTTGATGTTGTTTTTTTTGAAGAAAATTATTATTTGTATGCGTATCCTGAAAATGAGGGAGAATATAGCGTCGTTGTCTCAGATTTACTGTATAATGAAGAGGATATTTTGAAGTCAAGTGAAATAGAATATTTTTTTACCGTGGAGACTTCAATGATTAATAATTCGAATGGAACGATGATTGATCAGCGACTCGGGATTAAGCCCGGTTTTTTGCTTGTGCCCGAAGGTGATGAAATACTTCTTTTGAATAAAGGAGATGACGCTTTGGAAGTTACCTATGGCGAGGAAATTATTTTGCTTGAGCCTTTTAGTTCTACAAGCGTTGTAGCTTCATCGAATGAATTATTTTCTGAGGCTGTTTTTTCAACATATAAGGAATTTCGGATTCCTCTCATCAATCTTCTAGGAAATGAAACTAATACGACTTCTGAATTTACTCCATTGAACCTTAAGGTCGACACCGAATTTATTACTGCGAATCTTAGCCTTGGAAATGATTTGCTTATTGATGTAACACTTTTTAATTTTGATGATAATAATTTGAGCGGGATTAGTTTTTCTTCCACGTTAGATATTTTTGACTTTCCCAACCTAGATTTGCTTACTGCTCGAGAAGAAAAGGAAGTTGAAATTGAGATTAATCCAGAAAATCCTGGAAGAATAACTGACGAAATTCTCGTTTCATATATTGAACTTGGAGAAATGCATGTTTTGAAAATTCCAGTCGACTTGTTTGTGTATCCTGCAGGGACTCTCGAAGAAGAATTTGGTATTGTTGAATCGACTTGTGAGGAACTCTCAGGGGTAGTTTGTGGTGCGAATGAAGTTTGTACAGGAGATGCAACTTTTGCGAGTGGCGGCGTTTATTGTTGTTTGGAAATATGTGGCGAAATAGTTGAAGAAGAAAGCGATTCTTCTACAGGAATGATTATTGGAATTGTTATTTTACTTGTGCTTTTTGTCGTCGGTTATTGGCTGTGGAAGCGAAGTAAAAAAGTAAAGAGTGTGGATAGTAAAGAGGTTTTGGAAGAAGCATCAAAAAAGTATGATATGAAAATGAAAGGATCTGTTGCATCAAAAAAAGTTAGTGGAAAAGTTGAGAAGGGTTAGAATTTATTTTTCTCCTTCACTCATTGGATTATCTTTTTTGGAGTCTTCCGCTGTTTTTTTCTTCGCCTTCATCTTCTTTTTTCTCATCGGCATATGAAACTTGGATTGGTGTAGAATTTTGTGTTGTTGGTGCATTTACTTTCGCGAGTTTTGCTTCTAACTCCCTTATCTTTGCCCCTGCGACTTTTGCAAATTCATCGTATCGGTGCAATCTTCCAGAAATATTGTTCATGAGCGACGTTGCTTCTGCCTGGTTCATCTTAAGATTTCCTGGATCGATTACTTCAATAGAGCTTGGCATGAAATCAAATATTAATTCTGTTAGCCGCCCTAAGGTTTCCACTTCAAAATCAGCTTCTGCAAAACACGTGTATGCAGTTCCTTTGATTTCTTCATTTGCTTCAATTTCTTTTGGCTCACTTATTTTGATTGTATGTACATCAACATCTTTTAGTTTATCTAAAACCATTATGTGGTCTGATAATTGTTTCTTGACATGTTCTGCGGGCTTTCCCGCGATCTCCACAATCATAATTGCTCGTATCATGTCTTAGGAGAATTATTGGTAGTTTTAAAGTCTTTCCCACAATAAAAATCCAATGATTATTAATAAAAAGATTGAAAAAGCATAGGGCGCTGCTCGAAGTATTTTGGAATTTTTTGATTCATATACTACTTCATATGTGTTTTCTTTAGTGTTAGTTATTTCATCATCGCTTCCTTCTTGAGGTTGGTTAAGAGAAATTACTTGAGGGACTTTTTCTTTTTGTGATTGGAAAATATCTTTTTCTTGAGCGATTGTCTCCTCTTTTGTTTCAATAGTTTCTTCTTCGGATTCGGCTTCTTGTGGCTCTTCATCTTCTTCACTTTCTGGTTCTTCTAAAACCTCCTCTTCTCCAAAACTAATCGTGAATGGAAAACTTTCTTGGAAACTTCCCTTTCTAATTTTTACAACGCTTTCATACGTTCCTGAGACTTCTCCTTTTACATTAATTTCTTTTAGCTCATTTATTCCAACGAATTCTTTGATATAGTAGAATCCTGACTTCCATGTTTCCCCGTGAAGAACTCTAATGACTGATTTTGAATCACTGTCTACAACATTTAACTTTACATCGTATGCCCCTTCCCCTTCAAGAATCTCGATTGTACAGGTAAATTCTTCATTTAC
>CAZNKX010000009.1:0-6695 GCA_964573915.1 Candidatus Woesearchaeota archaeon | reverse complement strand
GAATTATCTTTGTTGCTCATTTTTTGGAATGCGATGAAGTCTGGAAAGCCCGTTCCGATTGTCATTACTTTTGCAAATGGATTAAATTTTCTTTTTGCAGGAATAATTTTTTTTGTTTCTAAATCAGCATTATTAGACCATTTATCAACAATCCAGCCTTTTTCTTCTAAGTCCTTTCTGACGCGCAGTTCGAATTGACCACCGGCAGCCTTACTTTTCTTGCCTTTTTTTATTTTTGATTTTTTCTTTAAGACAACATTTGCGTTTTCATCAACTGTTGCTTGATATTCGACCTCTTTTTCTGGAGATATTATTTCCATTGTAATTGATATTGAAAGAAGATTATATAGTTTATTGTGATTAATTTGATTTTGAAATTGTTACTTGATGGGAAGTGCAATGGAGCATAACTTTTATATAATGGATAGGGTAGGACTTTTTATGAGAACGAAAAATTTCCTAATCATAATCCTCTGCATTGCTCTTATTAGTGTTTTTTCTGTGGGTGTTTATGCCCAGTGGAATGGCCAGGGAATTGCTGATGGTTATCGAATTTTAGATTTAGGAACTCTTGGCGTATCTCCCTTGGGGCATGAATGGTCTGAGGCAAACGATATTAATTGTAAGGGTCAAATAACAGGGACTTCAACATTTCCAGGGAATGGGAATTACCGTGCATTTAAATGGAGTCCTGGAAGTCAGGGGATGATTAACCTTGCTCAAATGGATTATAATTCTCATGGAAGTGCAATTAACAAGAGGGGCCGTGTTGTTGGTTGGGGTTCTTCTAACAATGGCGATGGATCAATTCTTTATTTTAAGAATGATAATTCTGTTCAGGAACTTGTTTCGCTTAGTGGCTCCAATACTGATGGTGCTGCTTTGAGTATTAATGATAAAAGTATGATTGTTGGAAAATCAACTCTTGATTCTCAAGGTCCTAATCCTTTTACTCATGCAACATTTTGGCACAAAAATAAAATATGGGATATTTCGAAGCGAGCGCTCAATGATAATGAGGCAATTGCAAATTATGTAAGCAATGACAAAAAAATTGTGGGGACTCAAGTTAATCCTGTAACTCAGACGACTGAAGGTTTTGTTCTTGATTTGAATAATGGAAATGTTGATTTAATTCCTGGACTCTACAACGGTGTTGCAGCACCGCTTGCAATTAATCGAAATGATATTGCGGTTGGATATAATACTCCCCACAGCGGTTTTACTCGAGCGTTTGTATGGGAAAATGGCGTGACAACAGATATTGGGAGTAATGAATTTGCTTCGTATGCCTATGATATTAATCGGCATGATGTTATCGTTGGTTTTGAATATGAATCGAATGAGGGAGCGACGTATGCGTATGCTTACCGAGATGGCGTTCTCAAAAACTTAAATGATTTAATTGATCCAAACGCTTCATGGGATTTACGAGTTGCTAAGGGAATTAATGATCGAGGAGAAATCGTTGGTTGGGGATATCACAACGGCGAGAAACGAGCATTTGTTCTTCGACCAGTTGGAATGGATTTTAGTGGGAGTTGTTAGGTTTTTTTAAAACTAATTTTGGTAGAAGTATTACAAGTCCCGTGCAAGGATAGTTCGACGATTATTTGCTTTTGCTCGCTCTTCTGCTTTTTTTAAGAGTTCTTCTGTTTTTCTTTCAAGTTCTCTTTCGACTTCATCTGCGACGCTTAAGTCAGTGTATTTTCGGATGTTGTTTTTTATTACGAGTGCCATTATTTTTTCTTTGGTTTCTCTTTTGTTGATTTTGTTTCGATTTCGGTTTCTGGCTTCATTAATGGAAATGCGACGCATTCTCGAAGGGGCCTTCCAATAAAAAAGGAGAATAGTCGTTCACTGAATCCAAATCCGCATGCAGGCGGCATTCCATATTTGAGTGCTTCGACAAAACCTTCATCATGGTCGTGAGCATCTGTATCTCCTGCATCTTGTAATTTTCTTTGTTCATTGAACCTGTTTTCCTGATCAATTGGATCATTTAGCTCACTATATCCATTACCCACTTCGCTTCCTGCAAGGATTACTTGGAACTGTTCAACTTTTCTTGGATCTTTACTACTCCGCTTCGCAAGAGGTGTTAATTCGACTGGTTGACCTACTAAAAAACCAGGACCGGAAATTTTTTTTCTACAATATTTCCAAAGCACGTCTACGAGTCGCCATTTATCATTTGAATCTTCGTACTCGATAAAGAGTTCATCAAGTTTTTTGAGGATATCTTTTTTATCAGTTTTGTAAATACTTATTTTTGCCTCTTTTTGAATTAGATCTTCAAAATCATAGCGGGCCCATTTTTTTCCTAAGTCTACTTTATGGCCATTATATTCGAATTTCAAGGTGCCGATGGTTTCTTGTGCGATTTTTTTGTAGAGTTCTTCTACAAGCTCCATTCCCATTTCGAAATTTGCGTATCCCCAGTAAAATTCCATTTGTGTGTAGTCTTGCAAATGTTCAGCGTCCATTCCTTCGTTTCTAAATTGTCTTCCAATCTCAAAGGTTTTTTCGTATCCTGCGACTAAGAGTTTTTTTTGCCATAATTCTCCCATTGAGATTCGAAGGTAAATGTCGAGGTCAAGTGCATTATGATGAGTTTGAAACGGTGTTGCTGAAGCTCCGCCTGCGCTGTTTTCTAAAATGGGTGTTTCAACTTCTAAGAAATTTTTATCTTCTAAGAACCTTCTTGTGGCAGACCAGAATTTTTGTTTTTTGATAAAAATTTCCTTTACATCAGTATTCATAATAATATCGAGGTATCTCTTTCTGAGACGCTCATCTAAATCTTTGAGGCCCTTGTGTTTATCGGGAAGTGGAAGAATTGATTTTGTGAGGAGCATTAATTCTTGAGCTGCAATTGAGACTTCGCCCGTTTTTGTTTTGATAACTTGGCCCCTTACTCCAATGATATCTCCTGTATCGAGGAGTTTGAATAAACCTTGTACTTCTTCGGGACTTTCATCTCCTCGAATTATAATTTGAATTTCCCCCTTTAAATCTTGAATATTGCAAAATGCTAATTTTCCGAATTTTCTCTTCGACATTATTCTTCCAGCGATAACTTTTTCTTTTCCCGATTTTTCCCCATTCTTTAGTTTTGAGAATTCTGACTGGATATCTTTTGAAAATTCTTTTTTGTCTAGAAGCTCAAATTTGTTAGGGTAGGGATTAATCTTTTTTTCTTGTAAACTCGTAAGTTTTTTTAGTCTCTCGTCTACGATTTGTTTAACCCTTCCTTTTAATTGTTCCATTAGAAGTAAAGTTCATGTTTATTTATAAAATTATGTAGGTGTTTGTGGCGAACCATTTTATCGAAGAGTTACTAACTAGTGTGTTTATTCTGCGGTGAATGCGACCATTCCACCGAAATGATCATAGGCTACTAAAACATCTTCTCCATCGACTTTTTCTAGGGAAATTCCGACTGTTTGATAAATAGTGTTCATTCTTGTAATTTCTTGTAACTGCCAATTAGAGCCAGATTTTCTAACTTCGAGTACATATATCCCTTCATTATTTGAAGCTACATAAATCCTTGTTACCTGTTCTTCATTGACTAGTTCATTTCTTATTACGAGGTCTGTTGCCATTGTTTTTCTCCCGTCCAAAGGTTGGTCCCTCATATGCCATTCTGCTACTCGGTTTAGAGCTGAATCGCTTACCTCTCCAGTTAAAATCTCCGGTACTTCATCAATGTTATGTAATGATATATCTCCTCCTTCTCCTGCGAGAACGAGCATTTGTTCGCCTTCAAAGTCAAAAACTTGAGCGTCTACTGCGGCCGAAGGATTATTTACTCCATGGAAGGTAATTGTTTGGAGCGGTTCACCTGGAACAAATGGGTCTGGGATGCTTACCAATACCCCTTTTGGATTTCTAAATTTAGAAGAGGAGGGATCTACATTCGCTCCCGCGGCTATTGCTACCATTTTGTCCCCAGCACTATTTTTGAAGAATGTTGAAGAAAGGGTATAGAGGATTTCTCCATCGAGATTGTTTGGATTGGAAGGATTGTTTGGAGCCTCGTCGTGAGTGATAAATGTTGTGAGTATGTCAGGATATACGGGTTGACCTTGAGCGATTGCCTTTGCCATATCATAAATATTTTGAGAATCCATGATTATTCCTCCGTCTTTTGATTGTGAACGCACTAGTACAACAAGCCCTGTTTCTGGATCATAATCAGCATCGCTGTATGAACGAGAATCATATCCATACTGGTCAGTTTCACCTTCTAAATTAACTGGAATTTTCCACCTTGAAATTGTTGGAAATCCGTTTTCCCATGTAAGTTCGAGCAAAGGCCAAATTTCTCCTGCTCCTCCGGCTATGACAAACTCTTTGTTAGATCCTGTTTTCCACCTAGTTCCACTAAAAACACCAATGTTATGCTCATCATCAAGCGTGTTTGGAACAATTGAAAATGTTGGAGGGTTTCCGCTCAGCTTTTGGAATGCATGGTTTCCTGCATCAGACATACCGATAATCGTATCTGTTTGTATGAGACTCATCGTACCTTCGATGTATCCCCCACGGCCTTGGATAAATCCTTCGTCATGGTAGAATAGAGGGGTTTGGACTTGTCCATTATTTCGAAAAACTGTATAGATTCCAGGTAATTCTGTGTATCCAAACATGTTTTCGCCGACTTGATGAAAAGTAATTGTTTCTAAGTCATTAAATTCTCCTTGCGCTACTTCTCTCAAAGGAACATCAGAATTACGTTTTTCGAAGACAAGAAGTCCCTGCAATCCATTTTCTTTGTAAGTATGTTTATCATCATCGAGATCTGAGAGGTCTCCGCTCGGATTTGAGCTTTCCCAGTCCCATGCACCGTACATCACATGAGGTCCCCAATCAAAAGATCGTGGATGTTTTACACTCTGAGCAAAAACCATATTAGACCCTACAATAGAATCCTTTAATGCGTTAACCCGTATAGGATATTGATTCACAATAGTATTTTCTTGTAGATAGGCTTTTGTGGACATTGTCTTGCTCCAGGGATTGCTTAAATCAATTTCTATAAGGCCCTGTGCACTTGCTGCTGCAAAAAGAAATCCATCGCTTATTGAGATGTCTCTTACTCTAAGTAATTCTTTTGTTTTTCTGTCAAAAGAAGAATCTGTAATAGACAATGGACCTTGTAGCAATTGAGGGTCATTTGAATCGATTGCACTTTTCCAATCTACTCGCGCAATACCTGCAGTTCCTAAGGCCATATATGCATGCCTTCCATCAGCCTCGACATCCCAGCCAATTCCTTCTTCCGTAATTCCGGTTCCCGTATTCATTCGAACTGAAGCTAAGATGCTGTTATCTGCAGAATCATACACTCTTAATTCGTTATCGTCGAGACCTGCCCATAATGCGAGAATAACATCTGTTCCTTCAAATGAAGCTGTAGCTAAACTCATGCACCATAGTTCTCTTGGATGAATGTCTATTAGTTCTGGAGCCGCTGCAAGATCTTCATCAGTTACATGTAACCCTAAATCTCCGCTGCAAACATATAATGAGTCATAAGCCGATTCCATATCAAGAGTACTTGAGTAGATTTTTGTTTCTGCAAGGATTATTTCTTCGATTGTAGGAGGATTTTGAGTTTGTAGGGGATTGATGTCTAGCTTCTGGATAAATGTTCCACCAGAACGATAGAGGGCTTGTCCGTCTTCACTGATTGTACTTGCAAAAGGAGCATTATATTTCGTAAAACTGGCCATTTTGGTAAGGGGTGAGCCAAGGACTAACTCAGTTTCGTCATCGTCAGTCTCATTAGTTGGGATGATTGTAGGACAATTAATTTCTAATTCTTCTGTTGATCCCTTAAAAGTTATTTTGACTTTATGAGGTCCCTCGTAACAAAACCCAATTGGACTACTTGAACAATCATCTTCGAAGAGTTTAACGACTTCACCTGATTTGACTTCACCCTTGTAAAAAGAATTAACTTCATATCCATCAAGAGTTACCGTTGCTGACTCATCAAAAAATAATGATGAGGCACCATTATTCTGAATCGAGGCCTGAATCATGTTCTTTCCATCCTCTTGAGCACAACTACTTTGCCTTTGAAGAATCTTAAAAGTGGTGTCTGAAGTGATTGGAGGTGTGCCGTCAGAGCCAGTATCAAAATTACTGATTGCTAAATATGAGCCTCCTCCAAGAACTACTGCTCCGAGAAATGTTAGAAGGATTATTACCCACGGATCTTTTTGGGAAGTCTTTTTTTCGGAGTTGAAATAGTTTGGTTGTGGACTCTGCCGAGGTATCACCTTTTCCATTGAAATTAGAAGTTGTTATTCTTTATAAAATTATTTAAGCATTCTTAAAACCGCAGAATTTTAAATTCGTTGAATTGCCCCGTCCATTTTCTTTCTTCAATTTGAACGCTTCTGATTTGAGAATGCTCTGGGCCCTGTTTTATCTGGTTTGTAAAGCGCTCAATTGATTCAAGAATTCCCTCAACAACTATTTCTACATCGCCATTGGTTAAGTTTCTAACAAAACCGTTCAATCTTAATTTATCTGCGTGCTCTTTTACAAATTGTCTAAAGTAAATTCCTTGAACGGTTCCTTGGATAATGTATCTCGCTGCTTTTTTCATATCGTAGAAAGTTTGGATTAGTTTTTATAGATTTCTATCAAGTTCGTTGTGGATTATTGTAAAGACCTGA
>CAZNKX010000008.1:7133-14324 GCA_964573915.1 Candidatus Woesearchaeota archaeon | reverse complement strand
CTTCCAAAAACCATTTAAACCCTCGCTCCAAAATTAATCCTCATGGACAGATTATTTCGAGGATTAGAGTTGATATATGTAATCTTAGTAGCTACAATTCTTTTTCTCGTCGGCACACTCCTCGCAGGATCCATTAGAACAAGCAAAAAAATATATCACTCGATGATAAAAGACGGCCAACGTCCATTTTTTAATTCAGAAGAACAGAATAATTTTGTCAACACTGTTTCCCAAATCTTTAAATAATACTTTTTCTTAAAAACTTCATGAACGAAAAAACAGTGCCAAAAATTGCCCGGTGGATTCTTGGAATCGCACTTATCGTATTCGGACTAAATACTTTCTTACAATTTATGCCAGCACTCGAAGGAACTGCAGCCTCTGAGGCTTTCTTTGGAGCAATGTTTGCTACAGGATATTTCATACCAGTTCTGGGGATTACAAAATTACTCGTCGGTCTCATGCTTGTCACAAAAAAAGCAGTTCCATTAGCATTAGTCATCTTCGCACCAGTTTCAATTCACATCGTGTTATTCCACTTGTTCCTTGATCCTGCAACAATCCTCATGGCTTTAGTTGTTGCAATCTTGAATTTATATCTTGGAATCAAACACATGAATGCTTACAGGCCAATGTTTAAATAAATTAATTTCTTCTTTGCAAGCATCATGAAAAAGTCTACTTTATTGATTATACTCATTGTAATCATTGTAGCAATTCTTATTCCAAACTTTAAAACCCAAAAACAAATTGCATGCACATCAGATGCTAAAATTTGTCCCGATGGCTCGGCTGTGGGGAGAATCGGCCCTGACTGTGAGTTTGCAGAGTGTCCCAAGATAAACGAGACTTACTGCGAGCCAGAACAAAGAGAGACAGACTTTTGTATAGAAATTTACTCACCTGTTTGTGGCTGGAATAATCCAGAAACAATTCAATGTGTCACCTTTCCATGCGCAACAACATATTCAAACTCCTGCTTCGCCTGCCAAAATCCAAATGTAGAATATTATACTGAAGGAGAGTGTCCAACAACCAACTTCATCCCAGATCAATAAAAACCTCTACAAACTCTTCGCTCCAAAAATTCCACCAACCTCCACATCCCCCACAATTCCTTCAAACGTCAGCTTGGGTTTTTGAACACCAATCGCATTTGAAACAAAACCATTTCCAACATCTCCTAAAAAGTTTTTAATCACAATCGATTCGTTTTTTGCTTCAAACTGGATTTTCTTCCCATCGAGTTTTATAATTCCATTATTCCATGTCTCAAATTTCTTTACAGTAATCCCCTCGGCAAAAACAGACCTATATGCAAGAGGTTCTTGAAGCGAAACACTAAATGCTCGTGTAACGAGAGAAACGGGAAGTCCGTCAACGATAAGCCTATCAGCCTTGCCGTTAAGTTTTACAATTTGCTCACCATTAAAAGCAAACCTTCCCTTAAAGTTTTGAATGACAACTTTTGTATTTTCTGTATCGGAGAGGTTAACTACATTGTCTCCAAAAAAAATTTGACCAGAACTCTCTTCTACTTCAATTTGTATTTCTTGTATTTCTTGGCTAACTTCAATAGTGCTATCAAGCCAATCAAGCTCCGCAGATAATTCAAATGACGTTTCTGGATCAATCGTTCCACCGATAATATTCCCTGTTATTGGATTATCCTCGAATGCAAAAAGCACAAGCGAGGCTGAGATGAGCAGAAAAAACAAGGTAATATAAATTCCTCTCCTTCTCCTATGACGGTGAGTATCAGCAAAATTTCCTCGTAGTTTTGTAGCCATTATAATCTCTCAGTTATCTTCCTAAGAAGCTCCTCTGGTTTATTAATGTTTTTAATTTCAACACCTAAATCAAATTGTAACATCTGAATATTGCCAATTCCTAAAATTCTTTGGATAACCGTCTGGGTAAGACTCGCATCACTAAACGATTGTAACTTATATCGCTGCATTTTTTTAATCACAATCCCCTCAGTAATAATGAGTTCGGAAGAGGTGATAGTATATAATTTATAGAGTCGGTGAATTTCAGTAAATTTAATTATACCAAAAACAAAAACTCCAGCAACAATTCCTGCATAAAGATTAATGCTCAAATTCTCATTAAAATAAATAAATATTATAATGCCACCAATCACTAAAAGCATAAAGTAATAATACAAATAAGATTTCCGAGAAGTTCGAATATTAATATCCTCAAATTTCTTAGAACCCCTTTCATCTTCCAGCCCCTTTACCATGAATCTCAGAAGAAAATACAATATATAAAACTATAGTGGCTCTCAAGGACATGAAAAATTAGTTACCTCCAAGCGCTTCGCCAAAATAATCGTCTTGATTCTCACCCTCGACATTCCAAATTAAACTGCCTGTCTTTCCATCATACACATGTGCTTTTGTTGGAATAAAAAAGACCGGAGAAACACCTGAATTAGCAATGAAATCTTCATGCCCATCCTTATTTATATCAGGGATTGCTCTAAGGGTACTTCCAAGATAACTGCCCTGAGAACCGCTTCGCTGCCAAAGAAGTGAACCTGTTTCAAGATTGTAAGAAAAGATAGTTCCCGTATAGCCGTTATCCTGAGAATGTTGACTAACTAAAAGCCTATCTTTTCCAAGCGAATTTGTAATTATAGCAACCTGAAGACCAAAATTATCATACGCATCATTTCCTTCAAACGAAGTAATTAATTCCAAACTATTCGAGTCATAAATAAATACCTTCCCAACATTCTCCGACACTGCTCCGTCATAACTACCAGAACCAATAACAATCTCATCATAGCCATTTCCATTCAAATCTTGAGTACTCGCGACACTAACTCCAAAATCTTCCGTATCATTTCCAGCTTCAATTACCTGGAGCATTGAACCATCGGACCCATCCAAAAGATAAACACTTCCTCTCACACCAGCAACACTTCCAAGTTGAGGAGAACCAACAATCACATCGGAAATTCCATCATTAGTAATATCGCTAATCTCGGCAAGACTTTTTCCAAAAAATAAGTTTGCATCAGGAATAACCTGCGGAGTTGACCAAAGAATAGCACCATTTGCTCCACTAAGCGCATAAACTCTTCGAGAATTCTGTATCGTAGGGGCAGGATGTTGCCAAGCACCGACAAGAACATCTTCTTTTCCGTCGTTGTTCAAATCAGAGATTGTTGTAACCGAGCCCCCAAGATAATTATTATTTCCCTTTCGTGACCAAACAAAATCTCCCGTCGCTGAATCAAATGCATATACTTTTCCATGAACATCATAAAATGGCGCAGTCACAAGAACATATTTTTCTAATCCTGCTCGAACAGCACCAATTGCATAACCAAATAAATCATTCGATCCTTCACCTTCAAGAGACCATAAAAATCCTCCATTAGAAGAATTGTATGAATAAATCTTTCCACGGTTTTGACCAGAAGCTCCATCGTAAGATTTCGCACCAACAAAAAAGTTATGAGGATCACAAGGTTCACCAGCCTCGCAAAGATTTCGCTCGTATACTATTTCTAAGTAAGGCGGACCAGGAGAAGTAGCAGAAGTAAATGAGACATGTTCATAGTATTGACTAGCAATGGGAGGAACGTCATCCGCATCAGTTTTCGCACGAACACAAATATCCGTTATCCCAACTCGATTAATACTATCGACAATATTCTGATTAAGCACAATTGTTTTATACTGATGAATCAAAAATGAACTAACACTTACTTCTGCAAAATAATCGCTTGGAGAAACAGGCGTAAGAACATCGCCACAAGAACCAAAGTCGTCTCGAGTTAATATCTCAGAGTTTTCCCTCATCGATTCTAAGAAAATCACCTTCCCAAAAGTTCCTTTAGCAGAAGTATTTATGTTAAGAGAAGCACTTACAACATCCATATTATTCGGAATCACCGACGTATCAAACGGAATAAAAGTTCGGTGAATAATATCCGCAGATTCAGAATGAAACGAATAAACGTCCATCGTCAAATAAAAATTATTTGCATAGTCTCCAATCAAACTATCATGTGTCAAATCCCATCCATCCTTTGAAGACCGTATATAACCATCTCCTTCACTCGCATAAATCATCGCAGTACAAGTTCCATCTCCATTATCTTGGTGACCTTCACCACATTCATTTGTTTCAATAGAATACCCCGTAACGGAGAGTACAGAACAACTACTATCTCCAAGAATGCTATGTGCTCTAACAGAATACGTATAAGAAATCTCAGGCTCAGCCGTATAGTCCTTAAATTCTTTTCCATAAACATTCTCAGCAACGATATTTCCAGAGCATCCAGCCGAACGGTAAACTGTATACGAATAATCTTCCCAATTCTCCCACGTTACCTTAACATGGTCTCGAAGTCCCTGACTTGCTGCAAGATTAGTTGGAGCATACGTCTCACAACTATATGAGCAAATTGCCCAGTTAGATACAATTCCTGCAGTGTTATCTGCGGTCCGCGCATTATCTCGACCACTCGTTCCTGTAGCTATCCCGTCATAAAAGACATCTGGATTAGAAAAATAAGAAATTCGAGTTCCGGGAGGATAACCCATGATTGTCCTCCACTGAAGCGATGAGACTCCATTAAATCGATGACCTTTCGAATAAGAATAATATCCTCCACTAGCACAACCGCCCCCATCTCCCGGAACATGACACATTCCCTGATTGTGGCCAACTTCATGAGAAACAACAGCAGAAGAAATGCACGAATAATCATTCACACTAAATGGATCAAGAATATAGGCAGAACCACATGCTCCCTCGATATCTCCAATAAAGACAACAACATCAGCACCGTATTGATTTCGAAGCGAATGAACAGTATCCATGTGACCATCTCCTGGATGCCGAAGTCGATTAAGATCAGTTGAATAACTTCCACTCTCAACATAATTTATTTTTGCAGTATGAACATCTCTAAATCGGGTCACTGTATCACTATTCTCATGGTGTGTATTCATTGCAAGAATTATTTCTTGTACCTTAAGTTCCATTGCAGCATCACCTCCTGCAAGAACTTTTGCAGCAGGCGTATACACAAAAAGAATATCAATGGGAACAATAGTTCCTCCAGCAGTAATGGCCTCAGGCTGCCCTTTTGGCTGGGGAGAAATTTCATTAACTGGAATACCGTCTCCATCAAATGGCGGGAGCAATCGCGTATCTATTTTGATAACAGTAGTTACCGGAAGTCCACTACATTTCCGATTCGTAAATCGAGAAAAAGCACCACCACCTTGCTGCTCCAAGTACTCAAGGGAATAGACAAAATTACTTCCAGGAGCAGTAATTCTCCCAACAATAGAATTTCCATCTTGAATAAAAATCACATTCCCATCGTTTCCAACATATTCAACAGTCCCATCTTCCCGTTCATCAATACTATCAAAATATATTTCAAAATTCTCTCCAAATTTAGTAAACGATACAGATCCTTCTCCAACTCTCCCAATATCCATACAAAAATCTTGCTCACTAACCTTACCACTCAAACCAGAAATTAATTGCTCGCCGCCAAGCTTATACAAAAAATGAGGAGAACTCGCCCCAGGACTTAATTGGATTAAAGAATCAGAATAAAACGACTGAATCGTAAAAACAAGTAACAAGGTTACAAATATGACTAATGAAATTCTCACAACCTCCGTTTTCTTCACCATCAACTATTTTAGTAATATCTCCTATATAACCGTTGGGGTTTCAACCTACTAACCAAAAAACTTATTAATCAAAATTTCATCAAAATCATAATCTAGCTGCATTCTTTCGAGAATGCAGTTCGATCCCTTTATTTTTTCAATAATAATATGGCATCTAATAATTAACTCAAAAGTAGTTACAAATAGAAAGCTTTAAGTAATAAAATCACTTGTAGATCTTATGATAAAATATGGATTTGTAGACGTCAGCGAATTTTACATTGATGATAGCCAGCGCACTGAAAAAATTCGAGAAGAACTTACAAGAATGGGCTTAGATTCTAATTCTTTTCTCTATACTGTATTTAACCAAAAAGATGAAGAAGCAATTCTTGAGGAAGGCTTAAGATGTGAAGAAGGTGAGCCAGATAGGATCTTTGCATTCGAGTATGAAGAATTAGTTTGGTCAGGGGATGGTGGAGATGGTATGGAAACAAATGTAGCGAACTATGAAGCTGCGGCAATAGCAATACTGAATAGAGATCATTTTACACAACCGGTTAATGCCCCTCAGCAATACGAATACAAAAATCCTTTAGAAAAGCAGCGATCGCTTGAAGGAATTCTCAGAATTAAACAACCTTAAATTTTTATAATGGGCTCAAATTACGAAGGATTAAGCTATCCCCAAATGCAAGAATATGATACGGTCAAGGAAATAGCTACAGAGATGGCTTCCAGAGGTTTCGATCCAGAAAGGGCATATTATGAGGTAGAAGCATTTTTTCAAGAAAAATATAGATTGCCAAAAAGTAACGAGGGCAAAATTAAAGAAGTCTTTATCCTCAATAATCCTCATGCCCAAACCGCTTTTCGAGAGGGAATCAAGGAAGGTACAAAAAGAAAGTTCACAAGGTCTGTTTTAGAAACAATAAGAAGCGGAAATTTTGAGTTAGATTAGGTTATTCAATCAGAGATTTTAATCCCAATCACTTAATACAACCACGCAACACTCCAAAACACAAGGGTAAATATCACAATCCAGAGAAGTACTTTCATCAAGATTGACAGTTTTCGTGGGCCGCCTTCAATAGAGTCCAAATCTCCTAACTCTTCACGCTCTTTTTGCATCAATTCATATTCTTCTTGCAAATCACTAACTTCCATAACATGCAAAAACAAGAGCCCTATAAATATATTACTCAAAAACAAAAAAATTTTCTAAAAATGTCGTTGCATAAACACCACTTGGTAAGGTGAACTCCAAAAGCATTTTTTTGGAACCTGAAAACTCTTCGTCATCAGTAATCTCTACATTCAAATCTTGTATCTCAGTAATCGCCCGTCGATATGAACCTTTCATTCGAAGAAACGCGATCTCTTGTATATCAAAGTCTTCTAAGGTCAAATTATTCTCTACTAAAACTGCTCGCTCAATCTCCCCTAAGCGACCTTCAAAAAATCGTGTTTTATATCCTGCTAAAATGCAATTCTGTTGTCCCGGTTTTGTAAAATCCAAACGCTCCTCAAGTGC
>CAZNKX010000008.1:3408-7033 GCA_964573915.1 Candidatus Woesearchaeota archaeon | reverse complement strand
CTCGAGCAAGGGAAACCTCGGGTTTTTCAGTTGTTGCAGTCTCTGTCAAAATTGCAAAAATCGCACGCTCAAATTCTCGTTTCAAAATAAGTTTGCCAATAGAAACATTATTTTTTCGAAGACTGCCAAACCGCTGCGGACCAAAATAATTAGGAAACCATTTTTTTGTCCGAAGATTCTGGGCAGCCTTAATCGCAGCTTTTGAGTCAATATCTCGAAGAGTAATTTGGAAATGGTTCCCTTGCAAGTACCCCATTTTTATCTTTCGCTTAGACCACTTAAAATTTTTAAGAATAATAGTTGGATGAGAAAATTTCTTTAATCGCTCTAAATCAGGTCTAAAAATAGAAATTCGCTGACTCGTCACCGCAAACTTATCTTTTGTCCCTGCATAACCGATCGCATCAATACTTTTCCCAAGAGCACGTGCAACATCCTTTATTGCACTGAAATGATCAATATCACGTTTCTCCATTTCACATAACAAAAATTCTCGAGAACTATTCTCAAAAAGCCCACTCAAATCAACTTTTTTCTGTGAATCAAAGACTTCAGAAATCTTACAATTCCATTTCTCCGCACGCTCCTCTACGATAAAATCTCTCACATGGTGTTTAAGTTTAGCCAAAACACGTATAGTTTCTTTCATAAATTCTGAGAAGAATAAGAGTATAAAAATTAAATGGTCGAGCACAACAAATATTAAATAGAGAAATAAATTAAGCTCTCTCATGAGTGTGAGAAACAGATATTCTCCAAATGAATTAATTCACCAAGATGAAGCTACAATTATCAATGATCACGCAAGAAAAAGAGGCATACCTCTTGATGGCAGACATCCAATAAATGTTTATGTTGACAGTGCAGGAAGGCTCTCTAAAGAAGGAAATATCTATGGACTAAGAATTCTTAGGGAAGAGATATGTGGCCTTGCATTAGATGGAATTGGAATGGAACTGCAAAGACAAGGAGATTATTATGCACAAAGAGAAAAATCTTCTGAAAGGGAAGCTGAAATGAGAAAGTTAGAAGATAAGTCAAATCGTAATATCAGAATTTTTCAAGAATTTGGCAGTCGTTTTAAAGAATCCTCAAGACACTATCAAAATCTTCTTGAAACTGCAAGACAAAATGCTTGGAAAATGGGAAATGCTTCTTAATCACCGAACCTGCTCATTCATAAAAAAAACTTTGTTAGATCCAACTTCATGAATTTGCCCATCTTTTTCATACACCGCAGTCGCTGATGGTAGCGAGAATTTGCCAACGATTCCAACTTTTGAGTACACAACATAACTATACGAGCGAGACTCTCCAGCGTCTAAATCACCGATATGCCAGTGAAGCCGCCGACTCGACGCATCAATTTTATCAGGCTTTACCGTCCCAAACTTATTATAAATTTTTACAATTGCAGGAACCTTATCAATCAGGGTTACATTCTCAACCATTTTTCGCGCAGTAAGACTTAAAGTAACTCGAAGCGCAAATTCCCCACGCTTTGTCTTTACCGGAACAACAGACTTTTCTACTTCAATTTTAGTTTCATTGAATCGCTTCAGTCCAACAAAGAATAATACAAGAAATACAAGAATAAAAAATGGCAATACATAATTTGTTTTTGCCTGAACAGTAAAACTCTCTGAAGGATTAATCTTTTCTTGTATCCAGACATATTCAATTGCAAAGCCGTCTCGGTCAATTTGATTTGGCTCAACATTAAATGTCGTAAATAAACGCGATAAAAAATTCTTTCTCATTGTAATGCTCGTCTCCTCGACAACATTTCCCACATTTTTTTTCGTAATCGTCGTCGTCAGAATCAAAATCCCGGAAGTTTCATCAAAGGTACTCAAACTTTTTTTCTCGCCTAAATAAAGATTTCCCTGAATTTCAACTTCCTCTTTAGGAGTTGAAAAAACAGAAGTGATAACATAGACGCCAGCCTTTGTTTTCTTAAGAGCATCCTTCTCAGCAGGAATTGAAATCGCTCGCTTTTCATGAGGTCCAAGATCAAACGTCTCACCAAAATTCTCAAACACAAGTGAAGAAAACTCCGCCGTCAAACCAGTAAGTGTAACATCTTCAGTGTTCTCAACATAAATAATAATCGACTCATCTTCTGGACTAATTGAATCAGAATAAATATCCAAAATGTCGGTTATGCTCACACGATTAAGCGTTACCTGCTTCTCAAATTTTTCTCCCGTAAAGCGCTGATTAAGAGTATAAGTAAATGCATACAAGCCCATAATATCCAAACTCTTCGTGGGAAGAATAGTAAATTCCTTTTCAAAAGTCCCGTTTTCAGTAATCGTAAACATCTCCGCGGGCGTAAGGGAAATATCCGCAAGAGTATACAAATTATATACGCCCGGAGTCGCATTAATAATTTTTAAGTCGAGTACTATTGGACTCCCGTATTCTTTGACAAGAGTTTTCGTGCTATATTCTGCCTCAAGTTCAAGCCCATAAGTAAAACTCGCAAAGCCAAGAACAAACAAGAACGACAGCGCCACGAAGAACCTATGTTTCATAAGAAAAAAGAGACGATTTGCTTTATAAAAATTATTGTGATTTGAAAGGAATCTTTCCAAAACTAACTTACTTCCCCAACTGCAAAAACCCTTTCAGTTCTCCAATAAATTCTGCCGAATCCCCCGCCAGACGATTTTCATATTCATCCATCGTTGTTCGAATAATATATCTATCATAAATCCCTCTCAAAAATTTCCAAAGCGGTTTTTTCTCCCACTCACCATCATAGTCTCGCTCAAGTGTCGACTCAACTTTAATCTTGACCTCGCCCTTATTCGTCTGCGTCCGTTTCCCATCAATCTCAACCTCAGTATCCACTAATCCTCTAATTGACCAAGAAGTCTTAATAAGATTCTTAAAATAATCGCTAACTTTTTTCGGAGATTCCCATTTCAAATTAATCTCTTTTCCATCTGCAGAAATTTTCTCCTCATATTTATGCTCCTCAACCCGATAACCTTTATCTTTAAGAAAACTAAACGCAGTCTCATACAATTCTCGATAATTAAAATGCCCCTTTTGTTTGATTTCCTGAGCAAACACGGTCTTTTTTGTACCCATGACTTCTACAACTAAATTAGATATATAAATGTTTTGAGAATTTATTCCATCAATATAACTTTCCCGTCACGCTCAACAATCATTCCCTCATTAATTAAACTCAGTAATGCATTCTCAAATCTTCCATCATGAACATTAACTAAGCCGTATAAATCTTCTCGACTCAAAATAACCTCCTCATCTAAATGAGCAAGAATTTTAACAATTCGTGCTCGAACCTGCCGAAGAGAACCTTCAAATTTTGATTGCTTCGAATAATGTTTACTCCTCCGAGAAAGATTTCCATACAACTTTTTCAGATGAGTTCCATAATCCATCAACGCCCAAAAAAACTCTCGAGGATTCTCACTCTCAATCGTTTGTTCAAGCAAATTCATTATTTCTTCATCGCTAACTTTTTCAGCACTGTTAAAAAAATGCCTAATATAAACGCTTCGCACATTCGTCTCGATGAAAGGTGCTCGTTGATTGAACACATATGTCAAAATCGCACGAGCAGTGGAACTTCCAATTCCAGGAAGACTAA
>CAZNKX010000008.1:0-3308 GCA_964573915.1 Candidatus Woesearchaeota archaeon | reverse complement strand
GGCATCGATCGATAATTCCCAAGATAAAAATCACGCACGACTTTTTGAAAATCGTTAACTTCTTTTTGAGACAACCGTTTCATGCGAAAACAAATTAACAAAGACTTATAATCGTTCCTAATCAACCACCACAATCAATAAAAAACTTCCAAAGATAAATAATTACTATGGAAACTAAAAAAATTCTTCCAGTATATTCACAATTCCCCGATTCATTTTGGGGATATCGGCTTCCAACAAGATTTATCGGCAAAAAATCAACAATGCCTCCTACAGGTCTTGCAACTGTCTGTGCTCTTTTACCCGAAGGTTATGAACCACTTCCAATAATCGACCTCAACGCATACCCAAATGGTTTAACTGATGAAAAAGTCGAAGAAGCAGATTACATTATGACATCTTCAATGATCGTGCAAAGAGTGTCCCATGAAGCCGTAGTCAAAAAGGCTCACGAACATGGGAAAAGAGTAATTGCCGGAGGTCCTTATGTCTCAACTTATTTTGATGAAACAGAGGCAGATTATTGTCTTGCAGGAGACGCGGAAGTTGTGCTTCCACCATTTTTAGAAGAATTGCGAGAGGGTAATCCAAGAAAAGTTTGGAGAGAAAGCGAGATTAAGGGCCTTGAAAAAAGTCTTTTAAATCGAGAGGGAAGATATAATATAACAGGCACACCTCTGCCTCGATGGGATTTGCTCGATGTTAACGACTATGTCTCAGCGGCAATCCAATTCTCAAGAGGATGTCCCATTCAGTGCGAGTTTTGCGATATTCCTCCTCTATACGGGGTCAAGTCAAGAACAAAAAGTCCTGATCAAATGGTCAGAGAGTTTGACGCACTACATCATCGAGGGTTCAAAGGACCTGTATTCATTGTAGATGATAACTTTATTGGGAATCGAGCAAGCGTGAAAAAACTCTTACCCGCAATCACTGATTGGCAAAAAGAACATGGCCATCCATTTTCACTTTTTACTGAGGCAAGCATGAATCTTGCGTGGGAGCAAAACGATGAAATTTTATATGGAATGCAAGAAGCAGGATTTAATTTTGTATTTTTAGGAATCGAGTCTACCGATCCCCAAGTACTTACTGGAATGGGAAAAGAAATTAATCAAAGAATAGGTCAATTAGAAGCAGTCAGAAAAATTCAAGAAGCTGGAATCGAAGTCTCAGCAGGCTTCATTGTAGGAAATGATGGTGAGCAAGAGAGAATTTATGAAGACATGTTTACATTTATTCAGAAGGCTGGAATCCCGGTTGCAATGGCAGGATTATTAACTGCAGTTAAAGGAACGCCGCTTTACAGAAGGCTTGATCGAGAAGGTAGAATAATTGAAGAAACCACGGGAAACAATACCCATCAGCAGGGAAGAAATTTTCTTCCACGCCCAAGCGATCTTGGAGAAGAGCTTGTAGTTTCAAACTATAGAAGATTAGTCGAAAAATTATTTGATCCAAAAAATTACTTTGACCGTTGCCGCACACTACAGGAAAGACTAGGACCTTCTAAAACAATTGCTTCAGCAGGAACAAGAGAACTCGGAGCATTGGTACGTTCAATGTGGCATCAGCTAAGAAGGCCAGGAAGAAAAGAATACTTAAAATTCCTGTACCAAGCCGCAAGAAAAGGCTCACGTGAATTCGGTGATGCAGCAATCCACGCAGTTAAATTCGCACACTTCCAAGATGTAACAAGAAAGATGCTCAAACAATCATAAATAACCTCGGCACCAAAACATTTATATTCTTCCCAACCATAAAATTGTATGAAAAAAGAAGTGGCAGCAATTCTCCTCGTCGTGGCGTTTCTGTTCATAACAAGCTATCCCCCAGTAAGCGCGGAAAATGATGTAATAAAACTCGACAAATCTTTCATACAAAATGTGCAAAAAGTCGAGGGAATCCAAAAAATTCCTACAAACTTCGATATTAAATCATTTAAGTGCGGTTCAGATTTAACACTCAAAGAAAGAATCAAATGTAAGGCAAAACTAAAAAGTGAAGATGAAAGATCATCTAATTTTTTTCCAGAGCATTGTAAGAATTCTAATAACCTAGAAAAATGCCTATCTGTACAAAAGCTTACAAGTGAATGTAAAACCCTAAAAGAGCACGATAAAAGAATCAGCTGTTTTAAAGAAAGGATTGGAATTGGAAATAGAGAAAAGATCGCAGAAGAAAGAATCAAATGTAAGGAAGACAAACAATGTGGCCAAGCCCTAAATGAAGGACTCAAAAATATGGTTCTTCTAAGACTCGATAATCTTGTAAAACAAGCAGAAACATTGCAAAAAAGAGGACACTTAGGAGAAGATGAAGTTTTCAAATTCACAGAATTAGTAGAATTAAAAAAGCTAGAATTTAGTGAGGCAACCACGAAGCAAGAAATGAGAGACATAATTAGCGAAGTAAAAACTACATGGAAAGAATTGGTGGGAGGAATCAATGGCTAAGACAAGTAATAGTTCTAAAAAAGTAAATGAAAGATCAAACCCTGACAAAAAAATCATAATAATTGGGATTGTACTTCTAATCATTGCGATCCTAATCTTTAATCCTTCTCTTAATCCTTTAGTTAGCGATGACCCTATTGACTCAGACAAGGAGGAAGAAATTTTTTCAGAAGATACAAACGACCTGCTGGAAGATCATCTTGATGAAGCTCTTGAAGACATCAACAATTTAGACTCCGATCTATTATAATATATAATGGATTCTACTTTAGCTTGACCGCAGTACCATAAGCAAGCATTTCACTCGCTCCCTGCATTATCATCGACGTCATAAATCGAACACCAATAATTGCATCGGCACCTCTCGCATTCGCTTCATTAATCATTCGGTTCAAAGCTTCTTCTCGAGACTGTTTAATCATTTCGGTATACGTTTTTACTTCACCGCCAACAATACTTTTAAGCCCGGCACCAATATCTCTTCCAATATTTCTCGCTCGAACCGTGTTTCCCTTAACAACACCCAAATTCTCAACTATTTTTTTGCCAGGAATCTCTGTCACCGTCGATATAATTACTTCTGCCATTATTTCTTAGAGCTCACAGACTTTTTATATGTTACTTTTTCAATTTCATCTTCATTCCGTAAATGAAATAACATATATATCCCAATTCCAAGAAAAGCAATCCCAAAAAAGAGAGCAATAATTGCCTCATCAAGACCTCCAGAAGTTATAAATCCAACTATCAAAAGATATACTCCAAAAAATCCAATCACAATCCCGCTAATAATCCCAGATATATTCATATAACGTAAAAATAAAACAACTATAAAACTGTTTCTAAAAATTA
>CAZNKX010000007.1:15665-17171 GCA_964573915.1 Candidatus Woesearchaeota archaeon | reverse complement strand
TGGGACAGAGACATTAGTGCTCACCCAACAAACGATGAACGAGGAGATCACATGGTAGTTATCCGAGCTTCAAATGATGAAGAAGGAATCAATGGAGCAAGTTACGAATACTTCGCTTTCGACATAACTGTTTGGAGTTGGATAATCGATTTAACCGAGGGTTGGAATTTAATTTCTATTCCCTTAGTTCCCGAAGAGGATAATTCTATTGATACTTTGATTTTAGATCAAATTTTCGATTCATTACCAGGGGGAACCGAGTATTCAATATTCTCTTATCAATATGACGGGACAGATAGTGAATGGCTTAGCTCAAGAAGATCAGGAGTTGGTGATTTGGATACAATCATGCCAGGGCATGCGTACTGGATTAAAACAATTGAAGATGCAACGATTCGAGGAAATGGAGTAACTAATGATGGAATTAACCCATATCCTTCAACAAAAGTTCCGCGAAACAGCTGGGCAATGGTTGGAAGATATGGTATTGTAGGGCTTCCTTGGAAAAAGGAAATCGCTGGAAACCAATATCTAAGAACTCATGGATATTTACGAAACCCGATAGCCTTTGATAGCCTTGATGCTCCTGGAACAGACCTTAACCTTCGAACACTAAATGGAGACGGAGATTTAGACATCGACGAATTCTTTACAAACAACGAAGGGGCATGGTTATATGTTGAAAACAACGATCCATTAAATGACGTTGAAACATACACCCCTCTTGATGAGTGGTATCCAGAAAACAACGGATTATCAACAGACCTACCATAATTTTGGGAATTATTTCCCTTTTCTTTTTTTTATTTTTTCTAATTTTTCATAAATTAAGAGATCTATAACAATTTTATAGACGATAAAAAACAATCTATTCAATCATATAAGATAAAATAATAGATGTAAAAAACTACAAATCTTTTTAAGTACATATTACAAAATCAAAATATGAAAACAAGAATAATGCTCCCAGTTTCTTTATTTCTTCTAAGCGTTCTAAGTCTTGGATTCACGCAAGCGTTCATCCCCCAAGTATTTGTAGGAGATATAACGTATGATGGAGATCCAAATTTGGACTTATCAAGTTATCCATTAACTGCAAAATTAAACACTGCAGAGATTCCAATTTTTGGAGAATATGGAGGGCAAATACGTCCAGGAAATCTCTTTGATGCATTAATTGGAGTGCCAGAACTCAACGATGGAACAATTCGATTTTATGTAGGGAATGTAGAAGTTTTTGAAACATTTACGCACATACCAGGAACACATCAAGATGTTCATCTAACAATTTATGAGATTCCAGAGTTTTCAAGTTGTGGAAACGGAGTTCTCGAAGGAGGGGAACAATGTGATGGGACGGATTTTGGTTTTGTGACATGTGATATAGCAGTCCAAGTTCAAGGAGGAAATAGCGGATGGACAGGAGACCTTGGTTGCAATATTGACTGTGAATGGGACGTTAGTCAATGTACCGAGCCAGCCAATAATGATAATTCTGGCGGAGGA
>CAZNKX010000007.1:10012-15565 GCA_964573915.1 Candidatus Woesearchaeota archaeon | reverse complement strand
CGAAGATCTAAATTAGTAATTCCGGCAACAAGATACTGGGGAGGAATCTCTCGCATAATTCTCATAATCCGAACATAATTGGGCGTAAGTTTAATTGTCTTCAAGATAATTTCTTTTGCAACATCTTTAGAATACGGGACAAATTCTTTATTATAATACTTTGCAATAAGACCCGAGCCCTTCAAAACCTGGCAGGGATAAATTTTAATTTGATCAGGTTTAAAGTCAGTCGAAGAAAAAACTTTCTTAATTTTTGAAATGTCGTGACGCGGAGTGCTTCCAGGAAGCCCAGGCATTAAATGGTATCCAATTTTAAATCCAGCAACTTTCAAGCGCTTGGTAGCAGCCGCAACTGCCGCAACATCATGACATCGATTAATTTTTTTATAAATTTCATCATCAAGAATTTGAACCCCAAGTTCAACTCGGGTCGTACCCCAAGCAAGTAAATTTTGTATATGATGTGCACTACAAACATCTGGCCGCGTCTCAATACAAAGCGCCGTACACCGATATTTCGCAGTCTCATTAAACCTTTTTGCTTCTGCTAATGTCTTCGAATCAACGCCATTAAGTGCATCATAACATCGCTTCACAAACTCAAATTGAAAATCCTCAGGATACGACAAAAATGTTCCACCCATTAAAATTAATTCAATCTTGTCAGTTGGATGCCCCATCCCTTCTAGAGTCTCAATTCGCATTTTCACCTGCCTATAAGGATCATACTCAGCTTTTCGTGCACGAAGAACTGCAGGACTCTCAGGAGTATACGATTGAGGCGCATTTAACGTTGGGCAGTATAAACAAGCACCATGTTCACAACGTCGTGGCGGCATCATAACAGATACGGGGGCAACACCAGAGATAGTCTTCGTCGGTTTTCGAAATAATTGTTTTGATTCCTGTTCCATAATATTCCTCTAAGAAATTACTTTATAACCCTAACGAAAACCATGCCTCCCAAAAATACCTAAGCAGAAACAGTTAAATCTGCCCAATTATCTCCATACTGGCCAAAGTACTTATAAAATTTCCAACTAATTTCCTGGACAGGTCCGCCACCATACCCACTATGCGTTCTTCCATCGCTAAATGTCCAATCAAAGTAAAGTGGTAACTGGTTAGGACCAGAAGGGTTTGGAACATAGACATCATTTTGCGCACAAAAATTAGGAGGATTAGGAACACAACCATTAGCAGCATTCCGTGTAAATCCTCGCGAACTTGATGCATTAAAGAACGTATAATCAGTTCCTATGTGTTCAAAATTCCTTGGTTCATCAATACAAGCCGCAAAATAAGAAACACCAATATTAGTAGGATGAGTAACAATAACATTTGAAATCGTTCCAAATTTATCTCCTTCATCATTTTCTGCATATACCCGAATTTCTGTCGTTCCAGCAACATTGAATGCATGCTGAGAAACACCAAAATTTACATCGGCCGTATCAAACCATGTATTAGTATAACTAACCGTCCCATCACCTTCTGTAATAGTTACCGTCACATCAATTAAACTATCCGGGTCAAATACGGTAAAATTAATATCCTGAACGACACTTAGGGTGTTAAACCGAGTTCCGCACGCAGGACTAATCGGCCCGCCATCAATAGGGTCATCGTCTTCTCCAGATATAATCAATCGCCCAGATTCAAGCGCATTCACCTGAAAATACGCCTCAAAACTATCCTCGTCAGACGTATCTCCAATAATCTCTCCAGGCATGGGAATATTCCAATCAGCAATCAAGTCCAGCCCATCCGAAGAATCACTTCCTGGAAAGAGCCCAACAGAATTATCAATGATATCCGCACCGTCCCCAGTCAAGGGCCCATCATCCTCCTCCCAAATTTCAAACGTATCTCCTGTCCCACCAGCGCCAACATATACTGCCCGAACAGTATCGCCTTGATCGGCAGAAGTAATAACATCACCAACCAAATTTTCCCAATTCACTGCCCCAACAGAAACAGTAGTACAATCAGGGTTACAAGTTGGACCGCCATCACACTGTTCAGCGCCACCATTGGCACCACTTCCATCATCATTAGGGTTTTGAATTTGGCCATCTCCACAATAAGCAGTTTCATTATTATCAAAATCATTAACACAACCCGTATCACCGCCAGCAAAATCAATAAGAGCATCATAGAGAGGATCATTGTTAACTCCATCACTACACTCAACAGTTATCTGACAAGTATCAGAACAACCATCTCCATTAATTAAATTATTGTCATCACATTGTTCCCCCGGATCTTGAGTCCCATCTCCACAAACCCCGCCGCCAGCAGAACAACAAACGGTCTGAGGATAATTAGTCTCACTTACAACCTCAAGATGTGCATTCATCGTATCAGACATTCTCAAAATTGGTATTTCTCCTGGCCCCGTACACACACCTGCCCGTAAAGTACAGCTCAAATCTCCATAAAATACTGGGTGAGGATACGTTCCTTGATTATCAGGGTCATTTGCATGCGCATTCGTTGTATCGGATAAATATAAAACAGTATTAAATCCAGTACTTATATGAGGGTTCGCAGGAAGGGGGAACCCAAAAAAATCAGAATAACAAATTTCTTCAGCATACCCATTACCTACAGGGTCATTCCAAAGAGCACCATGAGTATTTGTGAGAGGAGTTTGAGGATATAATTTCATAATAATATCATCTTGTGTAGCGCACACCGCAGAACTTCCAAAATGCATCATCGACAAAGCTATCAAGAAAACCCCGACAATTACAAAACTACTTTTTTTAATTCCCATTATCTACAACACTTAATTTTAACTCCAAATTTATAATCATTGCTCGCGCCAGTTTCCTTACCCTTACACTCCCAGTAAATCTCTCCAGAAGTCGCATTTAACTTAGGCCCATCTTGGTGTCCCTTAAACGCACTTGCAAGAGACTTAAAATCGTAACAACTTCCTCCAGTCACCCTATACTCAGAACCAAGACCTGAACAATCATGAGTTCCCGGATTCTCAACAATCCAAAAAGGCTCATAATTACTATACCACTTAGAAGTTGTTTGACATTCAAGCGCGCCCGGCTCAAGATCATTGAGAGCATGAGTCACTAAAACCACAGTTCCATTAGAAAGAGTCACATGCACCTCTCCTTCACTATGGCCTATAACATTTGGCGGGCCACCGCTGTTGTAGGCATATACAAATAAGAAGCCAGAAACAAAAAATAAAGTTGCAACTAAAATCGAAGTCATTTTCTTACGGATAACAAGTTTCTTAGCCATTTTATTTACAACACATAATTGCAATTTCAATATTTCCTGGTTGTTGCTGAGTGGAGCCACAGGCCCAATTATCCCCAGAAGGATCATCTACTGCGGAAGTTTTCGGAAGAGGATTTAAATCAGGAATAATGCATGATCCTCCAACCACCTCGTAGCCAGGTTGACTACAACTAACAGAACCTGCTTCCCACGCTGGACTTCCAGGCCAGTCATAAATTTCTCGCATGCAGTCCAGGTTCTTCGTTCCAACAAGTGCAAAAGCTTCATTCAAAGTCATTATCTCACCATCAAAGTCAACTTCAATTTCCTCCCCGCTATGTCCTTTTGTCGAAGCGGGACCACCGCTGTTGTAGGCATATACAAAAAACGCGCCAAACAACAATACCACCGAACCAAACAAAAGAACGAGATTCACCCGTGAAAACTCAAATTCAAACTCCATTATTTGCAACAAACCACATTTAATTGAATATGAAAATCATCATTAACATCTTCGGAACCACGGCACGCCCAGCCCCAATGATCAACAATAAAGGCGTATAGCCCATCATAAGGAGCATTTTCTGTAGTAAGATAATCATAACAGCCTCCACCCATCACATTATATTCTGAACCAAGACTTGAACAATCTAAACTGTTCAAATTAAAACTCTCAGATCCAAAGGGACCTGAGCCAAAATCTTGACTAACTAACTGGCAATCGAGTACTCCCTGTGACGACGAAGCAACAATCGTATTCAGATCAACTGCAGACCCACCGCCAACAAGAACTTCAACTTCTTCTCCACTATGGCCAAACTCTACAGGATTATTCCCTCCAAAAGCAAATACAACAAAACTTCCTCCGAGAATGAACAAGGCCACAAGAGCCATAAAAAAATTACGCTTAGTAACACTCACCTTCAATTTCATAATACTTTTTAGAATTTAATCTTTATAAATTTGTTGGAAAAATAAAGAATTCAAATCCTGATTAAAATAAATTTCTTCAAATAAACTAATCTTGTCGTCGACAAAGAAAAATAAGTTCTCCATAAATTTACAAATATTTATAAGGATTAAATTCTTCAAAAACGAACAAAAAAGATGGAGATCAAGATAAATATTGCTCGCCCGAATACCTACTTAATTTCAGCAGTAATATTCGTAGCAGTTGGCATGTTTATAGCGCAAGCATATGGAACTAACGATCCAACAACATTTGGCCATGATGCGGGAGAACTCGAGGGAGTTGCAAGAGAAGCAACATGGGTTGAATCTCCCGTTGCAGTAGTAAGTACTTCAATTACAGGCCTCCATTCAATTAGCGCTGGATCAACGGTTATCGGCACAGGCAATTTCGTCCTTCCAAGTGATGCAAAAGAGATATTACTTGATGGATGGTTTCGGCCAAACATTGGTGGAGGAAACTTAATGGAAATTGATTTAATTCTTCCCGCAGGTCCAAGTGGTACCCGCCTTTTTTTAATTGGCCATCAGAGCAATACTCACGACGCAGAAGTCAATAATATGGCTTGGGTTCCCCTCGATCAAAATGGGCAACTAGACTTACAAGTATACACTACAGGGGCTACCGCAATAGTACGAATCCAAGCATATAGGTAATTCCAAAAATTATTTAACTAATCCTTCTCTTAAATCTTCATGAACCAAAACCAACAATCAATCTGGGACAAAATTGCGCCAAGTTGGAATCTTCGCCGAACAAAAATACCAGAAGAAGTACTCGACTTCATAAACTCTCTTCCTAAAACAACAACAAAACAAACGCTTCTCGACTTCGGCTGCGGAACAGGTAGAAACTTTATTAAACTCCCCAATACCAAATTATATGCAACAGATTTTTCAAAAGAAATGATCAAGCGAGCAGAAAAAAAAGCAAAATCGCTCAAAATCGACGCTGAATTCAAACAAACATCTACAGACAATCTCCCCTTCAAAGATAACTTCTTCGATATAATCATTTGCTACGCAGTCATTCACTGCATCAATTCAAAAAAAGCACGAGAAAAAGCGCTTCATGAAATTTATCGCACAGTAAAACCAAGAGGAAAAGTGCTCCTCTCAGCCTGGTCAAAGAATTCTCCAAGATTAAAAAATAAAGATAAGGAAACTGAAGTCCCATGGACAATTAACGACAAAAAAATCAAAAGATACACGTACATCTATGATTCCAAAGAGTTAGAAGACTTAGTAAAAAAAATTGGGTTCAAAATTGAAAAGAAAATCCAAGGAAAAAACATCACGTTCTGGTTAACAAAAAATCATTGTTGATCAAAAGGACTT
>CAZNKX010000007.1:0-9912 GCA_964573915.1 Candidatus Woesearchaeota archaeon | reverse complement strand
AGGAAAAAACATCACGTTCTGGTTAACAAAAAATCATTGTTGATCAAAAGGACTTAGTTTAGATTCAACTCTCGACCGATGTAAGTTTCGTATTCGGGATCGTAAATCATTATACTTCAAATTTCCTTCCTCAAAGAGCTCCTTTTTCCACCTTCCATCAACTGTTGTAGGATTCCAATTAGCCATAGAACCTTCACTATAAAACGTTTCTTCTTCACCGTCCTTAGAAACAATAATTTTTTCCAACTCATCTTCACCAAAATTTGGCTCTATATCATTTCTCCAATCAATACCTGTTTCTCCAAAATAATCGACTAGAGTGTAAGTTTTATTCTCATCAACCACCGTCATAACATTTTTAACCATCTCAGACCCACGACCAAAAATGAATCTACCTTCTTCATAAACAACTTCCTGATGATCAAGAAGTCTTCCCCTATAAACTTCCTCGCCGAGATCCAATACACAACTTCTTATCCCTGCTAGAGCTCCAAGAAGAGCAACTCCTCCAATAACATATTTTCTAATTCCCATAAGCTAGCAACTACAAACGAATTTATAAATGTTTCTACTTGTTACCACTAAAAAATTAAGTTAAACGCTACCTTTAACCGCATCATACTTCTCACCGAGTTCACCGCCCTTCACTCTCGCAAAATCCATCAAACTCTCTTTTCGACATTCCAAAACTTCCGCGCTCAGGCAGTCAATTTTCACACGGGCAATTCCAAGCATCGAATCCATTGCAGTGACATCCCACGTATCTTCTTTTAAGATCGCAATAAGTTTTGTCGGCTTCATCAAAATATTCTTCCCCCGAAACGCCTCGTGAACAGCCTCTTCTAAATCATCAATATCAACTTTCATCAAAACTTTTTGCTCCTTCATTTCACTAATAGGCTCCTCATGTTTCTTCATCTTCCATGAAAAACTGCCATCAACTTCCAAAAATTCAAACGAAACAATCTTTTCCTCTTCAGGCAAATAATAATCAAGTTGAATCGTCTCAGTTTTCTCAACTAAATCGAAAATAAAAAATCCCACTCCAAAATAACTAGATATATTCGCTTTCTTAAAATCACAAAACACAGTTGTCTCTTCTAATTCTTCAATTAATTGAGAAACCTTCATCGAACTTTTCCCACTATCTCTTGCTTTAATTTCAAAATAAAATCTTCAACCCCAAAATTCTCAATATCTTTTGAATCCCTTCCTCGAACTGCAACACTACCTTCCTTCTTCTCAGTCTCACCAATCGTTACTAAATAATTAAATCGATTGACCTGGGCATCTCGAGCCTTCTTTCTCATCGATTCATTCCGATCATTAATTTCAACTTCAAAACCTTCATCAAACAATTTTTGATAAATCTCATGAGCATAATCTTTCACACCATCATTCAATGTCATGATCTTAATTTGATTTGGAGAAAGCCATAACGGAAATTTCCCATCTAAATGCTCAGTTACAATTCCCAAAAACCGTTCAAGAGAGCCGTAAATTGCACGATGGAGCATAATCGGTCGCTTTTCTATTCCATCATCCGCTTGATACACTAAATCAAATCGCTCAGGAAGAGCCATATCAAGTTGAATCGTCGAGCATTGCCACGTTCGTTTCAAAGAATCCCTAACATGAAAATCAATCTTCGGCCCATAAAATGCTCCGTCTCCCTTGTTCAAAACAAATTTCATCTTTCGTTTCTTCAAAATACTCTCAAGGGCTTCCTCCGCAAAATCCCAAAATGAATCTTCGCCAATTCTATTTTTGGGACGAGTTGAAAGTTCCACATGATCAAATTTCAATCCAAACATATCAAAAATTTCAATGGTCAAATCAATAACTTTCCCAACTTCTTCTTCTAATTGTTTTTCTGTACAAAAAATATGTGCATCGTCTTGGGTAAACTGAATAACTCTAAAAAGTCCAGCTAAAACTCCTGAGAGTTCAACTCGATGAACGGTCCCCATTTCGCCAACACGTAATGGGAAATCCTTATACGATTTTGGAGACGTTTTGTAAACTAACATTCCACCAGGACAATTCATTGGTTTCACTAAAAAATCACGCTTCTCATATTTTGTCTTAAAATTATTCTCTCCGTATTTCGTCCAGTGTCCAGAAATCTCCCAAAGTTTTCGATCCATCACCTGAGGAGTCGCAATTTCCAAATAATTTTCTCGTCGATGAAGCCCTCTCCAGTATTCAATAAGTTTATTTTTGAGATGAAGTCCTTTGGGATGCCAAAAAACCATTCCAGGAGCAACAGTATTAAAACTCCACAAATCAAGTTTCGAACCAATAATTCGGTGATCATTTTCTTTTAATTTCGAAGTGTCAAGTTTAGCTCGAGAAACTTCCCGAAGTAATTGTTTCCTATCTTTTTCAGACATTTCCTCCTCATCCCCCTTCAAAACAGTCCCTTGAAATTCTCGGGATAATTCTGCTAAAGGATGACCCTTAACCTTTAGTTCAAAACTTTTGTAATAGCCAAATGGCGCGCTAATAACTTTAAATCCTTTCAATTGCTTCACGGCTCCGTTCAAAATATCAACCGCCAAACGAGGAGATCCAAGATTCGAGGACAAATGAGCATACGGATATAAAACAACATTCCTTGTCTTAACTCGAGAAGCAATATCCACAACTGAAGCAACTAACTCACTAACAGTCTCAAGCGAATCACCTTTCTCAACTGCAATCATCACAACCAAACAGTCTTTTGAACTGCCCTCTTTCTTCTGATCTGGCGCAATTTCCTCGATATTCTTAAGCGCTTTTTTGAGCGCAGTAAACTTGATATAATCACAATGCAAGTTCAATGTTTTCATAGTCTACCAAAAATAAAAGAATTTATAAAGATTTAGACTTGTAGTATAGTAATGGCAGGGGTGATGGATAGATGTCCAACAGGCGTAAGGGGCTTTGATAAAATTTCTCATGGGGGGTTCGTAAGAAACTCTGATAACTTAATCGTCGGAGGTCCAGGCAGTGGAAAATCAACATTTCTTTTACAGTTTCTTTGGAACGGTGCAACAATGTATAATGAAAATGGACTCTATATTTCTTTTGAACCTGATATCGTCGACACAATAAATGATGCGATGGCATTCGGCTGGGACTTCACAAAAATTTCTGGGGAAGAAAGAATAAAATTCATGAGATTCTCACCGCAAACTTCGATCGAAGATTTAAAATCAGAAATAGTAAAAATTGTTTCAAGATTCAATATCAAAAGAGTTTGTTTCGATCCAATTTCAGTCTTAGCACTTAATATGAAAGACCCAGGAAAAATGAGAGAAAAGATTTTTGAAATTTCTTCCCTTATGAAACGGTTTAAAGTAACAACGCTATTTGCAGATGAGAGTATGGAAGGAGAGGGAATTGAAAGAATCGCCCAAGGAGAATGGACAAAAACAGATATTCTAAGATTTTTATCCGACTCAGTAACATTATTTTATGAATCTGGAATTACGGGCATTGGAGATAGAGCTCTAAGAATCTTAAAAATGAGAAGAACCGCACACCTACGAGAAGCGGTCGGAATGGAGATCAATGAAAGTGGAATAAAAGTGTTTCACGAAGGACCTGAAATGGAAAATGTAGGTTTTAAGGCTCCGGAGACAGTAGCACCAGAAAAGCTTCTCGAGCCAATCGAACACGAAGAAGAAAAACAGCCTCCAATAAAACTAGAACAAAAAAGATCTGGAATTCCAGAACTTCCAGAGCAAGTAGTTCCAGAGCACAATAGAATTGAACAAATTCAACACAAAGTCCCGCCACAAGATCCAGCAACAAAGCAAGAAGTATATCAAACACCGGTACAGGAAACAATCCCCAAGCCAAAAATGAATCAAACAATTGTAAGTAGTGAACCAATTTTGACAGGGGAAGCACAATCAGGAATAAACCAAGATAGTAGTTTTCCACAAATAACAGAAAATACAGAAATGCAAAGAAGTACACAAGTGCCTCCAGAAATTGCAAAGAAAGCCGAGCAAGGCCTACAAAAAATAAGAGAGAGTCCAAGACCCCATAACGAACCAGACGACGACGAATTGTGGCATTAGAAGGGATATCCGTCACTCTATGATGACAACAAAAGAGAAAACCTTATAAAGCAAATAGATCAACGAAGTGCATGACTAAACTAACCGAGATTATCAAAACAGGAATAGCAGTTGCAATAATTGGCAGCTCGTTATATGTGGTAAACCAAGTTGAAGGATCTAGAGAAGCGTATGAACTATCCAGGGAAGCATACGAAAAATCCTCCACGGTAGCGTATGCGCACACCGATCCTCTAAGAGGATATCACACCTCGCCAAACAGATAACCTAATTCTAACACAATGGTATCATACCCTACAAAATGCCTCGCAGCGATTGTTCTTGGCGCAGGAGGATCGTACACATGGGGTAAAGTCCAAGAAAAATATGCAACCACCGGAGACCAAATTGGAGACCAAACTCAAACTATCCAAGTAACGGTTCCTCGAACAGAATTTCAAATTATCTCACCAGTTAACAATCAATACGAAAGAACCATCCGCAGCTCTCTAACAGTAGAGGAAGCTGAAGCAACAATTCCAATCTACGACATTCCTACAAAGCACTGTTCAAGATACGCAGCATTTGCAACAAGAGATTTATTTGCAACAAGAATTACTCGAGAAAATGCGTGGAATTTGAAATACCATAACGAATCGTTCCCAGCAGAGCAAAACTTAGAAAATGCAACAAAAGGAGATCTCATCACCTTTCACAATCCAGGTAGCAAGCATAACACTGACAAATGCGGATTGCCAGATGAAAAAGGAAACACACGTTCAGCAACTCACGTCGGAGTTTTATACGGAAGAAACGCTTCAGATCAACCACTAATTCTTCACCAATATATCAACAAAGAGTTCTTAGAAACACTGGATCAAATAGGAGCCAGAAACTTGGCTCCTGTAGATGTCATCCGTGGAAAAAGAAAAGATACAAAACAATTAACATTTAATGGAAATCCTCTTCCCCCCCTTAGCACAGATAAGCCTCGCGTAAGATAAGTTTCTCAAGCTCAAAAACTTTAAATAACTCTCCTTCTTTTTCTTCTAAAGAAAAGATGGTAACAAATAAGAATTCCAACTTCTATAAACAAATAGCGACGATCCTTATCACAGCCATACTTACAATTACTCTCCTAACATCCCTATTCCCAAGCCAACAAATCCTTGAATCTCCACCAACAGCAACGCAAAACAGACTGGAGGCACAGCAAAAAGAATTTCTCAATTTCGAAACTCATCAAATAGAAATTCCGCTCAGAGACCACGACACATGGGACGAATCAGAAATTCCACTCTTTGATTCATCAAAAGGAAAATTAGAATTCGTTGAAATTGATTTAAGAGTGACAAGTGAATATTCTTTAGTAGGAGAAGATGAATCTCAAAACACTCATATCAAAGACTTCGAGATGAAATATCCTCGCGCCTCCATTTTATTTTTTGAAAATCCGGGTGACGACATACCCTATTTCTTTTCTTCAACTCTCGGTCCACCATCCTCAAAATTATTAATCCAAGGACCTTATGATGGAACAACAGATTGGGCAGGCACATCAGGAAACGAAGAGCCCTTCCTCTCAAAAAAAGAAAGGCAATTTCCTTCAACCTCATTAAAACTAACAGAACAAGAAGATTTCAATTATTTTACAAAAACCTCTGGAGGACAAGCGACAAAGTCAATGAAGAATTTTAATCCTGGAGCAGCACCCTCACTTTCAGGCCCAACAAATGCAGATTTAGGATTATTCACATTAATTGGAGGAGAATTGTTTATCACGTATGGATACACCTCCAGCGAAAAATCAACTTTCAAAAAACCAGAAGTTCCAACCAATTTCCAAGTTTCAACTACACTCCCTTTCGTACACATAACCTGGGATAAATCTTCTGAAGCGACAAACTACGCAGTCTTCAAAAAATATTATCAAGTTAATGGAAACCCCCCAACAGAGCCCCCATGCGAAACAAATACAATCCTTGCAACATTAGACGATGTAGATGAATTCAAGGATATCGAAAATTATCTTGATTGGCCAACAGTCTACGCAATTATGGCAATTGGCCCAGGAGGGCAAGGAGAGTGTAGTGATTGGGTTAATGGAAGGGGAATTGGTCCTGAAGGCGACACGCCAAGCCCACCACAAAATTTCATCGCTTCCCAAAATCTCAATGGAGAAATAGATCTCACATGGGATCCAAGTGCCGCAATTCCCGGAATATACGGCGAGCCAGAAGGTTATGAAATAAAAATGGCAACATGGAATCAAGGACCATACTGGATCGTGCATACCACCAACAATCCACTCGAAACGTCATACACACAAGAAAACCTAGCGCCAGGGACATATTACTTTAGAATAAAATCTTTCAACGACTGGGGATTCTCAGAATATAGCGACAAGGCAATAGGAATCGCATTATAAAAAACAGTTCCCCCAAGTTCTAATAAATCCTCTAACCCTTAAACATAAAATCCTTAATCTTGCTCTTCGCTTTTTTCCGTCGTGCCTGATGTTCTTTCAAAAATGAATTAATCTTATCAATTAAATACGCTTTTAATTCGCCCGAGAGCATCTCGCCATTTTCATACAGTTCCTTAATCTCAATCAACTTTGAATCGTCCTCTTCAAAAAACGTCTTCAAATACTGAAAACTAATATCAACGTCCACATTTCCACCTTTCTTTCTGTGTTCCTCAACAGTTTCTTGCCCACCAGAAAACGCATAACGATTAATTTTCTTCTTCACCGTTTTTGCATCATCTGTCGTCAAAATTGCCATCTTCTCAATGCTCGAACTCATCTTGCCCTGCATTCCCGAAAGTGGAGGTAAAAGCATACCGTGAATAATCGCTGGTTTGTAAAACCCAAGTTTAGGGTACACGTCACGTGCAACTCTAAAATGAGGATCCTGATCAATTCCAAGCGGGATCAAACACGGAACATTTTTTTTAGCGAGAACGCTGGGCAGAATCGCAGGAACTGCCTGCATCGACGTATAAAAAATTTCACCGATGTTACGAGAGTTATCAAAACCAAAAGCAGATTTAATCGTCGAGAAAGTAATCTTCTTCGCAATCTTGATCGCTTCAGGATATATAACATTTGCATGAACCGTATCAACTAAAAAATGCGTCTTTTTCGGATTAAACCCAATCGCAATTACATCAAGCATATTCTCTTTGGTCCAATCGGCAATTTCCTCAAAACTCTTATCTTTAAACAAAAATTTTTCATCATCAGTAAACTGAAAATAAAGTTCACAGTCAAACGTATCTTGAAGCCACTTCGTAAAAACCCACGTTCCGAGATGTCCTAAATGAAGCGGTCCAGACGGACCACAACCAGTATACAAAACAAATTTCTCACCCTTATCATATGTATCCAACAACCACTTCAAATCACGCTGCGCAAAAAACGTTTTACGACGAAGAAAAACGGGAAGCTTCCCACCAGAATATTTTTCAAGTCGAGAAAGTAATTTTGAATCAATTTTTTCAACACCAAACTCTGTAATCAATTTCTCATAATCAACCTTCCCCAAAACATCCCAAGGAGTAACACTCACCTTTTCCATCTAAAAAATAAGGAAAAAGATTTTATAAAAGTATGTGGGAGATTAGCTCCATTGAGAATGTCTGTCCCCAGTTCACTGTCCAGCGCCACCGCGACGAAAGAGCATCGTGGCGCAATTCGAGATAACGCTACGAAAGCGCAATTAAGCAGTGAACAAAAAGACTTTCAACAGAGTTGCGAGAATTAAACTAAATCAAAAAGAAGATGCGCTCCGCCTCCGCCAGCAACACCTGCATGAACTCCTTTCGAGCCAACAGCTAACTGAGTTCCATCGGGAGAAATATCTATTTGAAGAGGTGAACCAGTCAACTGAAATTCAAACGAAGGAACATTTCCAGAACCCGTAAATGCAACAATTTCAGGAGAAAGTTCAGCTTCATCTCCCCAAAGACCTACAGCCATCACATCGCCATCATCTGAAAAATCCATATACCGAGCAAAATTTTGATAATTTCCACTAGACTGAGGACTCCAATCAACAAGTGTACTCAAACTTACTCGATCAACTTTTTTAATGCGGGCGTAAGACGAATCTCCAAGAAATCCAATCCCTACACCAAATACATCTCCGTTTGCAGAAATACTCCCCCCTATAGCATATTCATTCGTTGCAAGAGGATATGTCCCTTCAAGAACATAATTATTTCCAACTCTCGAATAAACTAAAACTTTTTCTTTAGTCCCATAAAGAATATAATCTCCATTCTCACTAACTGCCACACCGCCATAATTTGGACTTCCAAAAATAGTTATCTCATCAATTTCTTGGCCCGTAGCAAGATCTACAACCGCTATTTTGACAATTCCTGCACTCTTTGAAAAAACTGCTATAGAACCATCTCCCGAGATATCGAATGTAAGCCATCCATTAATCGAGTTTACTAAAAAATCATTTTGAGGAATTGATGAACTCAGATTAAATATCCAGACACGAGGATTTCCGTCTAAAACAGCAGCAACAATTTTTGTCCCATCATCACTTACTCGAACATCAGACCATGAATGCCCCCAAATATCTATTGGAAATGTATACGTCCAATCAGGCCCACTTGATGACGAAGAAGTAAATGTACGAAGAATCGCCTCTCGAACTTGTGAACCCTGCATTTGATATTCTTGATGCATCGCAACATACACGTCAGCATGGGAAGCACTATCTACCTTTCGATTGAAATTAAATTCAAAAATAGTATCTGTCCAAAGAGGGGTTGGAGGACTCACATCATTTGCAGAAAACAAAACGCGCTTATTATCATAGACTCCATACTCGGTAAAAACATTTCCCCCATTATTTCCAAAAGTTACAATATCCGAAATCCAAGAATTTCCCGGAGCAGGATAACTCCATCGAAGACCTCTCGTTGCAGAAACGCTTCCACGGTTAGGAATACTCATGCCGCTCTGCCCCGCAGCATTCTCTGCAACAACACCATAGTAAAAAACATCGCTAACAAATGCTTCAGGATCCTTCCACCACAATTTCGTCGAAGAAACTATCCCAACCAAATCATCAGTCAAATCAACAATAGGATCATTACTTCGATAAATCTTATACGTATCGGCGAGTGGAGCTGCGTTCCAACTAACTAAAATTTGCTCAGTTCCATCAGTGGCATCAACATTTTGAGGAACGTGAGGAACCGTAGTAGGAGCTCTTCCAATACTCCCTTGTCCTCCAACTTGAACAGCTCCTCCCCCTCCCAACGCAAACGGCGACAAATTAAGTTCATCAGAAAAATTATCAACGATCAAACTAATTGTAAAAAATGAAGCTAAAACGGAAACGACAACCACAAAGAAAAAATGAGCATGAGATATGCTTCTTCGAACATCGATAGCAGTAGAGCCCTCTTCCATGAGTAAACACAACATCAAAACTATTTAAACATTTTCAAAACAAAAATCGCAGGAAACTTTATAAAATATAAAACCAACCAACCAACATGGTGAAATCAAAAAAATATACATTCTCTTCTCTGTTCTCTTCAAGTTACAACGACTACAAACAAAATTACAAACAATTTATCCCGTTCATTTTTGTGACAGTCGGAATCATTTCACTGATCTCTCTAATCTGGGAATTTTATTTCGTCACCACAAATGAGTCAGTCAAATTAATTCTTGAAAATCCGGGACTAATAGCCCAAGGAACCACACCGCCTCTTGTCTATGGAGGAGGACTCATAATCTTTGCAACCGTCTCAATTCTCTTAACAATTTTTATGCAGGCAGGACTCATCAAAACCGCAGTTTCAGAAAAAAAGTTTTCATACAAAAGGATGA
>CAZNKX010000006.1:12484-20063 GCA_964573915.1 Candidatus Woesearchaeota archaeon | reverse complement strand
ATTCCACAAAAAAATGGAACACTGCACATGCCCTATGATAAAATTTATGGTCTTGAACATTTGGCAATTTATATCTTGAATGGATTTAGTGCAAAACCTCGAGGAAATTACCTTGGGGCGACGGAGAAAAAAGTTACTTATTTGATTCACGCATTTCAAATAGTGTTTATTTTAATTGCATTCTTTTTACTGGGAGAAGTTTTTTAAACGGGAGAGGGCATGAGTTCTTATGAAAACTGAAGAGATAAAAAAAATTATGAAAAATAAGCGGGTCCAGTGGGCGTTCTCGATTATTGTTTTATTTAGCGTCATCATTCTTGGTTCAACGATTCGTCTTTCTAACTGGGATCTCCTAACTGACCAGACGACGGGAGAAAAGATCCCTTTGGCACTTGACCCGTTTTATTTTTTACGGCTTTCAGAGACTATTCTCGAAGAGGGCGGTCTTCCTGAGCTTGATCTCATGAGATATCCGAGTTCTCCTTCCGGATTTAATAAAGAAATTTTGCCTTATGTAATTGTTGGCATGTATAAAATCGGAAATGTCTTCGGGGACTATACTCTTGCAGAAGTTAATGTTTTTTCTCCTGTTATTTTTTATTTTGTTAGTGTTGTTTTATTTTTCTTTTTAGTTTATGCGCTTACACGGTCCAAAACTAATGCCGTCGTGAGCAGCATATTTCTTGCATTTGTTCCTGCCTATCTTTATCGGACGATGGCAGGGTTTTCAGATCATGAAGCAATTGGAATGGTCGGATTTTTTTCAGCCATGCTGATTTATGTTATGGGCATTACCTATCTTGAAAGAGGAAAGTCTCTTAAACGAATAAGCTTTTTTGCCTTGTTGTCTGCATTTTTCTCGGTAATTTCGATTGTTACTTGGGGTGGGGTCGCAATCTTCTTGTTTATGGTTTTTCCGCTCAGTTTTTTAATTATGTGGCTTACTAAAACAAGAAACAATTCTAATTTTGTGAAGAAAGGACTTATATTTTATTTGATATGGGTTTTGTTCACTCCCTTATTCGGGCCCTTCTTTGGTTTTAGTGTAGGGGAGATATTTATCAGGTTTATGCTTGGAACAACAGGAATTCTTAGTTTGTTTACTGCAGGGTTTATTGTTGTGGACTCCTTATTTATGAAAGTTGGAAAAAATATTCCTAAATTTAAGGATAATTATCGGGCGGCTTATTCGTTTGGGGCGGTTGTCTTAATAGGAATTCTTGGTCTTGGCATTATTGGAAGAAATGTTTTCTCACTTATCAAAGGTGCATGGACAAGTATCTTTCACCCTTGGGGGACTGGGAGGGTGAATTTGACTGTTGCCGAGAATGCGCAACCGTTCTTAATTGACTGGATTTCTCAGAGTGGGACGCTTATCTTTTGGATGTTTTTTGGAGGGATGTTATACTTAGGTTATGAAATTTCTCGAAGAGTTAAACCAGCAAAATTAAAAATACTTATTTTATTCTTCTGGACCCTCATGATTTCTAGCGTATTATTTAGCCGAATCTCGTCAGCTTCGATTATGAATGGAACCAATTTTATCAGTCAGGCTGCCTACATTGTTGGAATGCTTGCGTCTCTTTGCTTCTTTGCTTGGCTTTACTTTAAGGAAAAAATAAAAATTCGTGCAGAGCTTGCGTTTATTATTTCGTGGATGTTTTTTACCTTACTTTCAGGAAGGGCGGCTCAACGTCTATTTTTTGCAATTACTCCGTTAGTTTGTTTCATGGCAGGATTCTTCATTGTTAAAACATGGCATTATATTAAGAATTCTCGAGATGAAATTGTCCGCCCAATTTTGATACTCTTACTTATTATATCTGTGATGGGGGCTGGATTTAGCGTGTACGGTTTTGAGAAAAGTATTAGCGAGCAAGCAAAATTTACGGGGCCTTCCGCACATTATCAATGGCAAGCTGCTATGAGTTGGGTCAGAGATAATACTCCTGAGAATAGTCGATTTATCCACTGGTGGGATTATGGTTATTGGGTAGAAACTCTTGGTGAGCGTCCTGCGACGACGGATGGGGGGCATGCGATTGGGCACTGGGACCATCTGATTGGAAGGTATTTGTTGACAACCCCTTATCCCGAAACGGCCTATAGTTTGATGAAAACTCATGAGGTCTCGTATCTCTTAATTGACCCTACCGATTTTGGAAAATATTCTGCATACAGTAGTATTGGGAGTGATGAGAGCGGGCAAGATAGATTTTCTTCAATTCCATTAATGCAATTAGACGAAACACAAACTGTTGAGGTAGCAAATGGTGTAATGAGAGTTTACACTGGACCAATGTTTCTAGATGAGGACATTGAATACGTTCTTAATGGGACCACAGTTTTTTTGCCTGCCCAGAAAGCTGCAGTTGTCGGGGTTCTTTGGAGAGTGGAGCCCGTCCAAGACGGATTTACGTTAGGACAGCCACGAGGAATTTATTATTATAACAATGTTCAATATGAAATCCCTCTTCGCTATGTTTATTCTAATGGAAGGCTGATTGATTTTGAGGAGGGAATTGATGCCACTATTCGATCAGTTCCAAACGTTGGAGTCTCTTCGGTAGATCCTCTGGGAACTATAATTTATCTGTCGCCAAAGGTTTCTAAGAGTTTATATGCGCAACTTTACTTACTCGATGATGTGTTTGAGAATTATAATGATTTGGAACTCGTCCACAGTGAGCAAGACCAAGTAGTCTCTAATCTTCGAAACCAAGGATATGATGCTGCAGAGATTCTTTTCTATCAGGGACTTCGAGGCCCGATAAAGATTTGGAATGTGAATTATCCTGAAGGAACTTTAATTCGAGAAGAATTTTTAGCGACGAGTGGCGGATGGGCAGAGCTAGATAATCTAAAGTTTAAAGAATAAAATGGATTTAAAGAAGCACACTATTGCAATAGTTATTGGGACGCGGGCGGAAATGATTAAGATTTTTCCAATTATGCAAGAGTTGAATAGGCAGAATATTGAATATTATTTTATCCATACAGGGCAAGGAGACCTTGGAGAATTTTGGAAAGAAGTCACAGTTAAAGCCCCAGATGTAGTTTTAACCAAAGAGGTTAAGGGAAAGTCTAAATTTAATTCTAATCAACTAAAAGCGGTTTTGTGGAATTTGGGTGTTGTCGCAAAAATTAGAAAAGAGTTGAAAAAACTTCCTCATTTGAAATACGTTATCTACCATGGAGACACTATGACAACGTCTTCTGCGGCAATTGCTTCTTCGAATTTACTTAATCGGGGGAAAAGATATAAAAACGTTCATCTGGAGTCTGGCCTGAGAAGTTGGAATCTTCTTGAACCATTGCCGGAAGAATTTTCTCGACGACTAGTTGGACGATTTTCAGATATATTGTTTGCGCCCAGTGAAAGTTCATTGAAAAACTTAGAGAAGTTAAAACGGCGACGGATTCATGTTTTTGGAAATACTATCATCGATTCAGCTTTGTATGCCTTTAATCTTGCACATAAAAGAAATATTTTGCCCCTTTCAAAAGAACCCTTTGCAATACTCACCCTTCACCGTCATGAGAATTTGATGAGTAAAAAGAGGATGAGAAAAATCATTGCGATTTTGCAGGCGGTTTCTATTCCGACTTACTTCGCTGCCCATGGAAATACTCTTGCGAAATTAAAGAAATTTGGTCTTCTAGATTCCCTGAAAGAAAACAAAAATATTATCTTAATTGACCCCTTAGATTATGTAACATTTATTTATCAAATAAGTAGGTGCTCTTTAATCATCTGCGATGGAGGAACTATGCAGGAAGAGAGTTTAATTTTTCAAAAACCTTGTATTATTTTAAGAAAACATACCGAGCGGCAAGAAGGTTTAAAGAGCAATTTTCAATTTTTGTCTCGATTTGATATCGGAAAAACTAAGGAAAAAATTAGAGAATTTTCCTCTCCCGAATTTAAAATTGAGAAATTTAAGAATCCTTATGGAGATAACCAAGTTAGTAAAAAAATTGTAGGAGCTTTAGTTCGATGAAAAAAATACGAGTTAAAACAATCTTTGGAAATCACCAGATTTATCAAGAAATTGCGAATCATCCACCCTCCAATGTAGATTATTTAGGGATTTCAGATAAGACTGTCGAGGGCAAATACTATCAAGATAAGAAATGGAAAGAAGGGCTTGGAAGATTGTTACAAAAACTTCACCTCCCTCGGATGATTGTTGTACTCCCGGGAGAATTTGAAATAATCCATTCTTCAAGAGGCATAATTCCTCTAACCACTAAACCATGGGTAATGGATATTGAGCATGTTCACTCTTTTTTTGGATTAAACCCTCGTTTTATTAAAAATAGGTTTTGGAAAAAATTTATTGAAAACAGATTAGCCTCTAAAAATTGTAAGGCAATTTTATGTCATTGTGAAGCCACCCGTCAAGCGTTTTTTCATTTCCTCGACTGTTCTCGATTTAAAGAGAAGATTCGGGTCCTATATCCCTCTTCTGAAATTCTTCCGCTGAAAAAACCTAATTATCCAAAAATTAGGATACTCTCGATTGTTAGTGATTTTGAATGCAAAGCTGGGCCTCAGATTTTGGAAGCCTTTTCTCGTCTTGAAAAAAAATATGAAAATATTGAGTTGTGGTTTAGAGCGGACGTTCCAAGAAAATTTAAAGAAAAATATTCTTCTAAAAAGATTATTTATATGGGCTACTTAACGCAGATTATTCCCCGAGAAAAATTACTCATAGAGACCTACTCACAATGCGATATTTTTTTATACCCTACTCTTGCAGATAGTTTTGGATATAGTCTCATCGATGCCCTTGTTGCGGGACTTCCAATTATTGGGACAAATCTCTTCGCTGTGCCAGAAATTGTAGAGCATCAAAAAAATGGTTTAGTTTTTGATCTTCCAGAGTATAATCTTCATGAAGAATTTCTCCAACGCTATCCTCTTGAAAAAGTGAAGAAAAATGAGGAAGAAATTATTAAAAAAATAGAAGAAAATTTAGAAATATTAATTAAAGATGAACAATTGCGAGAAAAAATGGGAAAGGAATCATTTAGATTAATCTCGGAGGGCAAATTTTCCTTGCAAGAAAGGAATAAACAATTAGAGAAAATCTATTTGGAGGCTTCACAATGAAAATTTTACATGTAAGCAGTGCTCGAGTTGATTATCCAGGGGGAACTGAAAAAGTTATATTAGAAATTTCTACAAGGCAAGCTTTAAATCATGAAGTTACAATTTTGCAAACAAACCTTTATGAAGAGAACAAAAAATTTGAGCCTGTTGAAAATAGGGGCGATATTAAGGTGATTACTTGTCAAAATGATTTTTTCCTAGGAGGTTTTGGATATTCTTCTGATTTTAAAAAGAAATTAAGGAAAATATGGGGTCAATTCGATATTGTCCATATTCACGGCCATGGAAGATTTACCTCTCACTTTTCAATGGGTTTTTTAAAAAATAAAAAGCCATTTATTTATTCTGCGCAAGGATTTTTTCATAGCAAAAAAAATAATTTTTTTAAAAAACTTTATGATTTATTTTTTAGTCGTCGCTTAAGAGATGCTCATTTTTGTACCGCACTAACGAAACTAGAAAAAGAAAAACTTTTAGAAATGAAAGTTGACGAAGGTAAAATAAAAATAATTCCAGGAGGAATTGACTTTAAAGGATTACAATCTTCTAAAGAATTGTCCTTTCTGAGAGAAAAATATTTGGGGGCGGACAATTCTTCTCAAAAGATTCTCCTTTATGTTGGAAGAATTCATGAGAGTAAAGGTATCCATCATGTTCTGGAGGCAATTAAAGACCTTGATGTAAAATTTTTTATTGTTGGAAAAGATGCAGGCTATACTGAAAAATTAGAGAACCTAGCAAAAAAATTAAAGATTGAATCCAAGATTTACTTTTTTGGCGCTGTCGACCTTGAAGAGCTTCGTGACCTCTATTCACTTTCTGATGTCTTTGTGATCTACTCTGATTGGGAGGGTTTTGGCCTCGTCATGTTGGAGGCTATGGCTTGTGGAAGCCCGGTTATCGGGAGCAATAATGGGTCAATCCCTCTTTTAATTAAATCCGGGTTTAATGGACTTATTGCAAAAGACCAAGAAGAATTGAAAAAATCTATCAAGAATTTGGTTGGAAATGATACAAAAAGAATTCAACTCGGCAAAAATGCTCGCCTATTTGCCAGAGAATTTGATTGGAGCAACATAGCGTCGCAACACGAGAAAACCTATTTGGAGGCTATAGATGAATAATCAAAAAATACTTTATCTTTATACAGGAGATCATCCAATTCATCGAAAATTTGCGATAAGTGTTGGTGCTGAAGTTATGAAGATGTCTTGGAAAATCCCTGGAGGATACGACATTTATTTTAGTGAGGGAGAATTTTTTAAATTAATTATCTTAAGATTTCTTGGAAAAATAAGTAAGCGGAGCAAAATTGTTAACCTTTTTTCTGATCCTCGATTATTCTATTTGGATAGGAAAATAAAATTTAATCCGAAAGGAAAAGATAAAAAGATTGAGAGGGCTTCAAGAGTAAAGCAATTTATTTTTAAAAAATTAATGAATGAACTTGACGGAGTGATTTGTGTAGGAAATTTTGAAAAAAGTCTTTTGGAAAAATATTATTTTGGACCGTTTAGAAAAGTGGACATTTTTGTAGATAAAGACCTTCAGTCTAAATTGTTTGGGCTAGAACCAAATTTAGAGAATAAAGCAATTATTTTTCTTGGAAATGGGGCAGATACCTACTATAAAGGTACTGATCTCCTTTTGCAAGTTGCAAAAGAAAATCCAGAAATTGCCTTCACTATTGGCGGAGGAGAATTTGAAAGATTTTTGCAGGAGAATACAATTCCCTCGAACATGAAATTTATAGGAAAATATAAAATGAATTCTCAAGAATTCTTAGACCTTCTACAGGATCAGCCCCTTTATCTTCACTTAGGACGAGGTGAGGCATTTGGAATTACAATAATTGAGGCAACATCTGTTGGAATTCCAGCAATTGTGTCCGAACTCACAGGAGCAAAGGAAGCTATAGAAAAAGTTGATGAACAATTTGTGACCCGGTTAAAAATTGATGAAATAAATAAAAAGATACAAAATTATTTTAATTTGAGTTTACAAGAGAGAAATATCTTGTCTAAGAAATTTCGAGAAATGAGCAAGTTTTATAATGAAGAAGATCAAATAAAAAACTTTAAACACCAATTTGAGGACCTTGTTACAGAAATTTATGGAAAAAAATAATGTAAAGAAAATTCTATTGATTCGTTATGAGCACATTGGAGATTATAGTCTCACTGTCCCACGGATAGCTTCGATTAGAAAGAAATTTCCTGATGCTAAAATCGATGTTGTTGTTGGTCCCTGGAATAAAGGATTTGCAGAGGCAACTCATGGAATAAATAAGATTATTTTGTTTGATAATCCCTTGGTTGAGCGAAATATGACTTATCTTAGAATTCTAAAAATTATGTTGTTTGAATCTCAGAAAATATTTAAGCATCTTCAGGAATTAAAAAAAGAAAACTACGATCTTCTTATTAACTTCTCAGATAGAAAATTTAGTTTGCTCCTTGATAG
>CAZNKX010000006.1:0-12384 GCA_964573915.1 Candidatus Woesearchaeota archaeon | reverse complement strand
TAGATAAGATAATTCGGAACCTCGGCATAAAAAATATAAAAAATATCGCAGGCAAGACAAGTGTTATTCAGTTTATTTTACTTATTAGCAAATGTGATTTAATTATGGGGAGCGATAGTGGACCGGTTCATTTTGCAGAATTAACTAAAACTCCGATTATAACACTCTATGGACCTACATTTGAAGAACGATGGGGACCTCCCAAAAATCGGGGCATGGCTGTGCGTGAGGGGTCGATTAAGTCATTACCTGTAGAAAAAGTTTTTAAGGCGTTTGAGAAAATGTTAAGGTGATTTTTTAGATTCAAAAACTGCGGCTTCATCGCTTTGTCTAGCAGCATCTCCTATATCTCCAGCATTATAAACTGCAACATTTGATTTGCCTCTGCTAAAAATCCATTCTTTTACTTCAATTAAATTCTCGACCATCTCATCTCTGGTAGCAGGTACTCGGCCACTACTGTCTCCTGGAATGGGAATGAGTTCATGCACAAAAGGAAATTCTCCGCCCTTGGCTAAGTCACTATCGATGGCAATATTATATCTTGCCCAATCGTGATGCAAAATTTTAATCCCATGCTTTTCTGGCTCCCTAAAGGTTCCTGTTCCAGGAAGAGGAGTAAATTGACAAAGAGTGATGACATCTGGATCTAACTTTTCTAAAAATTCAATTGTCCGTTTTCCGGAATCTCTGGTCTCTCCAGGTTGGCCTGTCATCATAAATGCTCTGAGCCTCATCCCCCTTTCTTTTGTTGCCCTTGCTACTGCCAAACTCATCTCAGAATTAATATCTTTATCCACCAATGCTAAAACATCATCCTCCCCCGATTCAAATCCGTACCCAATTTCTCTGACACCTGCACGCCACAGCTGGTCCAACGTGGTTCCTCCTCTTTGTACCTTTCCTTGTTCGGCTAATTTTATATCTTTCCATACATGATCAATTCTCGCAGAAGCACGAGAATACACTCCCGTTCCCTCTTCAAATCTGGCTTCAAGCATTTCTACAAGGCCAGGCATAACTCTTAAGTTCGTCGAGAATACATCGTCATCCCACCGAACCGTTTGAACACCGTATACATCCCTTAATTCGTCTAGCTCTGCCGCAATAGCATCAAGAGGTCTAAAATTAATTGTCTTGCCTATTCTCTTTCCAGATACAGGATCTCTCGTCGTTTCTTGAATCAGAAAAGGAGATGCACAAAAAGTGCACTTGTAGGGACATCCTTCGCTCATCATGATTGAAGTGGAGCCTCCTACATGGTAATCTACTCCTCCGATATCTTTGTTTGAAAAAGTTTCTCCAGGATTAAAATAAAAATCTCTATCCAACAAATCCCTTGCAGGCAGAGGGTAATCTCCTATTTCAAACCTTCCATTAACAACTACATTACTTGCCCCGCTCACCGCAGCTTCTAATGAAGGGACAATGGCGCCTCCTCCCTGTCCTCGAGCAATTACATGGAATGGAGTGTTCTGTGCTTCAATCTCCCAGTATTCTGTTTCGAAACAATCTGGGTGAGGACCTCCAACAATCATCTTGGCACTAGGAAATCTTCTTTGGATGGCCTCTGCAACTGCAACTGCTCCTGGCCATTCAAGGGTCGTTGCAGAAAAACCATATACTTGTGCTTCGGGAACCCTACTTGCAAAATCTTCGTAACTAAGTGTCCTCCCCATTGATTTCTCCATCACTGCCATGTCAGATAAAGAAACGTTTGCCCCATATTGTCGTGCAACTGCGCCAACAGAGAGAAATCCCGTTGGAGGACTCGCTCCAGGGTTGTATTGCCAGGCATCTTGAACTTTTACCATCCTAAAGTCCACTCCATCTACTCTGCCCATAAAAAATCGTACAATTAAATACTTATAAATTAATGTATAGTTTGTTAACAAGTTTTGAAAAGAGATTGTTGAATTGAATACAAACAGCCTATAAAAACGAAAAGATTTTAAAGATGTTTACGGTTTGAAGAGTTCTTAAAATGGTAACTATTCAAGGCAAGGTTCGTGATATGCGAGAACTTTTTAGAAAGGTGGAAAAGAAGGCTCGGTTGAAATTTCTCTCAAATAAGGTGGAGATAACCCATATTGATGAGGTGAGTATTTCTCCTACGATGAAGTGTTCTCTTGATTGCGGGATGTGCCACCAAGGACAAATTAAGGACTGGGAAAATATGACTTATGAGTCTTTTGAGAAAATACTTAAGAGTCTCAAAAAAGCTGGGGTGACTAAGGTTTCTTTAGTAGGGGGAGAAATATTTATCCATAAAGATATGTGGAAGTTTATCGAACTAATGGAAAAAATGGATTTTAAATATGATTTGTCGTCGAATCTCTTTTTTGTTCCCCATTTTGAGAGAATTTTTACATTAAAAAATTTGGAGATGGTGACCACTTCTATCGATGGACTTGGCGAGCTTCATGATAAGATTCGTCGTGGAAAAGATGCGTTTGAAAAGACAATGGGTTATGTAAGAAGATTAGTCGAAGCGGGAATTTTTGTTGATGTTGCATGCGTTGTTCAAAAAGCTAATTTTGATGATCTCGAAAAAATAGCAGAATATCTTTGCAAAATGAAAATTGGAAAAGTTACATTGATTATGGAAAACTCTGTTACCGAGCAAGAAAAATTAAACACACGTAGAATCATTAGACGATTAACTGATAGTGATTCTCAGATAATTGTTACCTCTCTTGATAACCCGTTAGGGAAATTAACTGAAGAAGATTACGCAAAAATTCCTCAAAAAATAGAACGGATTAAGCAAATTGCTGAGAAATATGGTGTTAAATTTGGAAGCACGATTCAATTGGAGGATTCTCAAGTCTTGGATAAATCTACTAGTTTGAAAGAATATGGCTGTGGACTTTTTAATGGATATGGCATGACCGTTTATAGCGATAATAGCATTCACCAATGTTGTTTTATGAAATTATTGAATGGAAGTGATATCACTCGAGAATCTCCCTATGAAATTGTTAATTCTCCCGAGTATAAAAAAATTAGAGAATATTTTCAGAAACATGGTGCGTTTGAAATGTGCCGGAACTGTTGTGCGCTTAAAAAAAAGTAAGTTGTGCAACATACTAAATCTTAAAAAGAGGAATCGCATAAAATTTTGATGGCACGAGATTTAGAGAAATCGGTTTTTTCAGGTATTGGGGTTTTTAGTCACGATAGGGTTGCTCGGCTCTATGAAGGCGGAAAGGTTCCTGGAGTTGACGAATTGCTCGGCGTCTATCCTATTGCTCTTGAACTTGGTCCCTCTGGAAATTGCAATAGTGGGTGTTCTTGGTGTAATCATAAAGCTGGAGGAGCGTTTCCTAATACGCGTGGAGTAATGGATTTTGAAATTTACCAAAGATTGGTCGACGAGGTTACCTCTTATGAAGACCCCAATCAACGATCAAAGGGGATGATTCTTGCTGCAAGTGGAGAGCCCACGACGCATCGAGAGTTTCCCGAGTTTATGCGATATGGTGCAGAAAGCGGTCTTGGAATGGCAGTTATTACTAATGGTACTGCGATGGCTTATGGTAATGGAAGAGGAGACTCGATAAAAGAATCTATGGCTACTTATGGAGTCTGGACAAGAATTAGTTTGAATGCAGGAACTAAGGAAACAAGAAATGCCATTCACGAGGCTGGAGAAGAAGACTTTGGAAGAGTCTTAGAGCAAGTGAAAACACTCGCAGATATGAGGGATGATTCGAGAATCCTTGAAGAGAGGATGAGAGTGCTTGGAGAAGATGGTGCTCGATTGCATCTTGGAATACAGATGGTTGTTGAACCAAAAAATGTTGGAGAGATCGCTCAATTTGTAGAAGCGGTAAAGGGGGCTGGCGCAGATTATGCTCAACTTACTCCGCTGATTTATAATCCGAAGGATGACTTGCCTCAATTAGATCCCTCGTTTTGGGATCCTGTAGTAGAGGGCAGTCGAGCTGCGGCAGAAGAACACGGAAGTGAGGAGTTTAAGGTTTTTTATAAGGAAGGCAAACTAAGAAGACTTCAAGAACTCACTGAGAGTGGAGAGATGGGTTTTGAAACTTGTTGGGCGATGTTTGCGCCAGTAATTGAAAAAGACGGTTCAGTATATTACTGCTCTCAGACGAGGGGCGCGGATAAATTTCTTTTAGGTTCGCTTGCAGATCAGACATTTCAAGAGATTTGGGAGGGTGAGAGAAGACGGGAAGTTTGGGAATCAATGAAAAAAGAAGAAGATTGTCAAATTTTGTGCCGTAATGAACCAGTTATTGGAGCATTTCAGAGAGCATATGAGGCTGAGGGCCTTACTCCTGAAGTCCAAGAGGCTGTTGAGGATCTTAGGAAATCAAATCCAAAGCCATTGGATTTTGTATAGCCCTTAGGTCCTGAGAATCTTTATAAGAAGAGCTGATCTAAAAATATGATGGGAAGTAAAATTGCAGTCCTTGGAGGAAATGGCTATTTAGGGGCCCATGTAGCAGATCATTTTGGGGCAGACAGATTATCCCTGAGTTCTGGGTTTGATATCACTAACCCAAGCGATGTTGCACGACTGCACGATTATGATGTCGTTATTCACCTTGCTGCAAAAGTTGACAAAAGTGGCGAAGAGGATTTTGAAGTTAGAAGAGTCAATGTGGGAGGAACCAGAAATGTTGCGAGCGTTCTTAGATCAGATCAGACGCTTGTATTTGCTTCTACCAAGGAGGTTTATACTCCTGGCCACCTTCAGGATTCCTATGGAGCTTCCAAAAAAGAGGCTGAAGCAGAAATTCAGAGATTGCAAAGTGAGCGAGGTTTTAGATCAGGGATTTTTAGAATGGCGACGACTTATGCACCTGCTGAAAATGGGACGTTTGTAAATTATTTTGTTGGGGCAGTTGAGCGAGGTGAAGAGGTAACTTTGAAGATGAATGGTGAACAAGTTAGAGATTTTCTGTATGTTGATGATCTTTCTCGAGCATTTGAGCGTTTTATTGGATCGGACATCCAAGAAGGTGTTTGGGATATTGGAGGCGGGAAAGATAACGCGTACACTTTTAAGGAATTTTTTGATATTGCTGGAGAAGTTATTGGAAAAGACCCTGTAATTGCCCTTTCTCCCGAAGACGTTCCTGCAAACCAGAGAAGTCATGTTACTAATCTCGAGGCTATTGCACGAGATTTGGGTTGGTCACCTTGCGTTTCGTTGCGAGAAGGTATTGGAAGATTAATTTCTAGTTAGCTATCTAAATTATATAAATTTTTTAAGATCTAATTCTTCTCTTGTAAATAGATGTTCGAAAAGATACTTCATTGATTTTTCAAAGCTTGCTTCTTCTAGTTCTTGTTGATCCTTACAATACCATATTCCTGCGATGTCGTTCGCTCCCCGTGCTTTTTTATCAAAAACTTTTGCCGGAGCGAATAAAATTCCTTTTTCCCCCTCGACTAAGCAATGAGGCACCTCCCCATTATCAAAACGATTTCCTAATTGATTTCCTGCTCTTCTTACAACCTGCTCTACCAAACCTGGATCATCCTGAGAAATAACTATATGTGCAAAGGGGAATGAGGGCATAAAACCGGCATTGGAACCCCTATACATTACAACTTCTGCATTTTCGAAACCATGGGCTCCTTCTTGTTCAAAAAAAGAACCTAAATTAAATAAATGGTAATGCTCATGCTCTGAAATTGAAGCTCCAAATCCTCTATAATTATGTGCCATCCTAAGACCCTTCCTAGAACCAAAATCTAAAATAGATTTTAGTTCTTCTTCGAGATTTCCCGGGTTTGAAGTAGAATATAATGGACGGTGTTCCCTTGGAATAGCTAGACTGGCACCGCGTGTAAATGGAAAGGCGTTTGGATATACGATCATGTTTTCCTCAATTTCCCCTAAATTTAATTCTTTTTCTTCAACTATTTTCTCAAACGTTTTACACAGGAGGCATCCGTTTGGCCTCTGTTTAATCCTGTTTGCCCGATGAGGGTTTAGGTGCGCTAAAAATGTATAATCAGACCTACCTGAGAGGTCCCTCAGAACTTTTAGTTTTGGAGCATATGCCTCTTTTGGAATTCCTAACAATTCCGTAGCACGATCCCAACTAGCAGAGTAATCATTATTAAGGTCTGTCATAATGACTCATCGAATTTTTCGATTTTTAAAGATTTATGCCCTTAAATAAAACATCATCAAACGTAAGTTTAAATATCTAGAACCGAAATAATAATATGCTAGAGAAAGGGTTAAAATCGATTGAAGAGATATTAGAGATATTAAAGACATTGAAAAGTGAGGATAAAAAAATTGTTACTATGAATGGTTGTTTTGATATTTTACATTTGGCACATACAAAAATTTTAGAAGAGGCTAGAAAGCACGGAGATGTTTTGATTGTTTTGTTAAATGGTGATTCTTCTATAAAAAAATATAAGGGTGAGAAAAGGCCGATTATTCCTCAAGAGGAAAGAGCTGGAATGCTTTTAGGATTATCTTGTGTGGACTATGTTGTGATCTTTGATGAATATCTCCCATTAGAGATATTGAAAAAAGTTAAACCCCATATTCATGTCAAGGGTGGCACCTATACCCCAGAGATAGTTGAAGAAGAGAAAAACCTAATTGAATCTTTCGATGGAGAAGTAAGATTTATTGAGGAAATTGAAGGAATTTCCTCAACTAAAATTATTGAAAGAATTTTAGAAGCATATAGAGATTCTTAATTTTTTTGAGATTTTGTTTTTGGAAACGCATTGTCTAGGGAAAATCCGTGTTTTAATAAAAATACATAATATCCGAGGAAGAGATAGTAAGTCGCTGTTTTGAATGCTTCAATTACTACGGGCGTTCCCTCTTTTAGTGCATTGTGTTTAAAGAGAATTTTAAAAAATGCTCCAATTGAAAAAAGAGGAGCAGATAAGAGGGGAAGCGTTCTTCTCAACTTTATCGTAAGAGGAAAGTCCGAGATATTGTCATCTCCATATTTTTCAAATGAACTAAACGGCATTACAGTATATCTTGCCTGGCTCTTTCCATATCTTCCGAGAGCCTTTTCAACAAAAGATTTTGGACTACTAAATGAGTTTGCTTGTTTTGGTTGATGTTCTAGACGATAAGAGGTATTTACCGTTTTTCCTTTTGTTTTTGGCTCGTCCCATCCCGGATACTGAATGAAAGATGCTTGGGACTTTCTAAAAAGTACTTTTTTTATTGGCCAATCTTTTGTAATGTATTTTTCTCCGTCCCACCAAGGCCAAATAAAGGTATATGCAGAAACACCTTTTTTTGAAACGAGAGCGGGAAGATTTTTTTTCAAGTCCGTTGAGAGAAACTCATCCGCATCTAATTTGAGCACCCAATCATTTTTTGCTTTCTTTATTGCAGAAATTAAGTGGAGTGCAGCTCTTCCTTTTCTTGGGAGAATGTAGGTCTTATCAGTGTATTTTTTCGCGATATTTAATGTATTATCTGAACAAGGACCATCATGGAACACTAAAATTTCGTCTACCACGCCCTTTAGACTTTTTAATGCTCTCTCGATTAACTCTTCTTCTTGATATGCTATAATGAATGCCGATACCTTTTCGTTTTGATTTTCCTCGACCATTTTTTAATGAGATTTCTTCGTTTTATAAGTTCTTGTTCTCTTTTGTAGCTATTCTTTTTTCCCACCTTAGAAGCCAATCATAGAATAAAATTACCCTAATTTTGAATTTGTTATTAGAAGGATCGTTTGAAGGAATTATTTTTCTTATATAGAACTCCTTCCACTCCTTAGAGATTATGCTTTTGTCGAAGAGATTTAAGACTATATTTTTTAACTCTTCTGGACTTTTTCTTCTTAAAATCATCTTTTCCAACTCGGAACTATTAAATCCTTCTTTTTTTCTGTTAATTATTTCTTCTGGGAGGGTTCCTTTGATCATTTCTTTTAATAAAATTTTTGTTGAAAATTTATTTGCTTTCCATTTTGAAGGGATTTTAGAAGCATATTCTATGAATCTGTAATCTAGAAAAGGAGATCTGACTTCTAATGAATTTGCCATTGAAGCTCTGTCTACCTTGCATAAAAAATTGTCTCCCATTGTTTTAAAATATCTATCAAAGAGGATCGCTGCTTCGACTAAATCCCCTTTTGAAATCTCGAGACATTCTTCCATTTTTTTTGAAGTTATTTTTTTATAGATTTCTGGCTTATATATCTCAGTCATAGATTCAGCGAAGATGTCTTTAGAGCTATGAAGACTAACTTTTATTCCTTCCCTTAGGAGTTTTGTTTTTTTGCTATCTGGAATTATTGTTATTAAAAAATTTCTTAGAATTCGTGGAATTTTTTTTAGTAATGCGATCTTTGCTACAGTATTGTAATGCCCATACCCTCCAAAGAATTCGTCTGCCCCGTCGCCACTTAATGCAACTGTAATTTTTTTAGATGTCATTTCTGAGAGGTCGTAAGAAGGAAACATCGAATAGTCTGCGAAAGGTTCGTCGTAATAATAAAAAATTTTTGGCATTAATTCGTTTAAATCTTTTTCTTCAAAAGTTTTTACCTTGTTTTGTAGATCTGCTTGTTTTTTGAATATCTCTACATATTTTGCATCATCGCTTGCTTTCATTTGAATTGAGAAGGTTGAGAGTTTTTTATCTTCTAAGAGGAATTCTAATTTTTTGACGACTAATGAACTATCAATTCCGCCGCTCAAAAAGGCTCCGAGAGGAACATCTGAAATTAACCGTAATTTTGATGCGTCTTCAAAGAGTCTATCAAATTCTTCTTTGAGCTTTTTTTTGTTGTAAATGGGAGAATAAGAAGGATATTCAAAATATTTTTCCTTGTGGATTGTTTTCTTATCTAATTTGAGAATAACATTTTGGGCCGCTTCTACCTTGAAAATATTTTCATAAATAGAATAGGGTGAAGGGATGAACCCGAGAGAGAAATAGAGGTCTATAGCTTCTCTTTTGAGATGTAGCCCCATATCATGTTTTAAAATTCCTTTTAGCTCTGAACTAAATATAAATTTTTCTTCATTGAAAAAATAGTAGAGAGGTTTTTGTCCTAATCTGTCTCGGCTTAAAAAAAAGATATTTTTTTGAGAGTCGTAAATGCAAAAAGCCCACATTCCGTTGAATTTTTTTACGCAATCTGTGCCCCACTCTAAATAGCTTGCCAAGATTACCTCTGTATCAGAATTGCTTTTGAATTTGTGCCCGCTACCTTCTAATTCTTTTTTTATTTCTTTAAAATTATATATCTCTCCATTGTAGACTATAGTCGCGCTAGAATTATCATGGCTGTACCCCATTGGCTGGTTTCCTTCCTTACTTAAATCAATTATTGCGAGTCGCTGATGTCCTAATGAGACTGAGTCGTTTACAAAGCTGTCTTCGTTATCTGGGCCCCTATGTTTAATGGACGCGTTCATCTCCCTTATTACATCCTTATCTCTAAAATTAAACCCATTTATGCCACACATGAATACCTAAGTAGACTAAACCTTTAAAAGATTTTGTGCGGTCCCACTAAACTTATAAATGGAACGCTATTCTAACAAATAATTCGAAAATGGGAAGGAAAATTTACTTTATGATTGATAAAGCTCTCGAGGCTAAAGAGAAAATGAAACTGGGCGAATTACCAAAGCACATGTTATATGGGGGACTAGAGCTAGAAGAGAAGGGAGAGGCAACAATTCAAGATTACACGTTCAAAAATATATTGACAAAAAAAAGAGGCGATATCGTTGTAACTAACCGGCTCAAATATGTTGTCTTAATGCGAATCCTTGGAATAAAGATTATTTTAGTAAATATGAACTCAAATCACGACCTAGCAAAAAAACCTGGAGTGAAAAACTCCCTAAAATATTGGTTTAATTATGTCCACTATAAATCCTGCAATGCGTTGATTTGTTTGTCTCAAATCCAAGTTCCAAAATTAAAGGAAATTGGTGCGAAGAATGTCCATGTAATTATGCTTGGCGTTGACAAAAAATTAATCGACACAATTGAAAAAAGTGAAGAATACTTTATCAGCTCCGGATTTGATAAAAGTAAAAATTTTAATTTTGTAAAGGAAGCTCTCGATGGATATCCCCTCAAAATTTTAGATGGAAGTAAACCCCTTGCATACACCGAATACTTAAAAGTTCTTGCAAAAGCAAAAGGTGTTGTGTTTTTTCTTGATCTCGAAAGAGAAGACGCATCGGATCTTGGAGGAACTACGACAAGTTTTGAAGCATTGAATATGGGCAAGCCCGTAATTATTAATGACCACCCTTGGTTAAAAGAATTATTTATAGATAATTATTATGTGTACCATACCAAAGACGAATTAAGAGAGATTATTAAAAAAGACCTTGAGTTTAAAAAAATAGATTATACTTATCTTACACTTGATAATTGGACAAAGGAACTCGTAAAAGTTATAGAAAACATTTAACTATTGTTGAGATTTTTAATTAGGAAGACTGTTTGGGAGCCCTTACTTCCTTTGCTGATCCAACCCTTCCTGCTTCCGAGGCAAGATAATCTCCAAACCCGTTGTGAATATAATCTAGCTCGGGTTCTCCCATTCCGGGGTGGACCCCCACCCAGAATAAATCTTTTGCTATTTTATCTGTGTAATCTAAGTTTCCAGATATGCGATGGTCTAATCCCTTATATGCAGGTTGGTGAACTAGGTTACCTCCAAATAAATATCTTGTTGCTATGTTCTGACCGTTTAGGTGCCTTACTAAATTGTCTCTACTGATTCTTTGCCCATCCCGGATCATTATAGGAAATCCGAAGAAGACAGGATCTGCTTTTGGGTCAACCTCGGCAAAATCAAAAAATTCTTCAAATTCTCCAAGACGCTCTCTTAGTCCTTGGTAGTTTAACCTTCTTTGTTGATTAAATCTTTCAATCCTTTCTAACTGTACTAATCCCATTGCCGCCTGAGCTTCAGTGGGTTTTAAATTATATCCAATTGTTGAGAAGAGATATTTGTGATCGTAAGGGGTTCCATCTAACTTGAATCCAAATCGGTTTCCGCAAGTGTCATCTTCTCCTGCGTTACAATAACAGTCTCTTCCCCAATCTCTTAGACTCCGAATAATTTTGTTTAATTTAGTATCGTCCGTCATGACCGCTCCTCCCTCTCCAGCAAGCGTTATGTTGTGTGCAGGATAAAAACTTGCGATTGAAACATCTCCGAAAGATCCGCAAGGCTTTCCATTAAATGTGGACCCATACGCATCACTACAATCTTCGACTACGAATAAATCTCGCTCTCTTGCGATCCTCATTACCTCATCTATTCTTGCAGGATTTCCTAAAGTATGTGCAAAAACTATTCCTTTTGTATCTTCACTAATTGCGGCTTCAATCTCTTCTGGAGAGGCATTAAGAGTTTTGTCAACGTCTACAAAAACTGGTTTAAATCCTAGTTGGATTATGGGATTTATGGTTGTTGGAAATCCGCAAGCAGGAGTAATTATTTCTCCACCATCTAGACCTTCCTTTTCTTTTATCCCTGCGAGCGCTAATAAACTTGCTGAAGATCCGGAGTTAGCGAGCGTTGCGTGGTTAGTGCCCATATACCTTGCGAATTTTTCTTCAAATTCTCTCCCCCTTAGATGAAGACCTAACCTTTCTGAAGCTAATGACTCGAACATTGCAATCATTTCCTCTTCCCCATATACCGCCAGCCCTGTCGTTATCAAAGATTTTCCTGGAAGAGATCTTTTTTCTCGTGCAGAATAGAACTCTCGTATGGCTTGTCTTACTTTTTCCATTCCTTCCTCATTTTTCATCTTGCAATTTCTCCGGTTTGTTGATAGTAATCAATTGTTTTTCTAATGCCTTGTCTTAGCGAAACTTGGGGCGTCCATCCGAGTTCTTTTAAGAGCGCGTTGTCACAATAAAAATCTTTTATTCCGACAGCCTTATGAAACTTTGGTGGTTCAATTGATTTTAGCGTTCCACTCCCTGCCTCTTCAATTACCATCTTCATTAAATCTCCAAAATTTGTTTTTTCTCCTCTGCCGACATAATAAACTTCTCCCTTTTTTCCCTTTTCTGCAATTATTAAAAGTGCATCTACCACATCTTCGACATGAATATAATCTCTGATAAATTCTCCGTTGCTGTAGAGGGGAATTTCTTCGCCTCTCATTGCTGCAGCTAACATTTGATTAAATGCTGCTTTCTTTTTATTTGCGACCTGTTCTCTTTGTCCGAATACATTGGTAAATCTTGCGATTGTTGCATTCATTCCAAATGTTTGGTTATAGGCCTTGCAAAATTGTTCTCCTGCTAACCTCGTTGCTGGATAAATTCCAAGAGGATTGCATGGCGAGTTAGGAGTTGCTGGAAGCTTATCTAAATTACCATTTACAAAAAATGTACTCGCATAGACTATTCTT
>CAZNKX010000005.1:10831-21018 GCA_964573915.1 Candidatus Woesearchaeota archaeon | reverse complement strand
CCTCATAATTCACCTCGTCAAGAAAAGAACTCTATTCTATTTAAGTTTTGGGATTCCAAAAACTTTCTAACACGTAATCGTTTCAGTAGAAATTTTACAGGGAAGCCGCGCCTTCGCAGATTTAATTAACTTCCGCGCTTCAACTTCCGCTTTCTCATTCTTAACACCAATAATATAAAGAACTTGTCCAGGTCTAATAAGAGCCGCTCGCCCCATTGTCTTCCCAAAAGCCCGACTCATACCAGTCTGCATACGGTCCGCCCCAGCACCCGTAAGCATTTTATTTTCTCTCAAAATATGATGCGGATATACCTTCACTTCCAGATAAAATTCTTTTCCAACCTTAACTTGCAAAAACCGATTAAAATATTGCCGAACTGCCTCAATTGCATTATCTCGAAGCTGCACTTTCTCTTTAGAGGTTACATGAATACAAATCGGAAATTCATCCCTATCATATCCCTTCAAGTCTCCCATCTTGAATTTTACAATTCGCGCATTCGGAATCGTCTTAATATATGACTTACTTCTCTTCTTCGACTTTCGAGTATATGGCCGCGCCTTTCGCTTCGTATAAGCTGAGCCTTTTCGTAGCGCCATTATTCTACCTTCACCTCAGTTCCAATTGCCTGACCCGGAAGTCCTCGCTCAAAAAGAGCTCGAACAACACCATTATTTCCATGCGCCGAACTAATCTTTCCAGAAATCTTCTTTGCATCTTTTCCAGTCGACGTCCACGTAACAGTCTTACCGACAAATTCTGCTGCTTTCTCTCGAGAATCGGATCCAACTATCTCTATCAAAAAATGTCGTGGCGTATAATTTTTTCTACCGCGTCTAAATTGAATAACCGTTGCTTTAACCATAAAAAATTGCAGGCGTTTTGCTTTAAAAAGTTTTGCTTGAGAAAATATTCCTTCCTGATTTTTCACGATAAATAGGGGCGTTTCATAAAAGTTCCTATAAAGTAATCAAAGAGATAATACAGCAGAACTTTATTCTTTCTGGTGGTATTGGGAAGTGTGAGCCCTCAAATCTCTTTCAAATTCATCGAATTGATTTGGCGGCATAAAATTTGGAGCTATCCTCTGCAAGATACCCGTGATAAGGGCATCATAAGTTTCATGGCCTAATTGAGTTCCGTCATAAACGCGTTCTCCGGCTGCTTCTTCAGCTGTGGTTTCTAGATATGATTCTCCTCCTGGCGACATCCTACTCTCGACCCCCAAAACAGAACGCTCCTCAGGGCGGCTTTCTTCTTCAGTCGTTCCGAGGTAAGAATCTTTTCCATTAAAATCTATTCCTAATTCTCTTGCCAACTCCTCAATATCTCCACGCTTTAGTATCATACGTTGTCCTCTCCGAAACGCCCGTATCTCGCCTTCAGAAACCAAACGTTTCAAATCTTCCTCTTGGAATCCCTTCCTGCCTCGCTGAAAGTAATCTATTGCCTGTTCAAACCAACAATAATCTTCATCCGCCATACAACATTCCAATTAAAACACTATAAAAACATTATCGCGCTCAAACAATTACGTCAAAACACTACTGAACCAGATCAAATTTCCCAAACGACTTTTCAATAACAACAAGTGAGGACGAATCGATCACAATCTCTTTATTTGCCCGCTCACTTAGCTCTTTTCGAAGTTCTTCAACATTTGACTTCACGAGTTTGCCATCAATAATCTTCTCAATTTTTGATCCGCTCACTAAAAATGTATGTGCCAAAAAGAAAACTTCGGCACTCGAGTCCCGCCCTTTAACGACAAATTTCGCTTTGTCCATCGCAGCAAATTCACACCGCTGATTAAATTCAATAAGCGCATTCATGATTTCAAGAGCATTCTTTTTAGCATCTTCAACCGCTCGCGTTGTCTTAAACATTTCAACAATTTTATCGTCCTCAGATTTCTTATGCTCCTTCTTTCCCGCTTTCTTTTTCTTCCCCGGCATTTTTTCCAAATCCTTCTTAACACTAATTATTCCTTTAATATTCTCCAGGTATCGTTGAGGAAGTTTCCCAGTCTCAACAAATTCTTTTTTAAAATTTTGAAGAACCATTTTCTCGCTCGAAGATGCATTCCCAAGTGCAGCCTTAAGCATATGAAATAATTCATCATACGTCTTCGAGATTGAATTCTCAGCAACACGTTTTTCAATATCTAACCGAAGCTCCTTTAATCGCTTAATATAGGAAAGGGCATTCTTACTCATTTCATCAAGAGAAGTACCGGTCATTTTTTTATGCTTGCCATGTTCATAATCTTTATAGTACTGAACAATGGATTCAATTATCTTCACATATTTTTCTTCCAAGATTTTTTCTTTTTCAAGGAATACTTCCCGAATCAACTTAATTGTTTCTTTTGGAGTCGAAGGAGCAAGTCCAAAAAGCATCAAAATTCCTTGACTCGGCGTCAAAACTCCCCAGTAAATATCTAAAACTGCAATGTCTAAAATACGTCGCTCAATACTTTTTTCTAATTTGTTTCCTGAACTCATAAACATATCAATTGCTTCTGGACTTGGCTTTATTTTACCCATTCGAAGAAGAGACTTCCATGGCAAAAATGCTCCACGGTCATACAATGGAATTCCATCTCGAATAAATGTAAACATCACGGGGTGAGCGTCTTTGACCGAATCCCAAAATTCAGTCATAAGATATACCTGAACATTCAAAATGTTATTCTTAACGCCAGCGACTGCTTGTGCTTCTTGGATATATTGATAAATTATTCCTCGAAGCTTTTCTTTTAATTCTAGCCTCGGCATCCGTTTAACATCTGTATCATCGATGATAATAAAAACATCAACATCACTTGTTTTAACAACTTCTCCTCGGGTGAGTGAGCCTGAAACAACATAACTCGTTACATATTTTTCAAACTTTCGAAGAACCATTGATTTATGAATTTGCGCAACGCGAACCATCGATAAAATTCCCTTATCAATCAAAGGAAATGACATTGCAAGCGCTTCTGCAACATCAAATTTAGAATCAAGCCCAAGATTCCAGAGGTCAACAGGAGTCATAACATGAATCCAAAATTTCTCAGAGATCTTTCGTGCCCGTTCAACCATATCAAGGCGAATTTCTTTAATTTGCTTAAATTTTTTCTCAGGAATCAAGACTAGAACATGGGTTAACTCTTTTTTCGAATCCATTTCATTAATTTCATATTCCTCTTCAATTTTCTTAGAAGCTTGCTGAGGAATTATCCCCATAGCATCGATAAAAGAATATTTTTTTTCAAACTCCTCGGAAAGCTTTCTTACATCTTCTTCAGATTTTTTTGCCTTTTTCTGCAATGCATCAGTAAGCTGTCCAGAAACAGGCATACTAAATGCCTTCCCAGAGGATTCAGAACCTTTCGAAACAGCTTGTTCAACGGAATTTCCTAAGGTTGTAGATTTATGCTCACTTGTCATGATCCCTAAATGAATTTTTCTTATATAAATGTTAGTACTCAAATTTGAGAGCGAACAGTGGTGATTTTAAGCACCAACAAACTTCAAGAGTTCAAAAATTAAGAACGCTGGCCAAACAAGTGCTTTTAACACTCCAAGAAATCCCATCCAAAAGCTCGTCGCTGTACTAATATAATAAATCACTGCTCCAAGAAACCCGAGCCCATACGTACAGCCTCCAGAACAGCTACCGCCCCGAACAGTAACATTACAATTGTCCTTTTTTACCGCCTTCTTCTTCACCTTTTTTGCCATAACACACCAAGAAAATTAGAGTTAATAAATGTTTCCTCTAATGGCCCCACCAAGAATCGAACTTGGGCATTCTCGGTGTAAACGAGATGGTCTACCATTAGCCTATGGGGCCTGTACCTCATTGGCTTCGTGAAACACATTTATGTTACTCTAGCCTATGGAGCCGACAAGAATTAAACTAAATTTTTAGTTATAAATCTTTCGAGAGAGTAAACTCAATAGATAATAATTTCTTTTTCTTCATCCAAAAGCCCAGTTACGCTGCATTCAGAAAGTTTCTCCTCAGTTTCCTTATTTATCATAGAATACTTAAAAAGCGTAATTGTGTATCCATCAAGACGAGTCTTGAGATGTTTCTCTGAAGTATCCTCTTCATTTTCAAGTGTAATTTTCTTTTCATTCCATTCGTTCATACGTTTGTTAAATTCTGTAAATGTCTCCTCGTGAAAAAACGTTACTTGCATAACGCCGCAGTATAACTCTGTCGCAAATTCAACAACATTAAACGTTGGAGTACTCTGGACTTCTTCAGGATCAACAAAAACTTCCATAGAAATTTCAGCTGTCTTGGCAAAATTATTTTTAGTAATTACAATTGTAGAATTTTCATCTTCGACATAAATAAAACTAATCGGAGAAATTGTATCTGAGATAGAATTATTTGGCCAAAACATGAGCGAGAGACCAACGACAACAATAAACAACCCTATAAAAATCCACTTTGCTCTTCTAGTACTATTCATACTTTCCCTTGAATCAAACCCATTTTCAATTACTTGTTCTTCCATCATTTATAATCTGTTTTAACTTTCCTTACTTGGGCAGACACTTTAAGTTTAAAGTTTATCACACTAAGGACTATGCCCACAACAACAAAGATAAAACCCTTATTGCTAAAAACGGGGCCTCCAGAATATAAGATCATAAAAACCCCCATAAGAATTAAGGCTATGCCCAGTAACAAAATGTTAGTTCCTCTCAAAACCAAAAACATTTTCTCTATTCCCTCTTCCATATAACACTAATACTCATTAAGGCTTATAAATTTACTCAAAATCACAATTCCTCTATCAAAAATTTTATAAATGACAAAGTTTTAATCAGGACATGAAAAAAGTTTTGACGGGGATGACACTATTTTTTGTTTTGGTTACAGCCACAAATGTCTTTGCCATGGATGATCCAATAACTGTTCGAACCGAGCCAGGCAATCATGTTAGGCTATATACTTGGATGCCTGACGGAGGCCCATTGCTAAATTTAAAGGAGGGGGACGCAGATGAGGATGGAATCTTTAGAACTACATTTTTTTCATTACATGAACCTACAGTAAAGTATCAAGTAAGAATCTTAAAAGGACTTACGCCAATTACTGAAGCAACTTTTGAAGGAAAAGGAATTGAAAACCCTCTACTAATCGACTGCACAACCGGAACGTGCGTAATTTCTGTAGATACTAGTATCATTGTAGAAGAAGAATTAATTGAAGAAACAGTTGAAGAAGAGGTTATTGAGGAAACCACTGAAGAAGAAACTCCAGAAGAAACGGATGAAGAAGTCTCTGAAGAAGAGCTTGGAGAAAGTCAGGTGGAAGAAAATTCTGAAGAAGGCGCTAATGAAACGGTTGAGACGATAGAATCTGGTGATACTCGGGATCTTTCAGGGTTTTCATTTACGGGAAACGCGATTTTTACAAAAGATGATGGCTCACTAAAAGTAGGGTTTCTCTCAGCCATAGGCTTTATTTTTATTATAGCTATGGGGCTTTTAATGGGGCTGTCCCGTCACCAAAGTCATCCTGAAAGGAAAGGACTTCGTTATAAGGAAAAGGAATTGAGGAAAATAGAAAAAGAAATTAAGAATAAGGAAACTGCGATAAAGAACGTAAAAGAGGAAAATCTACGCAAGAGGAAAATCGAGGAAGCTAAACATAAACTTGAAGAAGAAGAAAAAGAACTCAATGCGTTAGAAGAGGACAGTTCTGGGCTCTCAGAAGCAAAAGTAAAGCTCTCCGAAAAAGAAGAGGAACTAAAAAGGCTCAAACAAGAGGAATAGTCATGTACTCAATATTCTTATCAAATTTTCTCCAATCCATACATTTATAAAACAAAATTATTTTCCAAAGGTATACTAAGTAAAGAAATGTATGTTGAGTTCGAATCCTTGGACAATCTTGTCGTGGGGATTTAAAAAAATCTTGCTATTTCTTAAGAATGCTAGTTAGAATAAACAAATGGAACAATTTGAAAAGTTAGGAATATGTGAACATGTCTTAAAGGTAGTGAAAGCTAAAAAGTTTGAGAAGCCAAGCGAGATTCAAGAAAAAACAATTCCCATGATTTTAGAAGGAAAAGATGTCATCGCGGGCTCTAAAACTGGTTCTGGAAAAACGCTCGCATTCGGTGCAGGAATAATCCAAAATGTTGAGCCAAAAAAAGGAATTCAAGGACTTATTTTAACGCCGACAAGAGAATTAGCAGAACAAGTTGCAGCTCAAATGCAAGAATTCTCATATTACAAAAAACTAGAAGTCGTTCCAGTATACGGTGGTGTTTCAATTGAAAACCAAATCAAAAAATTGAGTCATGCAAATATAGTCGTCGCAACACCAGGCAGACTCTTAGACCATATGAACCGAAATTCAATTGATTTATCAAACGTCTCATTTTTGGTCCTTGACGAGGCTGACAGGATGTGGGACATGGGTTTCAAAGACGATGTTGCAAAAATCGTAACAAAATGTCCAAAAGACAGGCAGACGCTACTTTTTTCTGCAACAATTTCAGGAGAGCTTGCAAGTTTTTCAGAAAAATATATGAAAGCGCCAGTCGAAGTTTCAGTCGAACATTATGTTGATGCGAGTAAATTACACCAAATATATTATGACGCACGAGATAACGAAAAATTCTCGCTTCTTGTCCACTTATTAAAAAATGAAGAAACAAAAGATGAAAAAAATCAAAACCTCGTAATGGTGTTTTGTAACACTCGGAGAAATGCGGATTTTGTTGCAAAAAATTTAAAGATAAATAGTGTCGACGCTCATGTAATCCATGGGGGAATGGATCAATCAAAAAGAATGCGGGTTTTGAAAGGTTTTGACAATGGAACAGTTAACGTATTGGTCTGCACTGATGTTGCTGCTAGAGGCCTTGACATCAAGGGAGTTTCTCACGTTTATAATTATGATATGGCCTCCGACGCAAAAGATTACATTCACCGAATTGGAAGAACAGCGCGTGCAGGAGAATCTGGAATTGCAATTAATATAATCACAAGTAGGGACTACGATAATTTCGCAAACGTCCAAAAGCACAATCCAGATTTGGTAATCAAAAGAGAAATGACGCCAAAGTTTGAGAGAATTTTTGTAAAATTTGATGAGGACAAAAGAGGATTTAAGGGAAGGGAAGCCCCAAGAGGAAATTCTTCACATAGATCAAATGGGCCAAGCAGAGGAAGGCAAGGTTCGGGAAACAATTCTCGAGGAAGATCATTTGGCAGAAGCGGTAGTGGGAATGGACGAAGATCTCCAAATTCATCTAGACCAAGAAGATCTTCAGGAAATAGTCGAGATTTCTCAAGGAGAGGTTCAAGCACGAATCGAAGAACACCTCAAAGTTCATCATTTAGAAGAGATCAAAGAGGAGAAAGAAACAAAAGAAGAAATGACTCGCCCAATAAAAAACGTAACAGTTTTAGAAGAAATTAATACCTTAGACTATAATAATTTTTAAAAACAACTTTCAATAGGTTTTCCTATGAAATCTCAATCAAGAATAACCGGTGGACCAATTGAAACGTTAGGGGTTGAAACGAGTAAGCTTGAACGGCTCGGTTCCATCGATATATATGAGGTTAGAGAAAAAGACTCTCCAAAATATTCCTTTCTCTACCTTTCTGATAGGGGCAAGGCTTACAAATGCGATGAAAGAGAAAAAGAGAGTGCTAATTCGGCTATATTAAGAAGGGATCTCAACAAACTTTTGGAAGAAGATGGTGATTATCTCGCATTTGCAATCCTAGATTTTTCACAAGGGTACAACTTAGAAGTTTGTGATGATTGTTCAACTGCAAGAAGAATCGGCTCCGCAGATCTATATTCTCTAACAGAGAGTGATAGAGATTCGGATTTCCAAGACTGCGAAATTCCGGACGGCATGCCAATGCCAATAGAAGTATGATTCAAAATTCCAACAACTCTCTAATCTCATCACAACAATTCTTATAACCTTCTCCTCACTTCTCAACAAATGCAACAAGAAATCTACAACTTTCTCTCTCGAAATAATCTCTCACCGTTTAACGAGTCAAAATCAGTAGTCAGAACCGATAAAGATTCAATTTTCAAAACAAGAGATGCAAAGGCAATTCATACAAAGGTTCTAAACAACATTTCATCACATTTTGTCTTCGCAGAAACCGCAAATATTTGGAACACATTCCCCTTTACAAACAATTTCTTAGATATTCAAAAAAGACAAGAATTCTTCAAATCAATCGTCCCGCAAGATAATTCATTTCTAAGGGAACTGCAAAAACCAAAAAAAACATGGAAACCACGCTACGAAATTATTGTAGTTACCGAGGACGAATCAACGTTTGTCCAGTTGCAAAAAATGGACTGCGTCTCACAACTTTTAGTTAATCAAAATGATGTCGCTGATTTAGAACGCTACGATATCGTTCAGGTTGTCGACTGCGAAGACTTTCGATTAATGCTCGAGCGACTTCCACAAAGTATTTTCATCGACTCAATTGAAAATGTGTATTTAGAAAGATATTTAGAAGAGATCTCAGGCTGGCGAGAAAATTTTACAATTCTTCGAAGAAGCAAAGTCTCAGAATCCATCAAAAAATCAATCAATCAACTAGAGCCCCTTTTTAATTTACTTGATAATCGGGAGGGAAAGATAATCACCGAAGAAGAAGTTGAAAAGATTCTGGAAAAAATCAATGAAAAAATCTCCAACAAGGTTCGTGATTTAACAATTTCTGGTGACGGTCTCATGAAAATGCTTAGTGAGGGAAAAATGCCTCCTGAAATCTTAAGAATTGTTACCGACGCAATTGAAGCAAGTAGTATAAGTGAACATATTTTCAATTTACAAATTCCAGTTTCAATCGACTATAAAGAATTGGAAGACCAAATAAAGCGCTTGAGTGCAAATGAATTCTCAGATCTAGCAGAACGGGTCAAACGTTCAGGCGAATTATTAAAAAGAGTACCTAAACTCTTACAAGAACTAGAATCATTACTCCTCCTCGAAGATTTCTCACTTGGAATTGCTTCATGGATAATCTCGCAAAAGAATCCGTCCTATCCATTAGCTTCTGAGAATATCCGTTTCTCGAATGCATCAAATTTATTTCTGTCTTCGGCTCAACCAATTAGTTTTCAATTAGATTCTTTTAATCGGTGTTCAATTCTAACGGGAGCAAACAGCGGAGGAAAAACAACACTTCTCGAACATCTTCTGCAAATGATTAGTTTATTCCAATTAGGGCTTCCAATTTCTGCAACAGCCAACTTACCTATTTTTACAGACATTTACTATTTTGCAAAAACGAAAGGTTCTGCTTCTAAGGGTGCGTTTGAAACTCTACTTTCTCAAATGGCAACGATAAAGCCTGGAAACAAAACACTAATCCTCGCAGACGAAATAGAAGCTGTAACGGAACCTGGAATCGCGGGAAAAATAATCTCGGCAACAGCAAAGTATTTCATCGGAAAAAATTGTTTCATGATCCTTGCAACACACCTCGGCGGACAAATCACAAATAATCTCCCGAAAGGTGCGCGAGTAGACGGAATCGAAGCAAAAGGACTCGACGAAAATTTCAATCTAATCGTCGATCATAATCCAGTTCTTGGACGACTCGCTCACTCGACCCCAGAATTAATCGTTGAAAGAATGGCAATGAGCGCCTCCAAGGGCAAAGATTATTTCGAATTTTTGTTTAAGGAGATGAAGAGCGAATTATAAAAATCAATTTCACAAAATTTATAAATAATTGTTAACAATCGTTAATCATGAAAAAATGGAATATTGCAGTGCTTATTATTTTAGCAGTAGTTGTTTTAGCATTTTTTATGCGAAGCAACCAAGCAAATTTTTCTACAGGCAGTGACTCGAATAAGGGAAACACGGACTTTGGAGAATTGGCACTCGAAACAACCCAAGATGGTGGAGGAATCTCTAACGAAGAATTACTAAAACACAACGGAGAAAATGACTGTTGGGTCGTATACAATGGAAAAGTCTATGATGTCACAGATTATCTTACCCGACATCCAGGAGGAAAAAATAAAATTTCACAAAATTGTGGAACTAAAACACAGTTTGAAGAACAATTCACAAATCAACATGGGACGAGCAAAGTTAGTCTGCTTATGAACGTTGCGACATTCATTGGAGACTTTGACGTTATAGGCAACTTTGACTCTCAAAACACAG
>CAZNKX010000005.1:0-10731 GCA_964573915.1 Candidatus Woesearchaeota archaeon | reverse complement strand
GCGACATTCATTGGAGACTTTGACGTTATAGGCAACTTTGACTCTCAAAACACAGTTATTACTCTCGGCAACGACGAATTCGAGGTAGAATTCGAGGTAGAATATGAATATGAAGACGACTAATCCAGAAAAGGCAAAAATACTCCTAAGAGTTTCTATGGCAATTGTATTTTTATACTTTGGAATGAGTCAACTAAAATCTCCTGATGAGTGGACTGGAATGGTTCCAGAAGCAATTACTGGAACAATAATTACTGCAAATAACCTCGTTGTGGCAAATGGGTTATTAGAAGTCACACTAGGAATTTTTTTATTAATTGGACTTTATACTCGGGCTTCAGCACTCCTTCTCTCAATTCATTTAGCATTCATCACATTTCATATTGGCCTAAATGCAATCGGAATAAGAGATTTTGGTCTAACAATCGCAACAGTGGCAATCTTTTTTAATGGAACTGATAAATTCTGCCTCGATAAAAAATATGATGTTGACATAAGGCACATGCAAATCAATCACTTAATCAAATAGTTCAAAAATAGATTGAAAACTAAAAACTATTTTCGGTTTCCCTTAACTTTCTTCCTCTTACTTTTCACAAGCTTTCCTCTCGCAAGTCGTCGCTCGACAAAAACAAGTCCTGCAATAATAACAACTGCTCCAACAAAAATCATAGTCAAGGAATATTTTTCTGAAGAAACAACAGTATCGTCAAGGTTTGAAGGATCGCTTGCTCCAGCAAACCCAGTATAACCAACTAAATCTGGATCAATCGCCCCGACAACATTTCCCGTTCCAAAAAGCTCAATATTTTCTTTTTTCAAAGTCACTTTCCCATCGGTTACTTCGATATCATAAAAACCTTCAGGAGAGACAATCTTTAATCGCTTTTCTTCACCAACGCCAATATTTTGAACATAAGAATTCACTTCTTCTCCGATAGTAATTTGAATCGTCTTCGTATAACGTGTATTTCCATTATTCTTTATGATAAGTTCATCGCCTTCAATGATAAATTCCGCTTGCGAGTTTTCTCCAATCAAAAACGTTCGCGTAACTTCAACATCATTATAGGTTGCAACAATCTCCCAAAGCCCCGATCTGAAGTCTTGTTCAATTAAAATATCCACATTTTCATTAGAGTTAATCGTCTCACTAATCTCTTTTTTTTGCAATGCATCATGCAAAACGACATTTACCTGATCAGAGAGAATCACGGAATCCTCAAGCAAAACAACACTAAAGGAAATATCCTCACCGATAAGGTATTCTTCAGACTGCAGCCCCGAAATATCAATAGAATACTCTGCCATAGAAAAAGGAATCACCAAAAGTGTCACAAACATCACCAAAATTTTTACGAACTTCATAACTTTCATAATTAGAATTTCTATTTAAATGTTTTGAAATATTCTCTAAACAAAAATTTAAAAGAAATATTTATATAGATTCGTTGCGATATTCTCCGATGTTAAAAAAAGAGTTTAGTGTCTTAGGATTAGGACTTTTGGTAATCACTTTTTTTAGTCTTATGTTCATTTTTAATGGTTCAAACTTTGGAATAACAGGGCATACAGTTTTAAGTCAGGATACGGGAGGAGATTTTGACGAGGGAACATATGTGAACACATTCCACAATGGCACTTTTGTCATGTTATCCGCGAATAATCTCACAGGAACTTATACAAGCAAAATTTTTGATGCAGGAGGAATAGCAACATGGAACAATTTTTCATGGATTTCCCAGCTATGCTATGGATGCGAACTTCCCAACAATGGAGTTACTGAAACGGGAGATTTTTTAAGTTTCATCAATATGAGTGAAAATTTGTTGTTACTTCACTTAAACGAAAATCCGGGAACGGTCTTCGCTGACGACTCAGGAAATAACAACACCGTAACCTGTAGCGGAACAAGGTGCCCTACACAAAGTACCAACGCAAAATTTAATACCTCTCTAAATTTCGATGGAAATAACGATCGAATAAATATTGCTGAGACTGCAGATTTAAATTATTTTGGAGACAGTTTGACTTTAGAAGCGTGGGTATATCCAGACAGATTTAGCAATTCTAATGGCGACGGGTTTCCAACAATTATTGATAAAGACTATAACAGTCAGTTTTCAATGTACTTTTCAAATGAGGGGGGAGGAAATGGAGGAATCACAGTAGATCTATGGACGGGTGGAGACGATAGCATATCAAGTAATAGTATTTATCCTGATGATAATTGGTATCACATTGTCTTTACTTACGATGGATCTCAAATGAAAATTTATGTCAACTCTGTTTTAGATAACACAGGCTCAGCGAGCGGAGATATAGATGTAAATACTAAAGATATTCTAATTGGCTCAGGTTGGTCAGGTTTGTCACAAAATAACTACCTTTTTGATGGGATTATTGACGAAGTCGCCATCTACAATCGATCGTTAAGCCAAACAGAAATTACTCAGAGATATTCCCGGGGAATTTTAGATTTAAACATAAGTGCCAGAACGTGTGACGATGACGCTTGCTCGGGAGAAAGTTTCACGATTCTCGGAGATAATTCTTCTCAAGATCTTGGTCTCTTGGATAATCAATATTTCCAATATAAATTCAACTTTGAAACAGAAAACTCAAGTTTTAGCCCAGAATTAAAAAATACAACAGTCAATTACGATTTAGCAAATTCGGCACCAACCCTTACATTAGTTGAGCCACAAGATGGAGCAAGCCTAGGATACAATACCTCAATAGATCTCAATTATGTCGTCGCTGATTCAGATAACAATCTTGACACATGTTGGTATGATATTAATGGTGCAAGTCCAATTACCCTTGCGAGCTGTGCAAATACTACGTTCGATATCGCGGAAGGAAGTCATACAATAACGGTTTATGCAAACGACACTGATGGAGAACAAGTAAATGACAGTGCCTCATTTTCCATAGACGTCGGCGCTCCAACCATTGTCCTGAATTCCCCGGTAGATGTTTATTTAAATGATGGAAACGTAACTTTCAGATATACTCCAACAGATTTGGATTTAGACACGTGTAGTTTATGGGGAGATTTCGGAGGAGAATTTGAACTCAACCAAACAGACTTTGCTCCAACAAGCGGATCTGAGAATACTTTTGATCTTTTTCTTGGAGATGCAACGTACTTATGGAATATCGCTTGTAATGACACGCAGGGAAATGAAGCGACAAACGGAAACCTAACCTTCTATGTAGACACTGCCGCCCCATCTCCAACACTAACCGAGCCAACGGGAACTAAAACCTCAAGGACTGGAATCAGTTTGGAATTTAATGTCGTTGATGCAAGCCCAGTAAGTTGTAAATACGATGTTTACCGAGGAGCAAGCTTAGAAATTGACAACACTACTGTCAACTGCAGCATCGAAAGTACAACTTTCGATGTAACGGTGGATGCAGATTTTATATTAAATTTTTATGTTAATGACTCTGCAGGAAATTCGGGTTCGACAAATTCAAGTTTTAGTGTTGACACTTCTTCACCTCCCTCTGGAGGCGGAGGAGGTTCAAGCTCTGGAGGCGGAGGAGGTTCAAGCTCTGGAGGCGGAGGGAGCTCAAAGTATAATACGTATGGTCAAGATCCTTTCGAAATAGATCCCGTTTCTGCAATTATCTCAATTGGAGAAGAAAAAAGTTTACAAGTAAGTGTTAAAAATACTAAACTTATCTCACTCAATAATTGTAAATTAGTTGTAGCAGAGCAATATTCTCCTTACATTGAAGCTGAGGAAATCCAGAGCATTGCAGGAGGAGGAATCTTCGATTTTAGTTTCCTACTAAAGGCAATTGACGAAAAAGTAAAAGATTTAGAAATGAATCTTGAATGCTTGGATAATGTTAGTCAAACGATTCCTCTTGAAATCGCCCTATTGTCTCGAGAATTGGACGTTTCGTTTGAAAAAATTTCTTTCAGTTCGGAAAAAGAACTCTCAATTGAGTATTCTGTTGAATCGCCATTTACTGCAAAAAAAGAATTAGTCTTTAGACTCACTGATTCAAATGGAAATGTTATAGCAGAGGTTCCAAAAGAAGTGAATTTGGTGGGCGAAGAAGTATTCAGAGAGACAGTAATAATTGGGCTAGAAGAAATTGAAGAAGGAATAATTAAAGTTTCAATTTCAGAAAATGGCTTTGCACCAATTGTCGAAGAGAGCATAATTTATGGCGGAAAAAATATTGGAACAGGATTTACGTTATTTGCCCTTAACCAAAATACAGCCTCTATCGGAATTATCGGAATTATCTTTTTTGTGCTACTCTTCCTCGTTCTTAGAAGAATTTGGAAATTGAGAAAACTCAAAAAGAAAAAATAAAACAACCTACCTCCTACTTTTTTAAAGTCTAAAATCCTCAACTTATATGGTTAGAGTACGATACAGTTTTGGTTCTCGTCACACGGGAAGAATTGCAAACATTAAAAAGCAGCGAGCGAAATTCCCTGATATAGCAAAAGACGTAATTAGAATTTCTGATATTGTCTTGGAAGTTCTCGATGCACGATATATCGAGGAGACAAGAAATAAGGATATAGAAGAGTTAATTCTAAATGAAGGAAAAAAAATTATTTACGTATTAAACAAGGCTGATTTGGTAAATATTGCAAGCGTCAAAAGAAAATTGCCCAAGGATATGAAACCGTATGTATTTATTTCTGCAACAACGTTACTTGGAGCAAAAGACTTACGAGAACGAATTAAAATTGAAGCAAAAAAAATCGACTTATCAAAGGTTGTGGTCAAACCAAAAAAAGCAGGAACAAAAGAAAGAACCTTAGATGAATCTGCAAAACGTGTTCATGTGGGAATCATTGGATATCCAAATGCTGGAAAAAGCTCCATCATTAATGTAATTGCCCGAAGAGGCGCAGTCGGAACAAGTAAACAGGCAGGATACACAAAAGGACTTCAAAAAATAAAAATGGGTGAAGATATTATAGTTCTCGATACGCCAGGAGTTATCCAAGAATCAAAATATTCAACTGATAAAAAAGTAAGAATCTCAGAAGATGCAAAAATTGGCGCACGAACCTACAGCGATGTAAAAAACCCTGAAGATGTAATCTATTATTTGATGACCCATGATATTAAAAAAGACGAAGAAGGAAATATAATCCAAGATTCTCTAACTGCAAAAAAAATCGAATCATTCTACAAAATAAATGCTAACGGAGAAAGTGATGCGTTAATTGAAACGCTGGGCAAACAAAAAAACTTTCTCCAAAAAAAAGGTGCGATCGACACAGATAGAACTGCACGGCTAATTCTAAGGGATTGGCAGGAGGGAAAAATTAGATAAATCTAAACCATATAAAAAACTATAAGTTCTTTTCACCTAGCTATTCTATGGATTGGAGAGACTCTAGGAGGCAAAGGGATTTAGAGTATGCCCTTCGTTGTGTTTTTGTAGAAAATGAATTTGAAATTTTTGGAGCTTACTTGGGTCAAAGAAGAAATGATCTTTTTGATTCAGTAGTTGATTATGGAGTCACCAAAGGGTGGTTAGAAGCACGAGAACCGCCGAAAGGAAGCAACTGGACAAGAGAAGTATAGCACCTAACAGAGGCTGGAAAAAAACATTTTGAAATTGAATAACTCAATAATAAGGGATAAATTAAAAAAATAAACTATTGTTTGTTTTTGTTCTATGGGCCGGTATTCGGCTAATTATAGAACGAAATCGATAGAAAAATTTCATGGCAATTATTTGCTAGCGATCCATCCGCCATTCTCAGACGCTTCCCAAGAAGCTCCTTTCATCGCGCTATCGATTCTTCTGATGATTTCGTCACCGAGCGCTCCACGTTCAACAGGCCCGCTTTCCCCATCATCAGGTAAAAATTTCAGTTCAACTATCATATCACACCTCCTTATGATTATTTCAAGACCCACTTCTTTATAAGGAATAGTAGAATCAAAACTATATGTGAAATCATAATTTCATTTATATAGCGTTTGACTAAAAAGTAACACTCAAGAATTCTCAAGTGGTGACGAGTAATTGGGAACGGGTGAATTAAGGCAATATCACCAAATTTATAAGTTCCCACTCCTTCCTCTAAGCATGGGATTTTGGCCAATCGTTCTAAATGTTTTAAGAAATAGTGATGTAGTTTTGCTCTTAGTAGATGCTCGAATGCCAGAGCTTTCTCAAAATTCTGAAATCGTCTCAAAAGTTGAATCAATGAAAGGAAAAAGAATGGTAATCGTATTCAACAAAACAGACTTAATTTCAAAAGTAGAACTCAAAAAATTAGAAAAGGAATATCCAAATGCATATTTTGTTTCTGCAACCAAGAAAAAAAATATAGAAAATCTCAAAAAATATCTAATCAATCTAAGTGAGAATTTTAATAACGCAAGTCTTCGAGTCGGACTCGTCGGTTATCCAAATGTTGGAAAATCAAGTTTAGTAAATCTGCTTGTACCCAACGCAAAAGCAAAAGTTTCATCAGTTTCTGGAACAACTAAAAAAACGCAATGGGTGAGGGAGGGTAGGCTAAGGATAATGGATAGTCCCGGAATTATTCCTTTTGGAGACTCAAAAGCACAACTGGGTATGACGGCAAGTAAAGATCCTCATAAAATAAAAAATCCAGAAAACATCGCAATCAAAATAATTAATTATCTACGCAGTAAAAAAAGTAAGGCATTATTAAATTTCTACTCTATTCCAAAATTTGATTCAAGTGACGATTATGAAATCTTTGAAGCAGTTGCAAGAAAAAAAGGTTACCTAACAAAGGGTGGAGACATCGATGAGCACAGAACAGCAATCCAAATAATCACAGACTGGCAGAAAGGAAAAATCAAATTAGGATAACCAAAAAGTAATAATTTTCCTATTAAAAACTTATAAAACACAGAGGGTTTATCTGAAAATGAAAAGCGGTGAAATAGACTACACTCAAATTGATTTTCTTCCAACAAGTGGAACATTATATGTGGAATTCAGTGGCCTTTGCTTTGTCGGAAGACAGGGAGGACAAACAGGTATTCAAGAATTAGAATTAAAAACTAATCGAGTAGAAAATGTATTAGACTGTCTTGAGGGCCGAGAAGGATCAACATTCATGACCACAAGAGATTTAAGGGCTGTCTCAAGGGAGGCAGGAGATTGTAGGTATAAGGCCGCTCATCCTCGGAGGAATCAGAAAAATTTGGGATTCTCAGATTCACTTCAAAGGTTACGTAATGCTTATGGAAGTCTTGCTCGCGCCTTTGAGAGATTTCAAGAGTATATATCTAAACAATTAGAAGAATCATCCAGGCCTCATCCCCTGCCAGAACTAGATCTCAGAGCATTATATCAAGAATTTAGATTAGATTCTCCATCAAGTCAGGAAGTCATTCAAGAAACACTTGCTCATGGCGGCAACACCGGATTATTTACTGCCAATAGAAAAATATCTAAGGCGTATAAAAAAGGTGTTATTCAATTAGGATTAGAAGGCTGTTTTATCGCACTCGCAACAACAGGTAGATTAACATATAGTGGTCGAAAAAGAGTCTAACCTTTTAATTCATTAGCCAATTCTTGCCCCTTCTCTGTCGGATATTTCCCGGTAAGACATGCAAAACAAAATGTATCTCCATTTCCGCCAAGCGAATTCTTAAGCCCCTCAAATGAAACAAAACCCATGCTCTCAGCCCCAATTTTTTTTGCTACCTTCTCTTCAATTTCATTTTTTGTCCCATTCAAATCACCAGCAATTAATTCTTTGTAACTTGGAAAATCCACCCCATAAAAACAAGGAAATTTAATCGGCATTTCACTCACCCGCAAATGAACTTCAAGGGCTCCCGCATCACGAAGAAGTTTTATCACACGCTGACACGTCTCCCCCCGAATAATCGAGTCATCAATTAAAATTACTTTTTTATTCAAAACGCTTCCAGGAATAATACTATACTTCGCATCCATAATCGACTTTCGCATATCTTTAGAGTTAATGAAACCTCTTCCAACATCGTTTTTAATTAAAGAAAATGAAAAGGGCACACCTGTCTCATACGAATATGCAACTGCAGCTGGAATTGAAGTACTCGGAACGGGAACTACTACCCAATCTGGTTCACTAAATCGACCCCGAAGGACCTCTTCTTGTCCCAAACTCTTGCCCAATCTTTTTCGAACGTCATTAACCAAAATCGAATCATTTATCGAGCACGTATCAGAGAAATAGACATATTCAAAATGACAATGAGCCAGTCGGGAATCTTTTTTCAAATCCTTTGAAATTAATTCACCATTTTTTATGATTACAATCTCTCCAGGGCCAACATCTCGAAATTTTGTAATACCAACTTTGTTGAGTGCTTTTGACTCAGACGCAACAGCAAAAAGGTTCTCGTTTTCTCCAATGACAAGCGGGCGTATACCAAGCGAGTCTCGAAAGACAACAAAGTCTCCGCTTGCATTAAGAAAAACACAATTAAAACTGCCGTCAAGTTTTGCAATCACTTCTTCAAAACTCTTAAACAATCCATCCGGAGTATGAGTGAGATGTTTTTTTAAAGAGAGCGAAATCAAATGCATAATGATTTCGGTATCTACATTCGTATCAAGGATGTATCCCTCACCGATAAGCTCTTTTTTTAATTCTTCATAGTTTGCAATGTGTCCATTAAATGCGATAGCAAAACGTTTCCAAGGCCGGCCATGACGCCGAAGAAATGGTTGTGCCTCTTCCAAAATCGTAAATGCATCATCGCTAACATCAGACGTCGCATATCGAACGTGTCCGATTCCTATTTCTCCATCGAATTCTTGCATTTTCTGTTGAGCATAGTGCTTATCCCATGTTCGAAACAAATGAGAAACTTTTCCAGATTCCTTTAATGTCTTAAGCGGTTTTTTATTTTGTTTAGAATAAGTTGCTATTCCAGAACTCGTCTGACCGCGATGCTGTAATTCAGATAACATAGAAGAAAGAAGCGCAGCGATGTTGAGTGACTCTTTCTTAAGGACACAAGCAACAACACCACACTCCTCTCCTACTCCCATAAACAAAAAAATTAACTTCGCTATATAAGTTCTGTTGTACTCAAATGAAATATAGTGAGCAAAATCTTTATAAGTTGCTAAAGATGTTCTAGACCATTCCCCCCATAGCTCATTGGTAGAGCAGGCGGTTGTAGCCCGCTGTGGCCCGGTTCGATTCCTGGTGGGGGGATAAATCTTATTTTTTCGTCGGTGTTTTATAGTTTTTTGTGGTTTTCGAGTTGAGGAATAGAACAGATATAGTTTTTAGTAAATTTTATATAAGCCATTAGAGGTGAATATTCATGAATATGGATCTCATAAGGTTTGATGAATCTGAGACTGGAGTACTTAGAGGTATACTTCAAGATCCAAAAAAAGATTCTTCAAGAGGAGTAATTTTTGTAGGAGGTTTTGAGAGAAGCGGAACAGCAGAGATAAAATTTAGAGATTTAGCATCACGGCTTTATGATGAAGGAATTCCTTCATTAAGATTCGATTTTTCCGGACTTGGATTATCAGAAAGAGAATTTAATGGTTCAACAATAGAAAGTTGGGTATATGAATTTGGCAAAGCATATGATGCCTTGCAGGCTAATTCTGGAGTAAGAGATATTTATGTTGTAGCACATAGTCTTGGAGCATGCATAGCAGGAAAGTTTATGGAAGAAAGACCAGAATCTCTTAAGGGCGGAGTGTTAATTGCCCCTGCATTAAATCAAAGAGATCTTATGAGATATTGGTTTGTCACAGGACAAAATAAAAAAAATCCTGATGTTGATGTAACTTGGGAAAATTATGAAAGTCTACTCTCTGAAGAAGAATTTCAAGAAGATTGCAAACAACCAAATAAGCCATCAAAGTTTAATATTATTGGAGCAGATTATTTTATTGGATCAAATAATACTGATTTTTCAAGAAATTATCAAGGTTTAGAAAATTCTTTTTTACATATTCATGGAGATAGCGATCCTGCAGTCCCATTACAAAGTGTAAGCGTTAATTTTAAAGAGAAATTAATTGTTGCAGGTGGAGACCATGATATTGAGCGACAAGATAAAAGAGAATTATGGGTTGGCGAAGCAGTAAATTATCTAACAAAATAAGCTAAGTTAGGGCAGGCACCACTATCTATTTTATTGATTAATCCTACTCTCAACTGATCACTTCTAATCCGTTCCTGGTGGGAGGACTAGGAGACGATGAGAACAATAATTCTTAAAAGGTGATGCCTCCACAAATAAGAGATATGATAGAAAACAATATTGAATTACTAATTAGAATAATTCTTTCGCTAATAATCTCTTTAGCATTTTGGAGCACTTATGATATTGCGATTAAAAAAGATGGGAACAAAGTTCCAGCTCCTAGTTATTGGGTCGTTGCTACCATGGTCCTTGGTCTTTTTACTATTGTTCTATTATTTATCTCTTATACAAATCCTCTCCTGAATTTGATAAGATTTATGGGGTATAGTTTTTTTACATTATTTATATTATCATTCTTGCAAATGTTAATTGGAGGAATTGGCGGATTAAAAGAGATAATCGGAGACCTAAGGAAATATAAGAGCACACTTGGAATAATTGTTCTATGGTTATTGATATCTATTCTTATTTTAGTTTTCATATTCGGCTAATCACAACAAAGAATCTTCAAAGTCTGAACAACTTCCAAAAACCATTTAAACCCTCGCTCCAAAATTAATCCTCATGGACAGATTAT
>CAZNKX010000004.1:9774-23820 GCA_964573915.1 Candidatus Woesearchaeota archaeon | reverse complement strand
TCACAAATGACGATGGAGAGTATCAGTGCAGCATCATGGTTGGCGATTATGTCAGTTTTACCGGCCGCACTTTTGTAGGCGGACAAGATTGGTATAAGACGAAGGGATCTATCTTTATGGATAGTGAAGGTTCTTCAGCCGCCGATTGTGAACCCATTCCAGATATTCAGATTGATGTCTGCCGCATTGCTGGAGCAATTAACATTGAAAACTATGATTCTGTTGTAGATGTTAATGAGTCCCAAGCAGTTGGAGCAGATAGTATTTCTGCTGTCTTTTGGGAGCCCCCAGGACCAATTTCATATTGTGAGAATCCTTGGGACAGCTTGGCAACTGGTGAGTGCTGGAGCGGAACTAACGAAGAAATTGTTTCTATGTTCCCAGAAAGCGCATTTCCTGGAATTCCCGACAGTGCGCGTTCCGCAGGCAATTGGGTTGAGCTTTCAAATGATTACCGTTCTTATCGAATGGAGAAAAGCCTCGAAGGAACTTTGCCCTTTTATGTGTGGAATTCTCATGAAGATGAAAACGGACATATCTCGACTGACCGCCCGGATTTCAAGCAAGATCAAAATATCAGTGTTCAAGCCCAAGGCGATTTCAACGCCTATTTTGGCTCCTGGAGCGTTGAAAATTTTGCAACCATACCTAACCAAGTATATTTTTCTGTTGACACCCTGGTGTACAATGGAGGGGGCTTACTGGTAGATTATGGCAATGCCACTGGCGATGTTGTCTTCTTTGCAGCCATCTTAGGAGAACAGCAATTGCTTTGTAAGTTTGATAACGATGGTGGGTTTATGGTACCCGCTGACGCTCTCAACAAGTTAGACGAAGGATGGGGAGGAGCATCGGTATTTAATCTATCGATGGAACTTTCCGCAGGTCCTGATGGCTTGCCGATTTATGCGCAAGTATTTTCAGGAGAAACTGTTCCTCTTCGAGTTGAGTAGACTAAGTAATAGGAACTTCGGGGGCCAGAGCAATCTGGCTCCCTTTTTTATAGGAGAATGAAAAATGGATAGACTTCAACAAAGACGCGATCAAATTCGCAAGCGTAATATTACGCGCTATAATGCAGAGAAAAAAATTATGCGCACATATCACATTAATGCTGATTTAACTCGTGAAACCACGGATGAAATCGAGAAGGCTCTTTGGGAGTTGAAAGACTCGATGAACCTTCCGACAGAAGAGATTGAATTAGCTATTGCTTCCCGCCGATTAAAATAAATTAATTTTTTATCCTTCTGTTAAAAAATATGGTATAATTATTAATGAAGGAGAATAATGAGTGGGAACTACTAAATATTTTATAGAAGCAAATGTTTAACACCCTATTATTATTCTTATCGATTTTAAGTTGTCAACCCGACTATGGGATGAGCTACGAGGTAATAGAAGAAATCCAGCCGACAGAGGTAGTTGTAGATTCTTTCGTGCAACCTAAGCCTCCGGAAAGGCTAGATGTATTGGTTGTTCTTGACACATCCTGCTCTATGAATGATAATTTTCAACAAGTAAGTGCGGGTGTAGAGCTTTTACGAGGCGATATCGAGAAATTAACATTAGATTATAAAATTGGATTTATAAATTCGGGAATGATGAGTCCATATTTTGCTGGTCCTTATGATTACACTGCCGATCCGATTGATTTTTTATTGGCGCCATACTTATTGGGAGCGGATTGGTACGAACAAGGTTTTCAATCAATGTATGAGTTTGCCACAACAACAACAGAGGGCGCCGGCTTTTTCAGAGATAGTGCAGATAAATTAATTATTTTTATTTCAGACGAAAACGAACAAGGAGCAATACCGACAAACGTGTTTCACGACTGGCTTGTAGAAAAATTTGAATTAGTTCAACATGATGTGGTAGCGATTGTGCAAGTGGAAAATGGGGAATGCCCCCTTAATTGGGAATACGATATTGGACAAAAATATATTGATTTGGTGGCTTATTACGGAAAAGTAGGAATTGATATTTGTAGCGATTGGGAAGCGTGGCTCGGAGATAGCACATTTTTAGTTGGCGAGATAGATTATATAAACTTGACTCAAACACCACTGGAAACCAGTATTGTAGTATATCGAAACGGTCTTGAAACCGAGTTGTGGCATTATCTCATCGAAACTAATACTGTTTATTTAGACTTTGTTCCGGATCCTGGTGAGCTTATTGAAGTCGGATATGTAGTATTATAATTTTACTTGACAACACCAAACATAGTGGTTATAATATAAAAGGAGTCAAGGAGAAGCTAGTGGACCCGCAGAACGAAAATAATAAAAGTTGGAAGCAAGAAGGTATTTTTAATACTTATGAAGAGGCCGATAATGAAAGGGCGGTACTGTTGTCGATGAACACGGATAACAAGCTCTTAGTAAAGGTAAAGAGGTGCGGCCCTGGAGGCTTTCGATTTAAAGTAAAATCGTGGTACCCATCAGAACCCAAAAAAAATAAAAAGAAGAGGAAAAATAATGACAATTCATCCTGATATGTTTGATGAACCTAAAGAAAAAACCAGACCGACCGTAATGGTTTCTGGAGGTTTTGATCCTGTGCATGCAGGACATATTCGTTTAATTCGTGCTGCCGCCGAGCATGGTGACGTAATTGTCATTGCCAACTCAGATGGGTGGCTTTTTAGAAAGAAGGGTTTCGTATTTATGGATTTCGAAGCCCGGGCCGAAATTTTAAATGCGATTAAGGGTGTTATTATGGTAGACTCTGTAGATGACTCCGATGGCACCGTTTGTGATGCTATTTATCGCCACAAGCCTACATATTTTGCAAACGGAGGAGATCGAGGATGTAGCAACACTCCGGAACAATCAGTATGTGAAGAGTTGGATGTGAAGTTATTGTGGGGAGTGGGAGGTGACAAGAAGCTAGCCAGTTCCTCAGATCTTGTAGAAAACGTTCGTGATTTTGATGCGAAGGTTCCAGTTCGCCACCGCACTCCAGTTTCGGAAAAGTAATGTCCATCACCAAATATAAAAAAGAAGATATAGTATTAGTAAAATCCTGCGCAGGACCGGAAATTCCACACACCCACGTCCGTCTTTTGGAAAGAGAAGTGATCCCCCCTCGCAAAGGCAATCGAATTGATTGGCCCGGATATTCAGGATGGATGGCAACGCCAATTTATCAAAAAGAGATCGAGATTTTAAGAAAAGAATGGAGCATACCATTTAAAAAAGCAAATAAAGATTTGACATTTGTTTGTGATGATGATATCATTAAAAAGATTGTTTAAAAATTGGGGCGTAGTTCAACCGGCAGAACGCGTGGCTGTTAACCATGAGGTCGCAGGTTCGAGTCCTGCCGCCCCAGCCAGAGAAAAAGGAGAAAAAATGAGTACTACTGAAACAAAAGCACTTAAAGAAGCGCTTACCAACTTGGCTACCACCACTACGGCGGAAGATCAGGCCATTCGCGCTACTTTGCAGGCAGAGCTTGCAAACCTCCGCGCTCGCGTTAGCGAGTTAGTGGATACGGTCACTGTGATGGAGACTGATATGCGACGTTTTCGTGAAAGTGTCGCGCGCGATGTTACAGATTTAGCGAAGCAAGTAACTAAGCGATAGTCTGCTGTATCGTCGGATTAAACTAACGGTACGTGGCTGCCGAACGTCACGCAGGCAGGGGTTTGCGGTTATCCTTGGACGCTAAAAACCGCCGTCTTCGAGAAAAGAGTGAAACGCGAGAATACGCGACGAGAACGATATGATACCAAAAAAAGGCTGGCCCAGACTTACCCTATTAGTCTGTGTTGCGTTAATTTTCAGCATGATGGCAACTTGGGGTATCTTATCCGGACAGCAGCTTGCTTTGGTGCAGAGCTTCTTCATGTAATTGGTTCATTACCGAGTAGAAAAATATTGAATCCTTTATCAGGAAGCCTATATGATTATGTTAAAATTAAACAACATTCTTCACCGGGCGACTTCCTTCGTTATACAGCAGATGAAGAGATTAAACTTGTGGCTGCAGAAATCTGTGAGGGTGCAAAACCCCTTTCTACTTATAAGTTCGATTTTCTTGGCCCTTTATGTTTGGTGGTGGGTCATGAGCAATCGGGTATCCCTATAGAAATTTTACATCGTAGCGATGTGGTGCATATTCCGATGCCCGGCGTTGGATTCTGTTTAAACAGTTCCCAGGCCGCCAATATTTTATTTTACGAAGCTATAAAACAATATGATATTTTTTCAACAATACGGAACCCAGCGAACGGGAACCAACTACTCTAAAGAGCTTTTTAATAAAAATTACAAGAACGCTCAAGTTATAGAATTTTTAAATTCCAAACATCGTGCTGCCTCCGAGGGCCCTTATACTCTGACGCCCCCACTTCAAGAATATATTGAAAAAACGTATCCTTTGGATATGCAAAATGAAATTCGAAGTGCTATCTTTAAACAAAGTATAAAAAATTTAGTAATAATTAGAAATCCATATGCCTGGATTGATAGTCTATGGCGAATGGGTCTTGAGATGGAACATGGCGTTGATTCTCATATATATTTTCAGCAACCGTCTCCCAAACAAAATAATATAAGCTGGCTCCTCTTGCGACCATCTCTAGAAGAACAAGCAACGGCCGTCAAAAATTCAATTATTTCTTATAATGAAAGATATAGACAATGGTTCGGCATATCCCATGAAATTGTACGCCAGGAAGATCTTCTTGTGAGCTTTGAAAGAGTATTAGAATATTTTGAACAAAAGTACCATTTGCAGCGGAGAGAACATAACTTAAGCAACGTTAACGAGGCCTGCGGGCCATATATTCAAATAGGCACCGAGACAAGAGATAGAAATTTTTATAAAGATTATTATCTCAATGACAAATATATGAGGAGCCTCCCTCCCGATACCATTAAATTAATTACAGAAACTGTAGACTGGGAACTATTTAAAGAAGTTGGGTATTATCCCTATAGCCGGTGTTGAATGGCAGCAAAGAAAAACTATGTGCTTGACACTAGTGTTTATTTAACAGATGCCGAAGCGATTTATGGCTTCGATAATCATGATATTTTTATTCCTCTTAAAGTTTTAGAAGAGATAGATAAACACAAGAAGCGTCAAGACTCTGTGGGTGTGAATGCACGCAGGATTATTCGTATCTTAGATGAATTGCGGGCAACCGGCGACTTGCATAAAGGAACACGCCTAGGAAAAGGGAAAGGCATTCTTAAAGTAATGTCTTACGAGTGTTTGAACGCATCGCTGCAGTTCCCACCAGATTTAGATTTACGGGTGCCTGATCACGTTATAATTGCGACCGCCATTGCCGTCCAACAAGGTACCAACACCTCGCGTAAAACTATCATGATTTCACGCGATATTAATATGCGGGTTATTTGTGATTCAATTGGGATCCATTCAGAAGACTATATTATTGAGAGCGCGGTGGATTCATCGTCAGATCTCTATCAGGGGTTTAGTGAACATTTGATGGATGATGCCGGCATTGATAGGTTTTATAATGGGGAAGACGTCTTTATCGGCGATGAAGAAGTAAAAGACAAGTGGCATTCGAATCAGTATATTTTAATGGTATCCAATGCTAACCCTAAGAAGAGTGCTTTGGCGCGCTTTGACGGCCACGTCGCTCCTTTGAAAAAGGTTATCCATAGCGACATCCCCGATTGGAAAATTAAATCAAGGAATAAGGAACAGGCGTTCGCAATCGATCTCTTAATGGATCCCAAAGTGAAGATTATTAGTTTAGTGGGTCGCGCAGGCTCCGGCAAAACATTGTTGGCGATTGCAGCAGGCCTGCAACAAACGATTGGATTGCGAGAGAATTTATATTCACGACTAATTGTCTCACGCCCGGTGCAGCCCATGGGTAAGGATATAGGATTTCTTCCTGGCTCTCTAGAAGAAAAAATGTTACCATGGTTAAGTCCAATTCAAGATAATCTTCAACACATTTTAGGAGGGGATAAAAACACTTTAGAAATGTATATTGAGAAAGGCAAGATTGAAATTGAAGCCTTAACTTATATTCGGGGGCGTTCGATATCAAATGCTTTTATGATTATCGATGAAGCACAAAATTTAACGATGCATGAAATTAAAACCATTATTACTCGGGTGGGTGAAGGAACAAAAATTGTTCTTACAGGGGATATTGAACAAATTGATAATATTTATGTAAATGAGACATCGAATGGTTTGGCCCACGCAGTAGAACGTTTTAAAGAATATCCCTTAGCAGGCCATGTTACATTTAAAAAGGGCGAACGTAGCGAAGTAGCCACATTGGCATCAAAAGTATTATAAAAACTTGCACGATTTAAATAATTGTGTTATAACTAAAAATAGGAGTTATCATGAGTGATACAGAAAAAGTAATTACTGAAGAGGAATTACACACAAACCCGTTGTTGGCAACAACACCCGAAAACGATTCAGAATTAAAACAATTTTTAATTAATTATACTGGAGCTAAATTTACGCCAGAAGATGATCGCGTTACCGTTCATATGATTGCGGAAGCAGTTGCGGCAGAGTTTCCTGAATTTTTATTCGCCATTGCCGAAGAGAATTTTTTGAGAGGATACCAACTAGGATTAAACGATGCTACAACACTTGAAACAGAAGCAGAAGCAGATACAGGAAATGAGGAGTGATTTTTACACTTCTCGCGGAACCCATGTTTATTTTAAAGACGATTTAACTAACGACGAAATAGATGTGGAAGAGATCGTCGCGCAAGTAGAAAGCGCGCTACCAGAACATCTATTATCAGAACTGGAGATGATAGTTGTTGGGTGGTTTGACGAATTTGAAGATAGAAACATTAACGCGTTTTATAAAGATGGGATTTTGCACGTATCGAATGACCAGGACGATGCAGCCGATATGTACGATGATCTCATCCATGAGATTTCCCACTCTATAGAAGAAATCTATGGATATGAAATCTATGGAGATCAAAGAGTAAAAGACGAATTTTTAAGAAAAAGAAAAATGCTGCACGACAAGTTATGGGCACTAGGATTCAAAGCGCCCTTAAAATGGTTTATGGAAACAGAATACGATAAAGAATTTGATGAATTTTTAGTAGAGACAGTAGGGAGAGATAAATTACGAATGATATGCATGGGACTATTTATTAATGCGTATGCTCCTACATCGCTAAGAGAATATTTTGCCACTGCCTTCACAGATTATTATCTCCACCCAGATCATAATTTTCTTAAGCGACTGAGCCCCGCACTATATGAAAAGCTTGTTTTAATACAAGATCCAAAAGAGCTTGACACCCGCTCTTAAGTGGGTTATAATATATAAAATGGAGTGGGAGTGCCACATATATCTTATTCAGAACTCAAAGACTGGGTTCATTGCGCATTCTATCATAAGCTAACACGAATTGACAAAATTGACGGTTTTAAGGGAAACGCGTTTACGGCGTTTGGAACTGCTATTCATGATGTTTGTGAAAAGAAGCTTTTAAAAGAAGACATTGATGATAATGAACATTTTCTCACGTCTTTTGAAGAAAATTTAGCCAAGCTCCCGGATGACGTCGAAATTGATAGTCGTTTGGTGGCAGACATGCGGGAACAGGGGAAGAAAATCCTTCCTGAAATTGAAGATGCTCTAAACGATTATTTTGAAGAATACGAAGTATTAGCGGTGGAACTTCCTTTGATGGAGCCCATTGCCGACGAAGACGAGTATGTCTTTAAAGGTTATATAGACGCCATCGTTGCAACCCCGGATGGGAAGGTTCATATTTTTGATTGGAAAACTTGTTCATGGGGCTGGGATGCCCGTCGCAAAAACGATAAGATGACAACGTATCAGTTAACTCTTTACAAGCATTTTTTTGCGCAGAAGACTGACGCGGACCCCAAAGACATTGAAACCCATTTTGCCTTATTGAAAAGAACCGCTAAAAACAATAGAGTAGAATTCTTTCGCGTCACTAGCGGCCCGAGAAAAACTGCGAATGCACTCAAGACATTGAAAATGGCGCTTTGGAACATTAAAAAAAAGCGCTATATTAAAAACAGATTATCATGCACAGCCGGCTACGGTTGTAAGTTTTATAGAACTAAACACTGCCCATAAGGAATTTAAACACATGAAAAAGAAAAAGATTTTGACAATATCGGATCATCCTTTATCTCCCAGCGGAGTGGGAACTCAAACTAAATATATGATTGAGGCATTACTAAAGACAGGTAGATACGAGTTTATATGTCTCGGCGGCGCAATGCAGCACCATAGCTATGAACCCCAAATGGTAGAATCCTGGGGAGAGTCTTGGAGGATTTATCCAGTAGACGGATATGGAAACCATGAGATAATTCGCTCTCTTCTGCAGAAAGAAAAGCCCGATGTCTTATGGTTTATGACCGATCCTAGATTTTATGGATGGCTGTGGGAAATTGAGAATGAAATAAGGGCGATGTGTCCTATGGTTTATTATCATGTATGGGATAACGTTCCTGCACCTCATTTTAATGGTCGGTTTTACCGCTCTACCGATGAGATTATGTGCATATCAAAAGTAACCTATGAGATTGTTAAAGAAGTGTCCCCTGACGTTTCTTCTTACTACGTGCCTCACGCAGTTAACTCTAATATTTTTTATAAATATAAATCGGACGAAGACAAAGCCCGCGCCGATGGCGTCCGTAATCAAATTTTAGAGAGTGCCTCTTCTCCTGACACTAAGAATCCGGATAAGAAGATCTTTTTCTGGAATAACCGAAATGCCCGGCGCAAACAAAGCGGTACATTAATTTGGTGGTTTAAAGAATTTTTAGATGATGTTGGACACGACAAAGCCTCTTTGCTGATGCATACGGATGCACAAGATCCTCATGGCCAAGATCTGCCTCATATTATAGAACATCTAGGCATTGAAGACGGCCAAGTTTTGCTTTCTACCACGAAAGCGGAGGCCTCAGAAATAGCAACGCTATATAATGCTGCCGATTTCACCATCAATATCTCCGATGCGGAAGGCTTTGGATTGTCGACTTTGGAATCGTTATCCTGTGGCTCCCCAATCATCGTCAATATGACGGGAGGCCTCCAAGAACAAGTAACCGATGGCGAAAATTGGTTTGGCTTTGGATTGCAGCCCGCCTCAAAAGCAGTTATCGGCTCGCTCCAGGTACCTTATATTTATGAAGATAGAGTTTCACAGAAAGACTTTCATGAAGCACTCAAAAAAGCAATCAACCTTACGCCGAAAGCGTATAAGAAGATGTCTCTTCAGGGGCGAGAACACGTAAGGAAAAATTATAATTTTGATCATTATGAAAAAACCTGGATAGAACTTATGGATAAAGTGATCGAGAAGCATGGATCAGGCGAGACACGACGTCATTATAAACGTTGGCACTTGTTGGAGGTGGCATAATGAGTAAAAAAGTTTTATTGAGAGCACCTCTTTTAACGCGCTCGGGATATGGGGAACAGTCTCGTTATATTATGCGGGCCTTACGTTCGCGCGAAGACTTATTCGATATTTATATCCAGCCTCTGCAGTGGGGCCAGTGTTCATGGACGGCTGAGCACAACGAAGAAAGACAATGGATCGATCATATTATAGAAAAAACAATATGGTATCTCCAAGGAGAACAAGGCCCCCAATTTGATATGTCAATTCAAGTGACGATTCCTAATGAATGGGAAAAGGTTGCTCCTATTAATATTGGTTATACGGCAGGGATTGAAACAACCAAAGTGGCGCATGAGTGGATTTTAAAAGCTAACGAAGTTATTGACAACATTATTACTATTTCTACACATTCTAAAAATATTTATAAAAATACCCAATGGGAAGCCGCGCGCCAACTGCCTTCTGGCGAGCAAGAGAAGTTTGTACTTTCCTTAGAGAAGCCCATTGAGGCTATTAGTTATCCCACTAAAACTTACGAAACGTTACCAGAGGTAGAGTTAGATTTAGAGTATGATTTTAACTTTTTGGTGACAGCGCAATTAAGCCCGCGTAAAAACATCAATAATACTCTTCAATGGTTTATTGAAGAATTTAAGGATGAAGAAGTTGGGTTGGTATTTAAAGGCAATATTGCGAAAAATTCGCAAATGGATAGAGAGCACCTTTATAATGAATTAGCCAAGTTTTATCGTAACAATGCTGCCGATTATAAATGCAAGATTTATCTTCTTCATGGCGACATGACAGACGCAGAGATGCACTCATTATATACCCATCCCAAAATTTCGGCTTTAATCAGCTTGGCCCACGGAGAAGGTTTTGGACTGCCGATTTTTGAGGCCGCATATTCGGGCCTTCCCGTAGTCGCCACTGGCTGGTCTGGCCAACTAGATTTTTTGGTAGACGAGAAAGGCAAGGAGCATTTCTATAATGTTAATTTTGATCTTCAACCCATTCAACAAGAAGTTGTATGGGAGGGGGTTTTGGTTAAAGACTCGATGTGGGCATATGCTCGTGGCCAATCCGCTAAAGAAAAAATGCGAGAATGCTATGAAGACATTGTTTCTAAAAAGAAAGGCTCCATCGCCATCAACGCACCCAAATATGGAAAGGCTCTTCACAAGCGATTTGCTCAAGATAAAATGTATGCAGAGTTTGTAGACCTTATTTTACAAACACCATCATCGGGCCAAGGAGTTCCGGGACAAACTTTAGGCCAGTCATTTGATGTAGAGAGTTGGCTAGATTCTCTCGACATTGAGGAACATGAGTAAATATATAATCGTTGCTGATTTTTTTGCCAATGAGATTTTAGGCGGGGGAGAATTAAACAACGAAGAGCTTTATAAAATGCTTATAGAGAATCATGAAGTGACCAAAATAAAAAGCACTAACGTCACCCCTGAGTATTTGGAAGAAACCGAAGGTAACTTTATTGTCGCTAATTTTACAGAACTGTCTGAAGCATGTAAAAGAGTTTTCGAGAAAAAGAAAAAATATATAATCTATGAACATGATCACAAATATGTACGCACCCGCAATCCCGCCGAGTACCCCGATTATATTGCTCCCCCTGAAGAAATAATTAATTATGATTTTTATAAAAATGCAGCAGCAGTTGTTTGTCAGAGTGCCTTTCATGAATCTATAGTTAAAAAAAATTTAAAATTAGACAACATTACTAATGTGGGAGGGAACCTCTGGTCGCTGGAGAGTCTGGATTTAATGGCCGAGTTCGCAGAAAAAGAAAAAGTTGATAAGTGTGCTATCATGGTTTCTTCCAATTGGCACAAGGGTACCCAACAAGCAGTCCAATTTTGCAAAGCAAAGGGAATAGATGTTGATTTAATTTATCCCTGCGACTATAAAGAATTTTTAGAAAGACTTGGCCAAAATACAAAATTTATTTTTTTGCCCAAAACCCCTGAAACCTTGTCACGTATTGTAGTAGAGGCTCGAATGATGGGTCTTAACATCATAGCCAATCACAACATTGGAGCCACAAAAGAAAAATGGTTTTCCCTAAAAGGCCCAGATCTCATTAAAGTAATGAGAGAAAAAAGACATGAGATAACCACTAAGATTGTAAATATATTTTCATGAAACTATATCTTCAAAATGTAAAAATTAAAGGCGCATGGGAGTCCATCCATCGAGGCTTTAAATCCGCATGGGAATCTTTGGGTTTTGATGTAGAGGAATATGAGGCCTTAGAAGAACTCGCAAACTCCTCCCTACCAGCCGAATATGATTTATTTACGCGAGATTGGGAAGTAGCCAAGCTAGAAAGTTATGAGATTGTGGCTAATAGCCGACGCACCTACTTGTTTGCCCAGCCCAATTATTTTTTGCGGCCATGGGGAGGTCATCAAAATTTTGTTACTTCTTTAACCACGGAGCAAATTAGTGAGATGAATCGCCTTCCTAACGTTAAATTATGGAATTTTGGCGAGAATCCCAACCCAGCTTATTTTTATGAATGGAAAAAAGTACATCGTATTCCTTTAGCATATGATTCATTTCATTACGAACCCAAATTAGATTGGTTTAAAAAAGATGAATATGATATTGGGTATGTTGGAAGTTGGGCTGATAATGGCTTTGGCGAAAAAAAGAAAATCATAGATGCTTATTGGGAAGAAATAGATAAACTTGATATTATAAAGGCATTTTTTGTTGGCATGAAGCTGTCTGACGAAGAAGAAAAAACAGTGTTGCACAATAGTAAAATAACTTTAAACATTCATGATAATTATCAACAGATCATCGGCGCCGACACTAATGAAAGAACTTTTAAATCTCTTGGACGAAATGGCTTTTTAATTTCCGATAAAGTTGAAGCTGTGGAAAATCTTTTTCCCACCGTCCCAATCGCAGCCACTCCTAAAGAAATGGCTGAGCTAATAATGCATTATTTAAAGGAAGATTTAACGGAGATTAAAGCAGAAAATAGAAACCACATTCTCTCAAATCATACCTATATCCATCGCGTCCAACAAATGCTGGAATTATAAAAATGAAAATTCTTCTTACCACAAATAAAACCTATGGAGGCATTCCCGATGCAGGCCAATGGTACACTTATGAGCCGCTCCTGGAATTAGGACACGAAGTCTATTGGTATGATACAGTCGATCCTGTAGAAAAAGATTATGATAAAATCATTGAAAGCTTCAAGCCTGATTTGATATTTTGTTGTGTGACTGGAAATCCGGCCATCACTCCCTACGAACCTTGGGAGAGTATCCAAAGAGAAACCGCCTCCGGTCGTACTACCACATTTAATTGGTTTTGTGACGATACATGGCGATTCGAGGCTTCCTCACAGACATGCAATAGTTTTAATATTAGTTCTACTCCTGAGCCCGCCTATGTAGAGAAATATAAAGAGCGTGGTTATAATAATATTATATTAGCCACATGGCATGCTAATAGTGCTTATTATAGACATTGTGCCTTTGAAGATAAGAATATTCCTCTCTCTTTTATCGGCGCCATGAACCCCTTCCGACAAAAGTTTTTTGACATTGTTGATCGCGATGTGGAGGTTACTAAAATATTTGGCTTAAGCCAAGAGGGGCTTTTTGAGATTTATTGTAGGTCTATAATTGGGGTTAATTTAAGCTTTAATGCCAACGATCCGGAATTGAAAACTCAAATGAAACAACGAATTTTTGAAGTCATTGCGGGCCAAGGCTTGCTGGTGACGCAAAATCACTCCGGCCTGGAGGAATTTTTTGAGATCGATAAGGAAATAATTACTTTTGAATCAGCAGGAGAGTTTGTTGCTAAAGTTCAATTTTTATTAAAAAAGCCATCTTTGGTGAAAAAAATAGCCGAGAATGGCCACAAGAGATTTTTGGCAGAACACGATTCTAAAATACGTCTCGCCCAAACTTTAGAAAAGATAAAGGAACTATTATGAGAGTTTATGTAATAGATTATTCTGCGCATGCTGGTAGTTGGATATATAAAGGATATCAAAATGCATGGGCGTCGTTAGGATATGATATGTGCCCCATCGATGATCTTCAAGAGATTGATGATATCCACGGCCAAGAAGCCTCCAACGAGGAATATATGATTATGTTCGTAGATGCATGCTGTATACCCGAGCGACTTCATTTTATAGAACACAGCAAAAAGGCTTTTATTTTTGCGCAACCTAATCAGTTTCCGGCTCCGTGGGGACACCACCTTAATTTTATTTCGTTAGCTAACGAGACAATGATAGACGGATTGAATCAAATGGAGCACGTCCATCTATGGACGTTTGGAGACGATGTGTCTCATCATGTTAAATGGAAAGAGGTTCACACGGTCCCATTAGCATTTGATTCTATCAGCTATCAACCGATTGTAAACGAGAATTATAAACAATATGATATTTGCTTTATTGGAGGTTGGGCCAACAATGGATTTAATGAAAAAAGACCAATTATGATTGAGATATTTTCTGAATTCATGAAAACAGATTTAAAATGCGGATTCTTTGTGGAGAAAAATTTAACCCACGAACAAGAGTGCAGTCTTCTTTACAATAGCCGCTTAACATTAAATATTCACGACGCATACCAGCGCATCTTAGGTAATGATAC
>CAZNKX010000004.1:0-9674 GCA_964573915.1 Candidatus Woesearchaeota archaeon | reverse complement strand
TTTATCGATGATAAAAATATGAATACGCGAGACTGGAAATGAAGATGACAATTGTAATTCCGGTATACAATTCAATGGCATACATTGAAGAATGTTTGAAATCTGCCTTGAATCAAGATTATTTGGATTATGAAATTTTGGCTTATGATAATGAAAGCACGGACGGAAGTTATGAATGGCTTATAGAACAAGAATCTCAGCATGAAATTTTGCACGTTAAGCAATTGCCCAATATTCACCCTAATTCGTACCGCGAAGCTTTCGATAAGAGCTTTCAAGAAGCGCAAGGAGGATATCTTACCTTTTTGTCGAGCGACGATTTTTTTGCACCAGACTATATTTCTAACTGTATGAAAATTATAGCCCACGCCCCAGATCAAATTAAATGTTTGCAAAGTGGTATTGTGGGTGTTAATGGTGGACAAATTGTAGACAGCCAGATTCATTTTTATAAGAATATGTCCGAGTTTAAGGCCCAATGTATGACCAGAAGCCCTGTTAACACTCCCACAGTTGTATATCGTGTTGATTTATATCCGCTGATTCAAGAAGCCAGAGAAGCTCACGAGCATTATGGCTTGCTAGACTGTGGTGCGGGAGATTATGATATGTGGTGTGGCCTATTAGAACGCAATATATTTATTTATCCCGTTAATATTTGTTTGGGATATTATTATCGATGGCACGAGGGACAATGTACGTGGAAGGTCCACGCGCAAAAACAAGAAATGGATTATGATAAAATGATTCAAGATTATTGGAAAAATAAGTGGACATCATAATGAGTTCATGTTACAATATATAAACTAAGGAGAGGCAATGAAACAATTGTTTATATTTGAAATGGCAAACAATCATATGGGAGACGTCTCGCACGGCCTTCGTGTGATTCGCGAACTTGCCAAGGTGAAAGAACCCTACAAGGAATTTGATTTTGCATTCAAGTTCCAATTTCGCAACATCGACACATTCATCCACCCGGACTACAAGGACCGCATGGATTTGAAATATGTAAAGAGATTTACTGAAACTCGTCTTACACAAGAAGACTTTTTAACTTTAAAGACAGAAGCTGAAAAGCTGGGATTTATTGGCGTGTGTACCGGCTTTGATGAGGATTCGGTCTCATTGATTGAAGAAATGGATTTCCCGATTATTAAAATCGCTAGTTGTTCCTTTACCGACTGGCCGCTTTTAAACCGAATCGCAGAAACGGATATGCCGATTATTGCATCCACTGCCGGCTCAACACTCGAAGATATCGATAATGTTGTGGCGTTTTTTACAAATCGGAAAAAGGATTTAACTATTATGCATTGTGTTGGAGAGTATCCCACGGAAACCACGAACCTCCAGCTTAACCAATTAGCGTTATTGCGCACAAGGTATCCGACTATTAAGATTGGGTATTCAACCCACGAGGATCCTGATAATCCCCACATCATCCCGCTAGCAATTGCCAAGGGCGCCCAAGTTTTTGAAAAGCATGTGGCTGTCGAAACTGAACAATATGCCAAAAATGCATATTCGGCTACACCGGCCCAAGTAGAAAAATGGCTTGAGTCCGCGCGCTTTGCTTTCCAGGTTAGCGGCGATACGCATGCCCGACCGCCGGCTTCTGATAAAGAACTAGCAGACCTGCGGCGCTTTAAAAGAGGAGTGTTTGCAAAGCGTCCTATCGCTAAAAGCGAAGTAGTTGGAAGAGAGGACGTATTTTATGCATTCCCATGTCAAGAAGGTCAAGTCTTGGCCAATGACATGTCCAAGTATACTCAATTTATAGCCGACAAGGATTTTAATATCAATGAAGCAGTCCAAGGTGATGACGTTCAAAAGAGCAACTTAAGAGAGCGAGTATATGATATTGTACAAGACGTCAAGAATCTTCTTGGAGAAGCCAACGTGGTGGTTCCGGGCGCAGCCCAATTAGAGATTTCCCATCATTACGGAATTGAGAATTTTTATGAAACTGGCATTACGATGATTACGGTAGTTAACCGAGAATATTGTAAAAAACTTATTATAACGCTACCCCGCCAGCATCATCCTACACAATTTCATAAGCAAAAAGAAGAAACTTTTGTAGTCTTGTACGGAGACGTAGAACTATATCTTGATGGCGAGCTTCATTCCCTTACGAAGGGTGATGTAGTAACTATCGAGCCCGGCACGCAACACAGTTTTACAACGACAAATGGGTGTGTAATTGAAGAAGTTTCTTCTACGCATTATGTAAACGATTCTTTTTATATCGATGCTAACATTATGCAAAATAAAAATAGAAAAACCTTTATAACGCACTGGATGAATTAGGAGATATTATGGCACAACCAGACCCCGGAAAAAAGAAAGTTAACCAAGTAGGCTATGAAAACGCCGATGTAGAGCCATTCGCTGATAACTATCAAGAACTATATCGTGAGCTATTGGTAGAAAACCGACTACTCAAGGAAAAACTAGAAGAATATACCGAATTAATTCGGGAGTTGCACGGCCTCGTTGAAAGAGACGATGACGGCGAAGAAACATATGAGGATTTTGCAGTATGAGTACAGAAATAATTAAAGAAAGTGGCCTTCGCATGGTCGAACTTACAGAAGGCCAAGGAGACATTCCTGTCACAGGTCAAAAAGTATCGGTACATTATGAGATATTTTTTGGAGAAGGTACCTCTACCTCCAATTATGACGAAACAGCCGGCAAATATGTCGACAATCTCTATGACAGTACATATGAAGATAAGCCGTTCAGCGGCCCTATTGATATTGTGATTGGGGCAGCCACGCCCAAAGATGACATTTATTCCCGCGGCCAGTCGATCAAGGGATTTGATGAAGCGCTCGTGGAAATGAAAGTAGGTGAAAAGCGCCAACTGTTTATTCCAGCAGCCCTTGCATATGGTAAAGAAGGTGCGTCCAGTTTTCATACTTTTTTTGGATATCGAGTGGCCCCCCATCGAGATATTGCCTGTACCATTGAGTTGGTCGAAATAAAAGATTAAATGATTAAGCTGTCGGATTATGTTATCCAATTCATCCAAGAACAGGGGGTGAATGACATCTTTCTCTTACCAGGAGGAGGATGTATTCATCTTATCGATTCTATTGGAAAGAGCGACATTAACTTTGTCTGCAACCTCCACGAACAAGCATGCAGCATTGCCGCCGACGCATACGGACAATACACTAACAACTTAGGTGTGTGCGTCGTGACCACCGGCCCCGGCGGAACAAACGCTCTCACCGGTCTAGCAGCCGCATGGCTGGATTCAACTCCCACCCTTTTCATTTCGGGCCAAGTACAAAAGAAAGATATGGCCGCAGGCCGCGGCGTGCGTCAAATTGGATTTCAAGAGATTGATATGGTAAGCATTGTTAAACCGCTTACCAAATATGCCGTCACCGTCACCGATCCCGAGACTATCAAATATCACATGGAAAAGGCTGTTTATCTAGCACGCAACGGACGCCCGGGCCCTGTCTGGATTGATATTCCGCTCGATGTGCAAGCGGTATCTATTAATCCTACGACACAAGCGGGTTACACCCCAGAGTCCCCATCTTCTGTCGATCTTTCACAGCTTGTTTCTGAACTCATCCCAGCGCTCAACAAAGCTAAGCGCCCAATTATTTTAGCAGGCAACGGCGTGCGTCTGACTGGAGCCATTGATGAATTCAATGAACTCGCCGCCGCACTTCAAATACCAATTTTAACAACATGGAAAGCCATCGATTTTATGGAAGAGCAGCATCCTCTCTTTGTAGGACGCCCCGGCGGCGTCGGCCAACGAGGAGCAAACTTCTCCCAGCAAAACTCCGACTTTTTTATTAGTCTTGGAGCACGACTCGACCATGGCCAAACCGCCTACCAGCATCAATATTTTGCACGAGAAGCCACGAAGGTCATTGTTGACATCGATGGCAGCGAAATCACAAAACTCCAAATGAACATAGACTATGCAGTAGAAGCCGACGCCGGCGAATTCATTAGAGAGTTGGCGAGGCAAAAAGATAAAATACAGCTTGACTGTGCAGAATGGCTTGCTCAATGCAAAGAATGGCAAAAACGCTATCCCGTCGTCCTCCCAGAATATTGGGAAGAAACAGATCACGTCAACAATTACGTTTTTATAGATGCCCTCTCAGATGTCCTTCCAGAAAACTCATTGATTATTCCGGGTAGTTCCGGTGGATGCAGCGAAGTGACCATGCAAGCCTTTAGAATGAAAAAGGGCACCCGCATGTTTAATAGCGAAGGCCTAGGCCCAATGGGGTTCGGCATCGCCGCCAGCATTGGTGGGTGTATCGCCAGCGGAAGCCAGAAGACAATCTGCATCGATGGCGATGGCGGATTTATAATGAACATTCAAGAGCTAGAAACAGTACGGAGATTAAACTTACCCATCAAATTTTTTGTATTAAATAATAATGGCTACGTTTCAATTAGAAATACCCAAAATACCCACTTTAATGGAAACTTAGTGGCTAGTGGTGAAACTAGCGGCCTCACGCTTCCTAGTTTAGAGAAGAATGCATATGCATATGACCTACCATATTCACGAATCACATCCCCGGCTAACATCCATACAGAGTTGAAAGAGGTGATAGACAGCGATGGTCCTGTAATATGCGAAGTAATGCTCCCTCTTGCCCATGTAACCGCGCCAAAAGCCTCCGTATACCGGAAGGCCGATGGCAGTTTTGCGGCCCGCCCAATGGAAGATTTGGCGCCCTTTTTGGACCGAGACGAGTTTGAAGAAAACATGTTAATCGAGGTAGTGAGTGATTAAGATTTTAATCACCGGCGGCAATGGGTTTATTGCTCAAGGTCTCTTAAAAGATTTTAAAAACAAATATGAGGTAATCTGCCTAGGCCGAGATCAGTTGGATCTCCTCGACAGTGAGCAGGTTCGGCAATACATCACAGAAGGCAGTTTTGATGTTGTAATTCATGCTGCCACCTATGATGCTGCCCCTGCATTTACTACGAAGGATCCTTCGAAGGTTTTAGAAAACAATTTGAAAATGTTTTTTAATATTGCGCGCTGCAGCAAGTTTTTTGGAAAGATGCTTTATTTCGGCTCAGGCGCCGAATTTGGAAGAGAAAATTGGATACCTCAAATGAGCGAATCTTATTTTGATTCTCATGTTCCATCGGATCAATATGGCCTCTCCAAGTATATTATGACCAAGCACACTGAACAATCTTCTAATATATACAATTTACGTTTATTCGGAATCGCCGGCGAATGGGACGATTGGCGTTACCGTTTTATTTCTTTAGCATGCTGCAAGGCCGTTTTTAATATGCCTATCACCTATCGTCAAAATGTATTTTTTGATTTTCTATACATTGAAGATTTGGTTTATATATGTGAATGGTTTATGCTTAACGAGCCAGAACATAAAATATATAATGTGTGTAATGGCACCACCATAGATTATCAAACGTTAGCTGAAAAAATACGATCTATTTCCAATAAAGATTTAGAGATTGAAGCTGAAAATCCAGGATTAAACACCGAATATAGCGGAAACAACGGCTTGCTACTAAAAGAGTTGCCAGACTATAAATTTACATCAGCAGACGAGTATATTCCTCGCATGTATGAATGGGCCCTTCGCAACCAGCACACCATAGACCCCTCTCAATTTCAATATTAAAACAATGAAGCAAATACAAACTGAATGTAGAGTATGCCATAAAGAATTGACTACTTTATTAAAATATGACGACATGCCCAAGGCGGCCCAACATTTGCCAGTCCAAAGCGAACTGGCGACTGAAAGAGGGGTAGATTTGGAAGTCTGCCAGTGTATGGGGTGTGGACTTGTACAATTAAGCAATGAACCGGTGCCATATTATAAAGAAGTAATCCGGGCTGCAGCCTACTCGGAAGAGATGAAAGAATTTAGAATAAAGCAATTTGAAAAATTAGTTCAAAAATACTCTCTTAAAAACAAAAAGGTTATTGAAGTGGGGTGTGGAAAAGGTGAATATCTTTCTTTGATGGCTGGAGCAGGGATGGACGCCTACGGAATTGAATATGCTGAAGAATCTGTAGAGTCATGCCAGCGCGAGAATTTACAGGTGTTACAGGGTTATCTTCAAAACAAAGAAGACAAGATAACTGATGAACCTTTTGATGGGTTTTTTATATTAAACTTTTTCGAACACCTACCCGATCCTAATGGGACGCTCGCAGCTATTTCTGCTAATCTTTCGGAGGATGGAATTGGATTAATAGAAGTACCCAATTTTGATATGATTCTTAAAAACAATCTTTTTTCTGAATTTATAAACGATCATCTTTTTTATTTTACTAAAGAAACTCTGCTTTCGACATTGAATCAAAATGGCTTTGAAGTATTAGAATGTACTGAAGTGTGGTATAATTATATTATTTCTGCAGTGGTGCGCAAACGCCAGCCGGTAGATATATCACAATTTTATAATCATCAAGAAGCTTTAAAACAAGAACTTCACGCATATATTAAACGTTTTAGTGCTGGCAAGGTAGCTATCTGGGGTGCGGGCCACCAAGCTTTAGCAATTATTTCCTTGACACAACTTCATAAAGGTGATAAGATACAATATATTATAGATGACGCACCGTTTAAACAAGGAAAATACACTCCTGCCACTCACATTCCCATAGTTTCACAAGCTCAATTATTTTCAAATCCCGTGGATGCTATTATCGTTATGGCAGCTAGTTATTCTGATGAAATAGCAAATAAGATTCTGGCCACTCTGGATAGTGATATTTCTATATCAATATTGAGAGATTATGGTCTGGAAGAAATAAAGAGGGATTTATAGTGCATCACACCTACAGTGATCTTCCGGCAATCGCTTTTGGATTCTACGAAAAAAACAAACCACTTAAAAGGAAAACCCGATGAACACTGATACCAACATACTTTTTATTAATATGCCAACCCTGACCGTTAAACAGATCATGGGCCACAGCACGAGTCGCCAGATTAAAGCTTTCCCCTTTGGGATTTTATATTTGTCAGCGGTTCTTAAAGAACAGAAACATAAAGGGGAAATAGGCTGCGTCGACTATTTGCCTATCGCACATGATATATTCCGGTCCGATCTTGATGGCACCATCCGGTCAGAGGCGCTAAAAGCCGCAAGTTCGTGGACCCCAGATATATTAGCTTTTTCTTTTTCCATGTCTTCTTCTTGGGAGTTTTTTAATCATTCGTTGCCCATTATTAAAGAAATATGGCCCGAAGCTACGATCATTGTAGGAGGCATGCACGCTAGTAACACAGTGGAACATCTTTTAAACAATCATGATCATATGGTTGATTTTGTAATTGCCGGGGAAGCCGAAAAAGCATTTCCTCACTTAGTAGAGTTTTTAGCCTCTGGCAACTCCAATTTTATTATATCCGGAGTACACGCACGAAAACAAATAGATCGTAATGATTGTGATGAAAAACCCGTAGTCACATCTTTTATGGAAATGGATGTAAATGAAATTCCTTTCCCTGATTATAGTTTAATTGATGTGTCTCATTATTCGGGTGAAGAATCAGCCGGCAAACATTTGTTTTGGGATGAAATAAACGCGGATAGTGCTCAACAAAGAGATGCTTCTTTATTTACATCCCGTGGCTGCCCTTATCACTGTACATTTTGTGCAGCATGGACCATTCATGGCCGAAAAATGCGCTTGCGCGAACCGGAAAACGTTGTAGCAGAAATGCAACTCTTAAACAAAGAGTATGGGATTAATCATTTTCACATATATGATGATTTGCCTCTTGTTAATAAAAAACGGTGTGATGCTCTTTTAGGAGCCATGAGTCAGTCCGGGATTAAAAATCAGAAAATATCTTTTACACAAACTTTTTATGTTAATACAACGAGTGAAGATACGATTGATGCCGTCATTGAATACACCAATATACCAACAATTTCATTTGCGGTTGAATCAGCTACCAGAACAATGCAAAAGCAAATTCGTAAACATGTAAAACTAGAAAAAGCTGCAAAATTGATCAAGTATGCACAATCACGAGGCCTCATTGTAACGATTAATATTATCCTTGGATTTCCAAACGAGACGCGAGAGTTAATGCAAGAAACTGTTGATGAAGTTAAAAATTATTTACAACCTAATTGGACGCAATATCACATTGCTACTCCCATTGTGGGTACTCCGATGTACGATTCGTTTGTGGAAGCAGGATGCATCGAAGACGGGCCCTCCTCTTGGATGGAGACGTTGACTAATAGTCGTTACTTTGACTCTCCATGGATAGGAAAGGATGAATTAAACGATTTTAGATATAGAGCAAATTTAGACAGCAACTTTGTGCATAATTATGATTTACAAATTGGTAACTATGAACATGCTTTATCAACTTTTGGCGCGGTGGTCAAATTATACCCATTCCAGATTTATGCGCTCAATGGAATGCGCAACGCCCATATCGGGATGGGAGAACTGGATAAAGCGGATGAATTGCGAAAGCGGATTCGAAACGCTGTTTTCACTGACGAGCGCGCCGCTGATCATCTTATCAAATATGGAGATATGTTTCCGGAAGTTTTAAAATTCTTCACGAATCGTGAAGAAATAAAACCGTTGATAAAAGATATCGATCCCATAGTGCTTCAAGATCCTGAAACTATGATAAGCTGGCTCGATACCCTTGATCAAGAAAAGTATAAACAACGTTAATAGAGGAAAATATTTGAATGAGCACTAAAAAAGAATTTGTATCAAAAAATAATTTAAAAACACACAAAGTGTGGCGTAAAGAACTGCACGGCCGATGGAACAAAGTGATCCATCGGATAGCCATTCTAAAGGAAGAGGTCTCCAGCAAAGGAAAAAACGGAGACGTTACTATCCTTCCAGTCGGTAGCGAAGTATTTATAGATGACATCAGGGGAAGAATCAATCCCCAATTTCGAGCTAAGGATGAAAATGGAAAAGTTTGGTTCATCCCTGTCAATAAGCTCGAAGTTGTAAAACAAGATGACCCCATCGAACCAATTGACGAGAACACTCACGAATATCGTGGAGGCGTTCGGGTACCCAAGAAAGGAGAAAAATAAAAAATGGCTAACTCACACTCAAAAATGTTTCAAAGTCCCCTAGAGGGCAACAAATATGATCCTGCCCCGGAAGACATGATTATGCAAAGTACTACGACAAAGGACGAAACAGATCGACAAAATTGGCTTAAAGGATATAAGCCTGAAGTTTATAAAAAGATGGCAAAATATCCAGAAAAGATTGCCAATGGCGAAAGTATCGCTATTATCCAGTTCCAGTATGATTATTTATGTAATATGGACTGCGAGCATTGTTGCATTGATAAGTTTTATGTTCCGCGTTCGTGGGAAAAGGCCAGTGGACGACGTAAGTTTGAAATGGATGATGTAAGAAGCCTCTCGCAGCAAGCACATGAAATGGGATTAGCTAACTTTGTGATCACCGGTGGAGAGCCGTTGTTGTTAAAAGAATTTGATGAATTGGTTGAAGCGATTGATCCTTCGAAGTTTTATTTAGTAACTGATTCAAATGGGTGGCACTTGGACTACAAACGGGCAGCCCGCCTTAAGAAGATCGGTCTCGACAAAGTACAACTCAGCCTCGATGGGATCACTGCCGAAGACCATGACACTTTCCGGCGCAAGCCCGG
>CAZNKX010000003.1:19898-25069 GCA_964573915.1 Candidatus Woesearchaeota archaeon | reverse complement strand
TTATGAAAAAATATGTTGTGATGAGTGATGCGGAAAAAATTTATGCGTCCATGCTTAAAGATATTGAATTAGCGAAGAAAGAAATTTTTTTAGAGACATATATTTTTGAGAATGATTATATTGGAAGGAAGTTTCGTGAAGTGCTTACGAGAAAAGTTAAGGAAGGGCTTCGTGTGAGGTTATTAATTGATTCGTGGGGTTCAAAGATTCGTAAACCTTTTTTTAAGGATTTGATTGAGAGTGGAGGCGAGGTGCGGTTTTTTCGTGAGTTGCGGTATGTGATTAGATGGTTTAATGCAAATCATGAGCGAAATCATAGGAAACTTTTGCTTGTTGACCGAAGAGTTTCATATGTTGGCTCGATTAACATTACGAATCGATCTATGAAGTGGCGTGAACTAGTTCTTCGAATCGATAGTAATTTAACTCACGCTTTTCGTCGACTATTTTTAAGGCAATGGAAACATTTTAATTTGATTATTCCAAAAAAGATGAGAAAAATCTCTCATGATGAATTTGAAGTGATTCCCGATTTTCCTTCACAAATAGATCGGCCAACAGAAAAAAAGTATCGTCGACTTATTGGGCGAGCAAAAAAAGAAATTTTAATTGAGACGCCATACTTTATACCTTCGCCAATTATTCGAAATGCACTGCGCCGAGCAATTGAGAGGGGGGTTAAGATAAAAATTGTGCTGCCCCGTTATTCTGATGTAAAACTTGTTGATGTTCTTCGAGACAGATATTTAGGAAAACTGTATTTGATGGGGGCAGATATGTATTATTATCCTCACGTGTTGCATTCGAAATTGTTAATTGTTGACGAGGAGTTTTTTCTTTTAGGATCGTCAAATCTTGATTATCGAAGTTTTATTTATCAGTATGAGGTTAATTTACTTGGAAGGGATAAGAAAATTTTGAGAGATCTGAAAAAGTATTTTATGCAGAATTTGAAGGAATCAAAACCATTTAGCTATAGGGTATGGAAAAATAGAACATTAAAGCAACGATTAGTTGGAAGAGTACTCGCGTTTATTGAAGAGTTGTTTTGAAAAAACTTAAATAATTCTTTCTTCTTATATTAACATAAAAAATGGTGAAGAAAAAGGAATTGGGTGGAGGGAAGTTTTATCACGTGATTGTTCGGCCGAAGTCGCAGTTTGTCCTGTTTCGTAATCACGATGTTGGAAGGAAGGGTCATGTTGAGCGATTGGCTGGGAAGAAAAAGAATGGGAATTGGGCAACTCACGCATGGTTAGTTGATAAGCGAGAAGCAAAAATTGTTGACGATATTTTGGTTGGGAAAAATTCGAAAGTTCAAAATGTTTTAAGTCGGTTGAGGAGAAAACCAGTTTGGAAAAATGGGGATGTCTTCATTGCAGGGCCCGAGATTAATGTTCGAGAAGTTGATAAGCCGACTCCTGCGATGAGAGCTGCGAGGATGAAGAGAAAGAAAAAATAGGACTACCTTGATTTTTGAGTAGGAAGATTTAAATATTTCATTGAGCTTGGTTTTACATTACATCCCCGGTATGACGTTTTGGAATGCCGGGAGTCTTTTATTTTATGGGAAATCGTAAGAAGGCAGTTATGTTTATCGATGGGAATAATTGGTATCATAATGTGAAGTCTCTTGTGAAGCCGCGAATTGTTAATTTTCATAAACTTGCACGGCTCATTGAAGGACAGTTCGACGTTGAAATTTTTGATATTCGTTATTATAATTCAACTCCTGATATTGGTCTTGGAGATGAGAATTACTACAAGCATATGGTCTTCCTGAATGGTTTGAAACGAAAAGGATTCAAGGTATTTACAAGAAAACTCAAGAAAATGAAAAGTGAGGGAAAAGAAATACGTGTTGAGAAAGGTGTTGATATTTTGATTGCGTCTGACATGGTTTCTGAAGCGTTACTTGATAAAAACTGTGATTGCTGCGTTTTAATTTCAGGAGATTCAGACTTTGTGCCCGTCATGCAACTCATCAAACACGCACGAAAAGAAGTCTTGACGGTTTCTCCCCTTCGGGGTTATGCACGGGAATTACTTCAAGGAGATTTTCGGTTTTGGATTTTGAAGAAAAAAGATTTGTTGGAGTGTGTTGGCGAGTGAGGTTTGTTTGAAAACGTTTATATAACTGTTAGCTTTATTCAAATCATGAAAAAGAGTGGAAGAAGTTTGGAGAAGAAACTAACTGTCTCTGAGATTATTTTTGTTGTCGTGGTTACCGTTCTTGTATCGTTTATTACTCTTGAGATTATTTTTCAGAATTTTTCCGAGGAACTTGGTTTGTCACCTTTTGTTTTGGGTGGTGGGACTGCGACAAGAGTTACAGTTCCTCAAAGCGGGATTGGCGGAGTTCCTAGTTCTCCTTGGTCAAAGAAATGGCAGTGGGAATATCCAGGATATTCTTATCTTGATGGGCCTGAAGGGCGATTAGTGGGTGTGGGAAATGGAGACTCAAAAGTTTTTTCAAAAATGGTCTTTGATGAATATCCTGAAACATTATTTGATGTGGTTAATAGCGACCCTGCAGTGCCGATATTTAATTACGATTATCTTCCTCTTCTAGGTGGGAGTGATGAAGGTCTTGCAATTGACGCTTCTGAGGCTAATGATATTTTTGCCGTAGTGGTTTATAGGAAGGAGGGATTTACGGGACCTTCAAAATATATTTTACGAGTATATGATTCTGCGGGGTTGTTGTGGGAATATGATTCTTTTGCATCTCCTGCATTTGGAGCTTCGTACGCTGCAGATGTGGCGGTTTCTGGAGATGGAAATAAAGTTGTCGTCTCAACAGCGACATCCAGCAGTTCTATTGAGGTCACAATTTTTGATTTGACCCTTTCCAATCCCGAGTTATCTCCAGATATCAGAAATCCTTCAACAATTGTTACTTATGGAAAGTCAAAAATTTCTGAAGACTTATCTTCGGTTTTGATACAGTCAGGTATTTGGTATACTGTTTATGACATTTTGGTAGATTCCCTTAGTACGATTTCTTCTCCTTCTTCCTCTGAATTCCAGAGTGCCCTTCCAGCAGTAATTTCTGATGATGGGGGTTTAGTTGCGATTCAAACGCTTAATGGAAGTATAGCCACTGGGATAGATTATGGGATTAATTTTTATAAAAAACAAGGAAATTCTTATGCCCATTATGGTTGGATTAAAAGTCCTATAAACTTGGTCAATTTTGGTCCTTTAGCCATCTCAGGGGATAAATCTACATTTACTATTGGATGGTCTGGAGTATCGGGCGGAAATACTTATGACGGTTTTATTATTCAGGTAATTGATTTGACTTCAGGATTTTTTGGAACTGTCTTAATGCAGGACTCCTTAGTTGGAGACCAGGGTGGGGGCTCTCTTACCAATCTTGTTTCTGCAATTGATATTTCAGCTAATGGACAAATTATTGCTGTTGGCTCGATTGGAGATGGATCTGAATTGGTCGACGAAGTGCTTATCTATAATCTGGGAAATGCGAATCCTAATAGTCCTGAATTTAAGTATCGTGTTTTTGAAAATGAGGCTGATGGTACTGGTTCAGTTCGTGGTCTTGATTTATCGAACGATGGGACAAAACTTGTAGTTGCAGCGAGTGCTGGACATCCCTATGTTTCGGGCCAGGACGGTGGCGGAATATTTTATTTTGAAAGGGCTTAGATTATCTGTAATTCATCCCAATAATCCTTAAATATTGTTTCGGCTGAAATTTTTTATGGGGATAGGGAGTTTGTTATTTGGAAATCGGGAGAACGTGCTTTATTTTCCAGGAGAGGATATTAATGGAGTTTTTTCAATTGAAACTGATAATTATATCGAAATTATGAATCGATTAGGGATTTCTTATGAAACTCTCGAGGGACTTTCAGGCTCGGGGTTATTTGCGTATCATGCGGGAGACCGAAAACTTGCTAAAAGATTGGCTGAGAAAATGCATGCTATCTGTCTTGAGAACTCCATTACGAAAATAATTACGCCTTCTGCTTTTTGTTTTCATATGTTTAGAAATATTTATCCAAAACTTTTGCGGAGATGGGATATTACAGTTGAGCACATAAGTGAGAGTATACTTCGCGGTCTTTTGAAAAAAAGAATTACGTATGAAGGAAGTGGTTCTTCTGTTGAAGTCGTGTATCACGATTCTTGTTTTTTGGGACGACAGTGTGGAATTTATGAAGTGCCGAGACGCGTTATTGAACTTTTGGGTGGGCGTGTTGTGGAGTTTAGGAAAAATAAAGAAAATGCAATTTGTTGTGGTGCTGGCGGTGGACTTAAGGAAAATTTTTCTGAAACTGCGAATAAAATTGCACGAAACTTAATCTCTTCTTCTCCGGAGAAACAGGCCTCTATAATTTCTGCTTGTAGTAATTGTTATCTTCATTTGAAAACGAATAGCGATGCTGTTTCTGATTTTTCCTCATTTGTACTTGGGAGGCTTCGAGGTTTATCATAATGAAATCTACAAAAAATAATTTGGATATTGTTTCTATGAATAAGGCGTATAGTCGTGATGCTTCTCCTTATCGAGGTAATGCGCTTCGTGTTGTTCATCCGGAATCTGTGGAGCGTGTTTGTGCAATGGTTAAAATGCACAAATATTTGGTTGTTCGTGGTGGTGGCTCTGGTTTTGCCGGTGGTGCCGTTCCCCTCGCTGGTCGAGATACGGTTGTTAGTTTATCGAAATTGAATACAATTGGTAATCTTGATCGGGACCGAAAAACGGTGGAAGTTGAGGCAGGAGTTATTCTAGAAGATTTGCAAATTTATTTGGAAGCGCATGGATTGGAATTTGCTGTTGATGTTGGCAGTAGGGAAATTGCAACGCTTGGAGGGATGATTGCAACAAATGCGAGTTCTTCTCGTGTTGGAAAATATGGTCGAGTTTCTCAGTGGATTAAGTGGCTTGATATAGTGGACTGCCATGGAAATATTTCTCGAAAGGGAGCAACGGAGATATCTGACTATTGTGGAATGGAAGGAATTACAGGGATTATTGTTCGTGCGTGTTTAAAGGTTATTCCAAAAATGAAGCGAAGTGCGAGTATTATACCCATTACTAATTTGATTGAAATGATTGAGACTGTTGAGAATTTAAAACGGGACAGCAATGTTTCTATGATTGATTATGCTGACTCGCTTATTAGTGAAGGAATTGGACTTTT
>CAZNKX010000003.1:14564-19798 GCA_964573915.1 Candidatus Woesearchaeota archaeon | reverse complement strand
GAGGTTTTGCATTTACGAGGGAAGAATTTGGATAGGAATAACGAGCATTTGGATGAAATTGAGAATGGTTTGGAGAGAGATCTGTAATGCCCATTTTCGCGGTCGCATTGAATTTCGCATGACTCTCAACTCACAAAGTGCATTTCGCTTCGTTATCCAGATATTGTGAAGCTCAAAGCAAATTTTTCGCCCACCCTGGAGCTGTTATGTAATTTGTGTGGCTGAAGATCACTTTTGTTAACCCACTTTCCAAAAATTTATAAATCATAGTATTTATTTGAGTGTTACTATGGAATCAATGGAAGAAAAGAAATGTGTGATTGGAAGTGCAGCCCCTTCGTTTACTGCGGAAGCATATCATAATGATGAAGTTGTAAAAGTATCTCTTGAAGATTATCGAGGTAAATGGGTTGTTTTGTTTTTTTATCCAGCTGATTTTACATTCATTTGTCCAACGGAACTCTCAGAATTAGCAGATAATTATTCGAAGTTGCAGGAACTTGGAGCGGAGGTTTTGAGTGTTTCAACTGATACAGCGTTCGTTCATAAAGCATGGCATGATAATTCAGAGTCTATTAAGAAAATTACCTTCCCCATGGTTGCTGATCCAACTGGAAATATCTGTAGAGATTATGGAACGTATATCAAAGAAGAGGGCTTGTCGCTTCGAGGAACGTTTTTGATTGATCCTGAAGGAGTTTTGAAAGCGTATGAGATTCATGATAATTCTATTGGTCGAAATATTAGTGAACTTATTCGGAAATTAGAAGCTGCTAAGTTTACGATGGAGCACGGTGGCGAGGTTTGTCCCGTTAATTGGAAGCCTGGTGGAGAAACGCTTCGGCCCGGACTTGATTTAGTCGGTAAAATTTAAATTCTAGTGGGTAATTTTGTTGTTGGAGAAAATCTTACGTACATGAAGTACGCTGCAATTTTCTCCGCCTAAAAATTCCCTCACTACAATCTGAATTTTGGGAATGAATGTTTTTATAATTTATATTTTTTAAACAATTTCCAACCATCATCGCCAAGATGAATAAAAATAGAGATAGTGTTAATAGTCCAAGTCTTTCTCAAGTTATATTTTTTTATTTTTTTCCAAATTTCCTTGTAATGCCTATTAGAAACTGATCCGGCACTTGCATGAAAGATCCAATCTTTTGGACCAAAAGGATAGCCATATTTACGAATATTTTTTATACTCTCTTTTGATTGATTCGGATTCAATTCAAGTAACCATTTTACTTGATCATCAGTTCTAAGATCGTTAACCTTAGATACAATATCTTTTTGAAGATTGGCAAGTGTTGAACTTTTCTCAACTTTATATACAATAGTATTGGTTTTGAGAAATGGATCAAAAGGGAAAGTATGCAGGTTCTCAATTTTTGCAGAAAATGGTTTATATTTCTTTAAGACGGAAAGAATCTTTTTTTCTACTTCAGAAAAATTTTGAAAAGTATTAACTGATAAGGTTATGTGAGGATCATGGGAGCCATAAAGATTTTTTCTAGTCTTCTTGAAAATAAATTTTCTAATTTTTATGATATTTTCTGCAACTTCTCTCGGGGGATTGATCGCAATAAGTAATGGAACGCCCATATAGCTCGGTGGGGCCTGTTCTTTAAAAAAGTATCTCAGTGAATAGTCTTAACTATGCGCAAACCAAAACTCCAATCCATTTTTTTCTTTTTTGTGGCAGCGGACGAATCCGACTCTCTCAAGGAAAATGATGTCGCCAATTTTGACATTTGCTGTTTCTTCCTCTGCAATTCCCGAGACAGCTTTTCCATTAGGCATTACGATTTTTACTTTGATGTTTTTTGCGGTTACTGGAAGCCATTGCATGTATTTTACTTTCTTTTTTGATGCCGATTCCTCGCTTAAGTAGGAAAATGTTCTTGGTTTTAGAGAGAACAATTTATCTGTCTTGAAATTAAAAAGGTGCATAAGGCGATACTCTTTATTTTGCATCATTTCATAATCCTCTCCTGGAATGAAAAAGTCTTGATGGATATTGAATTTCCTTATTTTTTGTGGATCGTTTTTATTAAATGGAATTTCGGCCGTGCTACTTGGACTTGCAGCGATTGTTATTTTTTGTGGATTTTGGATAAAGAATAGTCGTGGTACGTTTTCAAGATTTTTTCTATTGATTGCATAGAGAACTTCGACCGGAACTTTGACGTTATTTTTTCTAATCCCCATATTGATTATAAATTCCCGTATTGTTTCTTTTTTTATTCCTCGGTCTCGAAGAGATTGCAGTGACCACATTCGCGGGTCATTCCAACCCGAATAGTGCCCTGATTTTACTTCGTGTGCTCCCTTTGACTTTGAAATTTTTACTCCTTCTATTTCGAAGAAACCATTGTAAATTACTTCGGGGTGCTTCCATCCGAAGATGTCCCAGATGAATTTTTCAACTTTTGTTTCCATTACTAGGTCGGTTCCCCTTAGAATATGGGTAATGCCTAAGAGGTGGTCGTCAATTGCCCAAGAAAAATCGAGAAGGGGGTATACGCGGTATTTTGTTCCGAGGAGTGCATGTGGTCGATCTGTAATTCTAAACATAATCCGGTCTCGAAATGCAGGGTCTGGATGTTGCATACTTGTCTTTAATCGAATACACATGGAGCCCTCAGGTGCCGTAAACATTTTTTTCCATAACTCCATATTTTCTTTTTTATCCTTATGTCTACATGAACATTCAATTCCCTTCGCTTTTAGTTCTCGCATTTTTTCTTGTTCACATTCACAAACGTACATGTAACCTTTTTCGATTAATTCTTCAGCATAGTCATAATATTTTTCTATTCTGTCTGATTTTCTCACAATTTTTTTGTCGAAGTTGACACCGAGCCATGTAATTCCTTCTTCAATTAGTTTGTACGCCTGTGGCTCTATTGGTTTTTTCTCGGAGCCAATCGTATCATCAATTACAAGAATTAATTTTCCATTGTACATTTTGACATATTCGTCGTTTAGAATTATTGTTCGTGCGTTTCCAATGTGGAGCGGGCCTGAAGGAAATGGAGCGAGTCTCATGACTACTTTTTTGTCTTCTGTGTTTGGTAAGTGGGGAAGTCCAACTCGTTCCTCGCGGCGACTTATTTTTGATTCATATCCTTTGAATTCTTCGATTTGTCGGGGAAGTGGCATCGCATTTACCTTTTCAAGTACCTCTACAATTCTTGGAATGATTGTTTTTATTTCTGATTTTTGGAGACCTTCAGAGAAAAGTCCATTGAGAACTGCTCCCTGATTTGCATGTCCTTCATGCTTGATTGCGTTTTCAAGTGCGTATGCTTTAATCACTTCTTGGGAAATTTCTGTCATGGTTTGTAGACGAGATGAGGGATTATAAATTTGTTGGAATTGTGGTTTGCTAGGAGTGGAATGTTTTTGAAAAGCTCGTTTTCGCGGTCGCATTGAATTTCGCGTGGAGCCCGCCCGAGTATAATCGAAAATATCTTTGACATTTTCTCGAATGAACTTGTTTAATTTATGCTCGTTTATTCAGAAATTGTTAATTTTCTTACCAGCCCATGACGCCAACATTTGTGTCAGCAGAAGTTGTTTGATTAACGCCGAGCTTTTTTTCAAGAACTTCGAGACGATTTTCGAGTTTGTAGATTTTGTTATCGAGGTCTTGGATTTTTTCGTCAACTTCTCGTTTGTTGTAGCCATCTGTTTGTGTTGAGAACTGAGATGTTTGAGTGGTTGTATCTGCTGAGGGATTTGATAGATTTTGAAAACCGAAGAAGTCTTTGTTTGAGAGGTTAGAATCTTCAGGGGTTGAATTTTGTTGTGCAGGAGAATTTTTTCCTTTTCCAATTTCAATGAATCCTTCTTGATTTGTTGGAGTGAGCGAGTTTTTAGAATCTTTATTGGGGAGTACTACGACGCCTTTTTTTTGTAATTCTCTCATATCGACCATCCCTTTTTTTCTTTTGAACAACATATCTTTTGAAGGAGAAAGATTTATTTAAAGGTTTGGTGGCGAGATTTTGTCGAAGTACCAATATTTATATAATCTTTTTTCTGAAATATTATATGGGTGATTTTAAGAAAGCGGTTGAGAAAATTTTTCCTGATGAATCTGATGTTCGCAAAAAGCCTATAGCTTCCTTTACGATTTCGTTTGACTCTAATCAGGCGCAATTAGAGCCGATTTATTTTTGGTTGTTAGACTTTATCGAAGATAAGGGGTGGAACCCGAAGAAAGTTATTGATAATTTTATGTCGAGTCCCGGATCTGGGCATTTTGCGGATATGGGGCAGAGGGCAACTCGGCTGCAAGAAGAAGGGATGAAAATTTTGGGTGGGCTTAATCAAGTGATTAAATCTTCGCTTAATTTAGTGTATGACCTAAAGGAGTTTGAAATCCGGTTGGATCACTATAAGGATGCGAAGTCAGAGGACCCTAAAAAAGCCGAGGAAGGACTTTTAGCATTAAAACAGATTTGGCTTGATAATGTTGATATTAAGAAAGGGCGTGGGGCAATTCATCAGATGGCCACAACTGAGATGGGATTTACCACGATTCGCGAGGCTTTTATGATGGCTAAGGATAGGGAAGCCTTGGAGAAATTAAATAGTGAGAAAGGCGGCATTATCAATGACCAGGTGATGCGAATCTTGATTCCACGGCTTTCTGAATTTAATAAATGGAAGGATTATTCTTATGATGAGTTGACTAAGCGTATGAATATTGAGAAACATTATTTAAAGAGCCAGGTTGAGACGATAAAGCTATACTCGGGATGGCTTCGTCCGTACCTAAAGTCTGCTGAACAGCTTCGACAAAAAGGATTTGATGGACATGCGGCACTTGTCAATGCATTTAGTACTTCAATGTTTCAATTAACGCTTCTTGGAAAAAAGGATGCCAAGGTTCCCGGCGAATTTGGCGACTATAAACTTAAACGTCAGTATCATTCAATTATTGTTGTTGATATGAACTACAGAGGTCATGTTTCTCAGCAGGTTGGTCAGGGGGGCGACACATTTTTTGCGCGTGGTGGAAAAATTGAGATGACGTTTGATTCATATTCTCTGAATTCAGAGGAATTTAAACTGGTTGAAAAAGAAATGGAAGCCGAAGAAGTCTCAGACGTTCTTAATTTTGATGGGGATATGGCTGTTGGTTCACTGGAAGCATTAAAGGATGATTTGGATCACTTTTTGAAAACTGATGAGGAGAAAGCAGAGGATAAAAAGAAGAAGGAAGC
>CAZNKX010000003.1:12714-14464 GCA_964573915.1 Candidatus Woesearchaeota archaeon | reverse complement strand
ATCTCGAGAGAAGATTGCTGTTGGAAATGTTAGACTTGGTACTGGAAAATCAGTTCGAAAAAAAATTGTAAGTCGTGCGAAGAAAAAATCTCATGGAACCTTAGAAGAAACGGTTATGGCGGAGCGCCAAGAAGATTTTTGGAAATCTCGGAGGATTGAAGAAGAGCCCGAGGAATCTGAAGATGTTGTATATGGGCCTCGTGAGGAAGAGGAAATTTCTCCTGGAGAATTTTATGGGGGGAGCGGTGAGAGTAAGTATGAAATTGGAGGAGATGATGGGAGTTTTTATCAAAGTCGCCCATTAGAAGTTTTACGGTCTGGTTCTGAGAAAAAACGAGAATTTGATTCTTCGGGAAATATAGTTCGTCCCAAGAAAGAGAAAGTTTTTTCTCCGGGAGTTGTTAGGGGAGTTTTAGAAGATCCTCGAGATAGAATGTATTCTGCTGAGAGGGATAGTTTTGGGGGCGCGAAACTTCTTGCGACTCCAGAGAAACTTCACGATTATGATGAGGCCAAAAAGTACAAGTGAGTTTCTTTTGACTTGGATTTATTGTGGTGAATGAATAATTTTAAATATTTGATTTTCATTTATTTTTCATGGTGAGTCATAGTAGTGAGAGTTTTTATGGTGGTGGGAATTCTTCTCTCTCGCCGGATTTTTCTTCTGGTGCCCCCTATACTGGATTTACTAATCTTAATGGTGCGCAAATTGGATTTTCCGGAAATCCGATGGTTTCTGATCAGGTGAGCGAGACAGTTAATGCGATAAAACAAGGGACAAAAGTTTTTGAAGTTGGGGCACTTAATCAGAAAACTCTTGAGGCAATTCCGAAACAACATTTTAATGAAATTCGTGCACTTACTCGGCTCACCGGTGTTAAACCTTCGTTTCACGCTCCACTTACCGATGCTGCAGGGTTTATTTCCGGAGAATCTGGAGGTAGTGGATATGGAGGTCCTGAAATGCGAATACAAAATGAACGTAAAATGTTTGATGCGATACAAAAAGCGTATCTCGTTGATCCTGATCGAAACATCCCGGTTGTTTTTCATTCTGGAAATGCGGGAGGGTATTCAACACAACTCATTCCTGATCGTGATGAAAAGGGCAAGATTATCCGAGACAAAAAGGGCAACATTGTTTCAAAGAAAAAATCAATTCCCGTGATTAACTTAGAATCTAAGCAGTCGGGGCAAGTAGAGGAGAGTCGAATGTATTCAATTACTGGAAGAGATCCGAAATTAAATTTGGAGCGGCTTAAGCAAGGAATGGAAGATATTGAAAAGGGGGGAAAGATTATGTCTCCAGAGGATTCTATTCGTAATCAAAATGAGACGGGGTGGGATAAGGAAATTAATGAGTTTACTCTTGCGAAACGTTTTGCAAATCAGGCATTGAATGATGCGATTACTAAAACAAAATCTGTTTCTCCTAGTGGCATGGAAGAACACTCATTTGTTCTTGCTCGAACTCCGCTCAAGAGTGACGCTGATATAGCTAATTTTAATAAAATTTGGAAGGAAAATCCTTCATTTGAACAATCGCTTAATAGTGCAGCGACGCTGATTAGCAGTAATCATCAAACACTTAATAGCTTATTTAATAAAACTTATAAATATGGTTCTAAAAAACAGAAAAAAGAATTGATTGAATTGGCCAAGAATTGGGAAAAAGATTCACGAGCTCAAAAAAAGGCATTGAAAGAAGCTGGAATCAAAGCGAAAAATCCTTATGATATTCAGATTATGG
>CAZNKX010000003.1:11460-12614 GCA_964573915.1 Candidatus Woesearchaeota archaeon | reverse complement strand
ATTATGGTGCTCCGAAGATCCATGTGAATGCGAGTGATTTTGCAATGGATGAGGCGGCGAAGACATTTGGGAATTTGGCCATTAAATCTTATGACCAATATAAGGAAAAGGCGCCGACGATTGTTGTTGAAAATATTTTTGAAGGGCTTGGTTTTTCGACGGCGGAGGATATGAGGAAATTGCTTGACAAGTCTCGGGCAGGTTTTGAGAAATTTTTGATTGATGAGAAAGGAAAGAGTGAAAAGGAAGCGGCAAGAATTGCGGAAAAACAGCTTGGTGTTACGTGGGATATGGGACATATTAATATGTCGAAGGGAAAAGGTTTTGATGACAAATATGTTGAAGAGCAAACTGCTAAAATTGCAGAGTATGTAAAACATGTTCACGTGACGGATAATTTTGGATTTGAAGATTCCCACTTAATTCCGGGGATGGGAAACGTTCCGATTAAAAAAGTTTTGGAGCAGTTAGAAAAGGCGGGGAAAATTGATGAAATGAAAATGATAGTTGAAGCTGGAGGAATTAACCAGGCGTTTAAGAAATTACCTCATCAAATGTCTCTTGGTTCCTTTAATGCCGGATTTGGCTCGCCCCCCGGTCAGAGCGGAGGGATGATGGGAGATTATTTTGGGGGTTATGGAACGGTGAATCCTGAGCAACATCATACTATGTACGGTGCTGGTTTTACGACGATGCCGGTCGAACTTGGTGGACAAATGGCAGGCGGACAATCTCGATTTGGTGGGACACCCATGGCTTAACTTTTCCCTCCAATAATTTTAAAAAGAATCTTTATCTTAAATACTCATGGCAGGGGTGAGTGATTTTTTGAGTGATATTTCTAACTTTTTGTCTGGAGACGCAGGAGTTATCTTGACACTTCTTTTTTTTACGGCGGTGATTATTATTTATTCGATATTTGTATTTTATTTTTATCGATTTTTGGCGAGGAAGAATATTATTGAACTCAACCTTCATCAATATAACACCCATTCCAAACCATTTTTTGCGAAGATGATTGCGGCATTTTTATATTTTTTAGAATACCTCATTCTCTTGCCGATTGTTACGTTTTTTTGGTTTGTGGTTCTGTCCGTCATTTTATTGGTTTTGGCTGAGGGAATAACTCTTGAGACAACGCTTTTTATTTCTGC
>CAZNKX010000003.1:9324-11360 GCA_964573915.1 Candidatus Woesearchaeota archaeon | reverse complement strand
GCCCTCGGCGCCTATATTGTGTTGCGCCATACCGACTCGCGTTGCTCTCGGCACGAGAACCTGCGAGCAGGCGATCGGTCTTCGTTCGCGGTGGCGCTGGGCAATGTTGCTAACATCTCTTAACAAACTTTATAAAATCCTTTTAACATATCTTAGTTAAGAGATTGGTGATGATGGCTCAAGACAAAAAGAAAAAGAAAGGTGCGGCAAAAGATGGTCGTGGTAAACCTGATACGATGAAAATTGCGAGTGATCGGGATATCGCGTATGATTTTGCAATGAAGGTATATCGTGAGTTTGATCAAATGATTAAGTCAGTTATTTTATTTGGTTCTGGTGCTAAAAAATCGGGGAGTGGGGACTCAGATATCGATATCTTGATTATTATTGACGATGTGTCCGTTAATTGGGATATGGAACTTATTGCGTGGTATCGAGAAGAACTTGGAAAATTAATCGGAAAAAATCCCTATGTTAAACCACTTCATATAAATTCTGTTAAGTTGTCGACGTGGTGGAATGATTTGTTGCGGGGGGACCCCATTATCTTGAACGTTCTTCGATATGGTGAAGCGTTGGTTGATTTTGGCGGATTTTTCAAACCATTAAAGGTGTTGCTTCACGATGGGAAGATTAAATCAACACCGGAGGCTTTGTATACTCTGTTACAACGAGCGCCAGGACATATTGCTCGTGCTCGAGGGTTTATGCTTCAAAGTGTTGATGGGATTTATTGGACGATGATAGATTCTGCTCATGCGGCACTGATTGCTCATGATTTGACTCCGAGTTCTCCTGAACATGTTGCGGAAATGTTACATGAGCATTTTGTTCGGAAGAAACTACTTCATAAAAAATATGTTCGTTATTATGATTATGTGCATTCTGTTGCTAAAAAAATTATTCATGGAAAATTGCAGCATGTTCGCGGTCAAGATCTTGATGATTTTATGAGAATGGCTGAGGAATTTTTGAATGAAATGGCTCGAATTGTTGATATTGCAATTGATGCGAAGAAGAGTGGTTAGAAGTTTGTTTTGTTTGATATACTTTTATGCAGCCATTGGTAAGGTTTGTGCTTCTTGTTCTGCTCTTTTTTTTGCTGCTTTTTCTTCGAGTAGTCTTTGTAAGATATTGTTTGCTGCGGTTTCCCTTATTTCTGTTATAAATGTTTCAGGAGACTTTAATCCTCCATATATTTCATGTAACTCTTTTTCTTCTTTTCGTAGTCCTTGCATTATTTGAAACATTTCAAAGGCTGTTGGTGTAGGGTCTTGTCCTGGAGGCGTTAGTTTTAGCTTTATTGCCCTTGCTTCTTTTTCCTTTTCTGCTAGTTTTTGTTCTAAATCTTCCTGTTTTTCTTGGAATTCGGTTGCTCTTTGTTCTAAATAACTTCGTGTTTGTCTTAGGAATGTATCTGTTCCATGAGTTCGTACGGCAGCTATTGCTGCTTGTTTTGCTTGCTCATTTAAAATTCCTAAATATTCTACTGCTCCTTCTAAGATATAAGGCACACTTAAAGGGGAGCTATCTTTTACTATTTGTTGTAAGACTTCTCGCGGTCTTTCTTGAATTGCTTGTTGAGTTGTTAGTGATGTTAACACATGCTTTCTTGCCACATCGTATTTTTTTGCTTCCTTACCCGGGCCTGCAGGGATTTCGCATTCAGGAGAGGAGTCAATTGCAAGACGTATTTGTTCTTCTTCACTTAGTTCGCTCACAACATCATCTAAATGGGCATTTGCGTAGGCACCTAGATCTCTTGAGACTCTTTTGACTTGTCCTTTTCTAAAAAATTCTAATTGCTTAGGAGAATATACTTTTGGATCTACTCCGGTTAGTCCAAAATAGGTCCCCATTCCCTCTTCTGTTTGAAGGTCTGCATTTCTTAGCGTTTCAAGAACTGTTGTTACTTCTAAAAGTGATTTTGGACTGTATTCTCTAAGAGCTCTTTTTCCTTCTTTTCCTGTCTTCGTTAATTTTCCTAAATAAGCCTCTAGTGCCATGTATTCTTTAGGTTGAATGACTTTATAAGG
>CAZNKX010000003.1:0-9224 GCA_964573915.1 Candidatus Woesearchaeota archaeon | reverse complement strand
TTCTTTTACGAAAGAAGGGCCGTAATTGGTTTGATAAAAACTTTTAACGAAAACACTTTTATACCCTCTCAAATATTGGTAGGTGTGGCACGCGTAGATATTTCGAAGATCGATACGATTAATATTGGAATAGTTGGGCATATTGATCATGGGAAGACAACACTTTTGCAGCGTCTTTCAGGTAAGTGGGCAGATACTCATTCTGAAGAATTAAAGCGAGGAATTACGATTAAGCTTGGGTATGCTGATGCGATTATTTTTGATGAGAAGGGAAAGCTAACGGTTGATGCTGAATCTAAAGGAAAAGCGCTTCGCTATGTCACGTTTGTTGATGCTCCGGGGCATGAAATGCTTATGGCAACGATGCTCTCCGGTGCTGCAATAATGGATGCTGCAATTTTAGTCGTCGCTGCAAACGAAGGAATTAAACCTCAGACTCAAGAACATTTGGTTGCGCTTAAAGCGAAGGGAATTTCGAATATAATTATTGTTCAAAATAAAATTGATTTGGTTTCAAAAGAGCAGGCAGTTGCAAATTACGAGGCCATTAAGAAATTTGTGAAGGGAACGATTGCTGAGAATTCACCCATTATTCCGATTTCTGCACAGCAAAATGTTAATCTTGATAAAGTTTTAGAGGAAATTGTGAAAGTGGAAATTATTAAGCCTGAAAAAAACGAGAAGCCACTTTTTTTGGTCGCCCGGAGTTTTGATATTAATAAACCGGGGACTAAGTTAGATGAGCTTCATGGAGGAATTTTGGGCGGCGCGCTTAAGAAAGGTACATTGAAAATTGGTGATGTGATTGAGATTAAGCCGGGTTATTCAAGTAAGAAGCACGGTGCTGTCGAATATAAAACGATTACTTCAAAAATTGTCTCGATGCAAAAAGGAGATTACCCAATTACTACTGCGACTCCTGGAGGAAGTTTAGCAATTGAGACTGAACTTGATCCGAGTTTGACGAAAGCTGATTCGCTGTCAGGGAGTGTTGCTTCTTTACAAAGTGAACTTCCCGAGATTAGTGAGAAAATAACTATTAACTATACTCTTTTTGATGAAGTGTTTGGAAGTGGAACCCATGAAGCAGTTTCTGAATTTAAAATGAATGAACTTTTGATGCTCTCTATGAATACGACGATTACAGTTGGTCAGGTGACAAAGATTTCGCAAGATTCTATCGATCTTACGCTTCGAATTCCTGTTGTTCCCTTGAAGAGAGAATCGATTGGAATTGCTCGGAATTTTAAGGGGCATTGGCGACTCATTGGCTTTGGCGAAATAATTTAGGTTTTTTTGCAGCCGGGGGAGTGGAAAAATTTTAGAGGAAAGAAATTTTATTTCGTGAGGCAATTTTTTATGAAGGCATTGAAGAGAGGGCTTGGTTTTAGAGGATAACTTTTAAACTCTGGATGTGCTTGGGTTGCTATGAAGAATTTGTGGCTCGGAATTTCAATGAACTCTGCTAAAATCCCTCCAGGGCTGGCACCCGAAATTACAAGTCCGTTATTTTGTAGAGTGTCGTGATATTCTGGATTAACTTCGTATCGGTGCCGATGTCGCTCGCCCACTTTTGTTGAAGCGTAAATTTGTTCGACAAGAGAACCTGGCCTAAGAATTGCGGGATATTCTCCGAGTCTCATTGTTGCCCCCTTTGTTTGAATTTTTATTTGTTCGGGTAAAATGTCAATGACTTTATGTTCCACATCGGGATTGACTTCTGTTGAATGTGCATTTAAATTGCAAACATTTCGCGCATATTCAATGACGGCTAATTGCATGCCATAACAGAGTCCAAGAAAGGGAATATTATTTTTTCTCGCATACTCAATTGCAATGATTTTTCCTTCAACACCCAGAGATCCAAAGCCTCCTGGAACTAAGAATCCATCAAACCTTGAGAGGTCTATTCCTCCTGATTCGATTGCTTTTGAATCAATCCAATTGATGTTTACTTTCGTATCATTTGCGCATCCTGCATGTGATAATGCGGCAGCAACAGATAAGTAAGAATCTTTTAATTGAAAATCTCCAATATCTAAATATTTCCCAATTAAGGCTATTTCAACTTTTTGATTGGGAGCTGTTACTTTTCTAACCATTTTCTCCCAAGGAGCCCAATTTGGAACTCTTCTTTTTTCAAGGTTTAATCTGTCTAAAATTTTGTCACCAAATTTTTCTTTTTCAAGAATTAATGGAACGACATAAATTGTATTTGGTGTTTTCTCTCCCGTTACATCTGGCATTGAAATTACTCTATCTGCGCCTATGTTTGCGTATCTTTCGATTTTTCTTTTTCTGATATTATCGAGGGCGATTTTACCCCTACAAAAAATAAAGTCTGGACTAATTCCATTTTCTCTTAGTAATTTAATTGAGAGTTGAGTTGGCTTTGTTTTCATTTCATCGATGTGGCTTGGGACCGGCAGGTAAGTAACTAAGATGTGGCAGACATTTTCTCGTCCTGCTTCAGCTTCCAGGCTTTTTGCTGCAAATAAAAATGGGAGGTTTTCATAGTCTCCGATTGTTCCCCCAATTTCTACTAAAACGACGTCAAAATCATCTGCACAGTTTTTTATTCTTTTTTTTATTTCATCGGGGACATGAGGAATAAAGGAGACTGTTTCTCCAAGGAAATCTCCGCGTCTTTCTTTCTCAATTAATTTTTGATAGATTTGTCCGGTTGTAATGGCATTTTTTTTCAGAATCGGGGTTTCTAAAAAGCGTTCATAGTTTCCCAAGTCCTGGTCAATTTCTCCGCCATCTTTTGTTACCCAGACTTCTCCATGTTCTGTTGGTCGAAGCGTTCCAGCGTCGCAATTTATGTAGGGGTCAATTTTAATTGCTGTGACTTTGTAACCATATTCTTTTAAAATTTTTCCAACCGATGCAGTTGCTATTCCCTTGCCTACTCCAGAAATAACCCCTCCTGAAACAAAAATATATTTCACCATCGGGATATTGGATATTGTTTAGAGTATTTAATTATTTAGATGTTCTTGTTTATAATTGTAGGCTCTTGTTGATTCCTTTTGAGAATATTTATATATCCTTGTTTCTTCAACCGGTTATGGTGATTGAGAAGAAAAGTGTTGATTCTGGGTTTACTTCTAACACGAACGTTGCTCCACCAAAACGTCGTGGTCCTGTGCCTTCTACAAAGCCGAATTTTGCCTCTAAGGGAAGGCCTGCTTCAAAGTTGGAGCAGAAGAAGAATGTGAGGCCTCAAATTCCTAAACAAGGAAGTTCAAAAGCTCCTTTTGGTGATCCGAAGAAGGTTGGGTATAAGTACGTTGGAAAGGAGAGTTGGGGAGCCTTTCTTCGAAAGAATTTGCCAAAAGAACTTATTCCAACGAATCGAACCGGGTATATTTTGGGGATCGTTTTTTTAGTGATTGTGATTATTGCACTTATCCAATTTCCGCTTGGAGAGCTTCTTAGTGGAAATATTGAGGATTTGAAGGTGAATGTGGGTGTTCCATGGCCATTTTTAGTCTTTGACGCGTTTGATCCTCTTGAACAGCCCGTTCAAATGAAGGCGCTTATATTTGATCTTATAATTTATGTTGCGATTTCGTATGCTCTTGAGATTCTCATTAATGTGGTTTTGTATTCTGAATTTATGAAATCGAAAAAACAAAAGAAGATTGCGCCGAAAGTATTTAAGCCTCGTGCTGGTACTTTGTCCGAGAAAGTTACAAATAAAATTGTAGGCGAGGGGTCTTCCCAGAAGAGAGTTATCTTAGGAAAGAAAAATGATGGTAAGAAATTTGATAGTCTGACCGAGGTGAGTAAGAAAATTGGTAAGAGGGAAGTTGTCGCTCCTGATTCTCGGAATAAATTATATTAATTGTTTTGAAGGTTTTTTAATTGTCAAGCGTCATGGCGCAATTCGAAACAGCGCCACAAGGCGCTATTGACAATTAAACATTAACTCTCTTTGAAACATCTTGACCACAAGTCCTAAAAACTACTTTTTCTCTTGAGTTGTATGAAATTGTTTTTTGTGCTTGGAAGGAATCCTACATTGTCTCGGTTAGAGGTTTTGTCTTATTTGGAGGCACGGGGGAGAGCTTATGTAGAATTATTTTTTGAAGAGAATCTTTTGCTTCTTGAAGTAGTTGGGGATGAGGAAATTAGGATTCAGGAGTTTGGCGGTGTTTTGAAGCTCGGAATTATTGAGTTTGAGGGGAATAAGAAGGAATTTTTGCAGTTTTTAGGTTCTCGAGAACTAGTTCCTGCAGATAAATTTACTTATGCGACGTTTGGGAATTATTCCTTGGACGAAATAAAAGAAAAATTTAAGCGAGAAAAGAAGAAAGGAATCTTGAAGCATGGTCGGAGACAAGTGACTATGCAGTCTGGAGATAAAGTTAATCTTGCAATGAACGCTGATTTTTCGATTTTTTTACATGAGGTTGGTGAGGTGATTTATTACGGGTTAGGAACTCAGGAATACGATTATTCTGGAGTTAAAAAAAGAGATATGGAAAAGCCGATTCGTCGAGAGCATTTGGCAATTTCTCCACGACTTTCTAAAATTTTAGTTAATCTCTCTGGCGTGAAGGCGGACGACTTATTGTTGGATCCTTTTGCAGGGGTCGGAGCGATTGTGTTTGAAGGCGCGCTTAAGGGAATGAATGTGTGGGGAGTGGATATTAGTCGCGCTGTAATTGAGGACGCTTTGAAAAACGTTTCATGGCTCAAAGAATACTATGATGTTGATGTTCGAATAACTCTCAAACAAATGGATTCAAAAAAAGTTCCTGATATGCAGTGGTCTGGAATTGCAACCGAGTCGCCTCTTGGGAAGATTTTGAAGAAAAAACCAAAAGATTCTGAAGCAAAAAAAATTATTCGAGATTTTGAAGCGTTTATCATCCCGATTATGAAGCGATTGCAAAAAACGAAGAAGGCAAAGGCAAAGATTGCGATTACGTTTCCTAAGATTCGAAGTTTTCGGGTGAATGCCTTAAAAGTTGCTGATACTTGTGGTTTGAATGTAGTTCATGGTCCGATTGAAGAATCGAGAGCGGATCATTTTATTGGGAGAGATATTTTGGTTTTTCGTTGATTGTTAGTTCTTTGATTGGTGGCGTCTCCCCTTTCACATCTACTGCGTTCGTGTTTTCCCTGTTTGAAATTTACAATTTCAAATTCCTGCCCTGGCGTCTTGGTAAGATTTTTTTAACCTTACTTTGGATTTTTTTAACTTTTTTATTTTATTTGTCTAAACTTACAAGTAATAACATAAACGAAACATTTATATAGTAAAAGATGATAGAATACCTATGGAAAACCCTGAAAAAACATCAGAATACCCAGAAAACCCTTGGCACAGTCCTGAAATTAATTCATTTGGAACTGCGAAGGTGGACTCGTTAAAAGATCTCGTTGAGGAAATTGAAGATTTAATTGAAGAGCGAGAAGAGCTTAGTCAAGACTTTATCAAGGAAGGTGAAAAGATGAAACAGGGGATTAATAATTTTTTATTGCAACATACACCAACTCACGAAGATGAGTCTGAATTTGCTCGAGAACGAGCCGAACTACGAAAAAAAGTGATGGATATTTCTGAATTACAATTAAATGAACGTGTTGGTTGCTGGCGAGATATTGCACTTCTGAAAAAGGAATTGCGGGACAAGGAAAAGGAACTAACTGAGAAAACAACTCGTGCGGAAATGATTGGGAAGATTTTGGAGGAGGAAGATTAGGATGAGGGATGAAACATTTAAAGTAGTTGATTGTGGAAGTGTTTTTAGTCGAGGTTTTTTTCCGGATAGAAGTGAGGTTGCGTTTGAAGAAAGATCAAAAGATGGAGATTTATTGCCTTTTGTAAAAATGAATGGAAATGCGTGGTTTGCTGCTGAGAATTATTCTGCTATGCATCCTGAAAACGATATAGGTCTTTTGCATTATGTTGCGGGAGTATTTCAAACTGGAATGAGATTTTTGGGAGGAGTTAGCAAGGAGGAAGTGCATAACAATTATTATGTTTTAGAAGGAGGTTTAGAATAAAATGGGAAATGGAATAGAATGTAAACTTTTCGTAATAGACGAATTTGAAACTACTTCTGAAGTGCCTCTTGGAGAAGGAAACGATAGTTTAAGTTTTTCAGCAGAAATGGCTGAGAGATTATCAAAAGAATGTCCTTGGCAACTTTACCAACTTGTTCAACAAGGCTTAGATGGGAGCTTAACTCTGTCTTATAGGGATGGAAAAGTCGTAGACACACTAACCGATAATAATTATTCCACTTGGTGATGGAGACGAATAAAAAAATGGAAAACGAAAGAAAAGACCTGAAATTGTATGTAGAAATTGATAGTCGCGCTGATATTAAAGGTTGTGAAAATCAATTAAATAGATTATTCGATAGTGGGTATACTGTCGCAGTGTATGATGGATTACGATCTAGTGGGCGAGAAAATGCTCATTCAGGACTCATGTGGGTTACTCATGAATTGAAGCCTGGAGAAACATTCGAAAACGTTACTGAACGAATAAATAGGGCACCTTATGAGGTAGAAATTCCTCGAGGAACTTCCCTTCTAGATCGGCTAAAAGATTTAGTTTTTGGAGTGCCAACAGAGACAATACGTCCATATACCGTTAGGGACGCAGAACTAGAAGTTAATGAAGAAGCAGGTTATGCAGATGTTTATTCACTCGATGACGCTCGAAAGCGAGGTGCAGCATAATGGTCCTTCAAACACGACCAATTTCTGTAGAAGAAATTTGCAATAAGCTTCGTCCTGTCTTTGGGGAGAAGATTGATAAGATTTATTTCCAATATACGCTTGCGGATGGGCGAGAAGAGCGAGAAGAAATTGCACATTTACTTAACTCTTTATATCAGAAAAATTTATCTCAGCTATTAGACAAGGGGGTTTTACTTGAACCTCCTCAAAGGGAAGAGATGTCTGGAGATTATAGTCTTGGAACTGTTAGTTATGCAAATAAAGAGTTATTTGATTTTACGCTTCGAGAAAAAGATTGGCAACGACATATGTGTGTTACGGGAATGAGTGGTTCTGGAAAGACTAATTTTGCATTTAAGATTATTCGAGAGTTGGAACGCCATAATAAGAAATTTTTAGTTTTTGATTGGAAGAAGAGTTTTCGTCCACTTCTTGCGACTAATCCGCGGCTCATGAACATTACTGTTGGAGATCAAAAAGTAAGTAATGTTTTCAAGGTAAATATTAACTGCCCACCCGAAGGTGTTTCACCAAAAGAGTGGGTTGTGGTCCTTGCTGACCTTTTAACTGAGAGCTTTATGGCTTCGTTTGGTGTTCATAAGATTATATTGGAAACTTTGGATGACTCATTTAAGGAATGGGGAATTTATAATGGTTCGACGAATTATCCGACGTGGAATCATATTAAGCACAAGTTGGAGGAAAAATTGGAGACGATTCAGGGTCGAGAAGCTGGTTGGCTTGAATCCGCTCTTCGAATTGCGACGGTTCTAACTTTTGGAGAATTTGGAAAGACACTTAACTACAAGGGAAAAAATAGCATTACTATTGATGACATTTTGAATGGCCAAGTGATTATGGAGCTTAATTCTCTTGGAACTGTTGAGAAAAAATTCTTTTGTGAGTTTTTGCTTAATTATATTTACAAATTGAAGAAAGCGCGACAAAACGATGTTGAGCAAAAATTTGATCATGCGATTATTGTTGATGAAGCCCATAATATCTTTCTTAGGAAGCCAACTAATTTTTCTAATGAATCAGTTACTGATATGATCTATCGAGAGATGCGAGAATATGGAACGAGCCTTATTTGTCTTGATCAGCATATTTCTAAAATTTCTGATACGGTGAAGGGGAACAGTGCATGTATCATTGCATTTCAGCAGCAGCTTCCTCAAGATATTGATGATGTTGCAAATTTGATGCAACTTCGAGAAAAGAAACATTTTTTCTCTGGTTTGAAAGTTGGAACTGCAATTGTGAAACTCTCAGAGAGGTATACCAATCCTTTTTTGATTCAAGTACCCCTCGCAGAGAAGCGAAAGAAAGTTGTTACTAATGATGATGTTAAGGGACGAATGCAAGGCATGATTCTTAATGCTGATTTTGAAAAGGGAGAGGATCCTGAATTTAATGAAGCTGTTATGAATAAGGAAATTAAGGAGCCAGAAGTGAATACTTGTTTTTATCGAAAAGGTAGTCAACGCTTTTCCGGTGTGCATGATAAAATTAAGGGAGACGCTTCCAAGATAGTAGGTGACACCTCGAACATTACGGGAGATGTTTCAAACGTGACTGGAAATGTTTCTAACTTGGTTGGGAATATCTCAAAAATTTCTGGTGATGTGACGTTTATTACCGGAGAATTAACAGGTCTTTATGGAGATGTAACGACACTTCGAGGCGATGTAACAAACTTGACTGGTGATGTTCAGGAATTAATGAAGCAGTATGAAGCAGTTCAAAATCAAGATGGCGGGGCTGTTGGAAAGGTAGGTAAAGTCAGCGCTGAAGAAAAAAATATTGCTGAGCCTCAAGAATTGAAAATCATGGATGCGCCAGAGTATTCCTCTGTTCAGAAGGGGGTGGAGGCTGAGGAAGAAAGAAAAACTGGATCAATTAATCTTTTAGAGAAATATGATGATTTAACTGAAGCTCAAAACCTTATTTATGAATATGTGAATGAGCACTTGAATGCCGGAATGCCTTTAGAGGAAATTGAAAATATTCTGGAACAAAGCAAATCTCAAGGAAAATATACTTCGCAAGATATTATGAGGGTGGTCAACAAAATCTTTGAAGATGAGTTAAACAAAAAGGTTAAAAAGCCATATGTCGATAATCCATCACTTTCAAATGACGACATTTCGGAAGATGAGCGAGTCTTCATTGAATTCTTGCGTGAAAACCCTGAGCATACGCTTAGCACTGTTGAAGTTTACAAGGCGATTGGTTTGTCTGCTCGAAAAGGAACCAATGCTAAGAAAGCTTTAGAAGAGAAGAATTTAATTAAAATTGAAGAAATCAAATATGATAAGGGTTGGAAAAAAATTATTCGGTTGGCTTGATTTTTTTAGACGTCCCACTTTCGCGGTCGTCTTGAATTTCGCGTGTCGCCCACCCACCCAAGGAGCCATTACGTAACTTGTTTAACTTTTTTGAAAAGATTTGTTCAACAAAATTGATGGTAGAATAAATAAAAAATTATCAGATTATATATCACACATCACACTCAAACG
>CAZNKX010000002.1:29937-32539 GCA_964573915.1 Candidatus Woesearchaeota archaeon | reverse complement strand
AGCCAAACCTCTGATTTCATCCAGAGATAATTTGTTCAAGATATATAAATATTCCTCTAACAAAATATAATAAATAGTATCTAAATCCTTAAATATCTCTCCATAAACAGAGTTTCATGGAATTAGTGGCATTGCTCTCAACAGGAAAGGGAAGCTGGGGCCAAGTAGCCGGTCTCATGAAGAAGGGAGAATGGGAAAAAATAATTATTGTGGGAACAAGTTTTGCAAAAGATTTCCAAGTCGCAGGAATTCCCTTTGACTTCGTCGAGTTCGATCCAAATAAATCTCTCGTCCAGTTAAAAAAAGACTTAGAAAAAAAACTCAACGGAAAATTTGAAGGCCTTGAAGTAGCCCTCTCTATTGCATCTGGAAATGGAAAGGAACATATGGCGTTGCAGTCGGCCCTTTTATCAATTCCTGTCGGCGTAAGGTTTACCGCACTCACCAATGAGGGTGTTGTGATGTTGTAATGGTATTCGAACAAAACACCTGTGACGAAAGATTGACAGAGTATTATGCAGCAGTAAAAAGTTTTGAAGAGAGAGGATTTACATACCATCGCCCGCATACAGTTTTATCTATTGACGCTGTTAGCGAAAAAGTAAGCTTTCCAGCTGCGGGCACTCGAAAAACTACTGTCATGGAGGTTAGCAAAGTAGAGCAGATTCTTAGTGAGAAGAGACTCGTTTTTGGAGATATGCAGATGTCAAGACTACTCGAGGCAAGCGATTACGTAGGGTTAGTTCGTTTTCTCGATGGAAAAGAATTTATGCTTCCTTCAGGAGAAGTGGTGCACTGGGATATTGAAAGATTAGTTAAATACGCTACACGCTATTCAATCTAGAAATCCCTATGCTAATCAAGATGTTTACAGAATTTCTACTAGTGATATGTTCCTTTGGGGGAAAGTGATCAATAGTAATTAGTTTTGATGCCTCAAAACACCCGAATCCCCCAGAAAATCATCATAAGAACAAAGATTAAGATAATTATCTTCGTCATCCATTTAAACGTTTTCTTAGCCGCACTCTCGCTTCCAAAAATTCCCCAAATGGTTAAATAGAAAAATCGTCCACCATCAAGCATTCCAAGAGGAAGCATGTTAAATAGTCCGACGAGTAAATTAATGATCATCGTCCACCATAGGAAATGGTAAATAAACCATACAAAATCGCCATCCCACGACGGCTTGTAATACGTTGAAGGATCTCTAAATTTAGAAAAGGTGTATAAAAAGTTCTGGATGAGACCTTCGGGACTGGGGTCATTATGCCCGACACCAAGATAAGCCCGCGTTGAATTATCTGGGTGAGCTGCAAGCGTTAAATCATATTCTTGTGTTATGCCATCATCAATTTCAGTAAGGAAGGTAACTTCATCTCCCGGATTTTTATTCTGCAAGAATACGGTTAAATCCTCATGCCGTTTTATTTTAACATCATCTGCCATGATAATTGCCCCATTCATTTTAGCAAGAACCGCTGGAGCCTCGGGGTATACAATCATGTGGGTAAGACCAACAATATCTCGTTGAATCGCAAGCCCTTCGTCAATATAATAAACTTCGTCCGCCGTTAAGACTTTCGTAAAATTATTTTCAACCTCTTCAAAGCCAGTTATACTCTCGAGCGGAATTGAGGAAACTCCATAACTAGTAAAAATATATCCTGATGCACTAAATGAAGAAAAGAAAAATCCGACATAAAGTAACCAAAAAATAAACGCGAACAAGATATTTGCAAAAACGCCTGCAGCTAAAATAGCCATTTGTTCAGTCTTTGCTTTCGATTCAAAACTTTTCTCTCCTTGCTCAACAAACGCACCTAAAATTGGTCCAAGAAATACAAGTCCAGTCGATTTTATTTTCACATTATATAGTTTCATAAAAATCCCATGACTGAATTCATGAACGACTGCGACAATTGCAAGAGCGATGATGAAATATATAAAATAAAATGGTGGGAAAAAACTATCAAGACCAAATATTTTTGGAAAATAAGGAATCAATGGCGCAATGGGGGGAGCCTTGATGACTCTCGTAACTTCTGGATTAAAAATATAGAGTGAAAGTGTTTGTGCAAGCATCCATGTCATCGCTCCCATCAAAACAAATCCGAGCCCAATAACAACATATTTGAGTGAATGCAAAAGTCGTTTAAATTTCTCTCCAAACCAATTAATCGCCTTAACACCGACCTGAGTTCGATACATAAAAATAATTCCCTCTCGCTTCAAATTTTTTCCTTTCGTTCGTTTAAGAAATATAACTACAAATAATGAAAATAAGATAAGAAGGCTAATATCTACAACCTCAATAATACTAAAATCAATTCCAAAAAAATTCACCATATATACAAAAGATATCCTCGCTTTATAAAATTATACACTCTAATTCTTATTTACTTCTTCCGAACTGGTCGAAAGTCTCGCCCCTTACATTTCCGACATCGAGATTTTCCAGATAAAATTTTAAGAGGCTCCAACTTCATCTTATGTTTACAAACTTTGCACACAAATGCATTTTTGTAAAGTCTGTTCTGTGCTGCAGGAATTTTCGTTGCCATACTATCCAATCAAAATAATAGTTTTTAAGTTTGTTGGT
>CAZNKX010000002.1:23276-29837 GCA_964573915.1 Candidatus Woesearchaeota archaeon | reverse complement strand
GGAATTTTCGTTGCCATACTATCCAATCAAAATAATAGTTTTTAAGTTTGTTGGTGTATTTGATTGTCAAGTCCTCCTGAGTTTTGATTAAATTTTATTTACCTATTAAACGGCGGGTGTCACAATAAAAACAACTTCCAATTAAATCGTAAATTTCACAAAATTTGCTCCATTCTATCCAAAATTTCAATTCTGTTTGTTCCTCAAGAAGGCTCAAAAATTTTCTGATTTCCAATAAAGAAGAATTTTCTTCACTTAATCCTCTTCCACAAATCTCACAAACTTCTTTCATCTTTTAGATTATTTAACGAGATTATCAAAAACATAAACTAAACCTCCGAGTGAGAAAATAATTTTAATTTTTCTCTGCAACAGTCCTTATAGCCTTTCCAGTTAAACCAATCCAATGGAAAATAGCAAAGAAAATTCCAAAGAAAAATAGTCCAACTATAAATCCGACTATAGTTCCAATTATAGAATTTGTAATGAGAGGGATTAAGATAGCAATTGCCCAGAGAAATAAGCCTCCAATTATTCCTACCTTATCCATAAAAGGCATCAATTTGAAATTATGGAAAATATCTAAAAAATTCTTCGCAGGTCTCGTTCTCTGATTTACCATCTTAAAATAAATGAGCATTAACTACATAACTTTCTTAAGTAACTTGTCGCCTTCAATGTCCCAGTATTCTACCGTTCCGCCTTCGACAACCAAGCCTTGCAAGTCTTCAGGAATCACAAGATCAAGATTTTCGAAACTCTCATTATCCATCAAACTTGCAGTTTCTCCTGCAATTGACAGAACCTGTCCTTGACGTTTATCAATCATTGGCACTTCAAATTTATCATGACCGGGCACAACCGAGACTTTCTTCTTTCCAGTAATTGCAGAAACAGCTTCGAAACGAACTTTTGCATGGCCATGCTTTCCAGTCTTTGAAACATCCATTTTCTTTACCTGGTGAGCAACACCATCAAGAAGAAGAAAGGTTCCAAGACGCATTTCAGTTGCTTCAATAACTTTTGATACCATAATGATACTCAAAAAAAGCGTTTATTTATAAAACTTGCTGTTAAAATTTTAATTGGATAAAGCGAAGGGACTACAAACTCTTAAAAACCATTAGCTTCTCCTAAAATCATGGCGATTAAAAAAAATGATTTCATCGAAATTGAATTCACGGCAAAATTAACTGAAGATAATGAAATCTTTGACACAAACATCGTTGAAGTTGCGAAAAAAGCAGACCTTGACACAAAATTTGTCAAACCATTTGTTTTATCTATCGGACACAAAATGCTACCAGTTGGCCTCGACAAAGATTTAGTTGGAAAGGAAATCGGAAAAGAACATTCTATTTCACTTAATCCGGAAAACGCGTTTGGAAAGCGAGACCCAAAAATGGTTAGGATGATACCAACCAAGTTATTCCATGAACAAAATATCGACCCGGTAAGAGGAACGCAATTATCTCTTGATGGTCAATTAGTCAGAGTCCTCTCATCTTCAGGTGGAAGAACTTTAATTGACTTCAATAATCCTTTAGCTGGAAAAAACGTAACGTACGAATATAAGATAAAACGAACCGTAACGGATGAAAAAGAACAAGTGGACGCACTCCAAGAGTTCTTATTCAAAAAAACCTTCCCCAGTGAAGTAACTAAAGAAAAAATTATTCTAAGTGTTCCAAAAGAAAATGTACCTATGGCAAACATGTTCATGCCAAAATTTGAAGAAATTCTTGGAAGAAAAGTGGAAGTCAAAGAAGCAGAAAAGACTCCAAAAAAAGAATAATCTCTTCTCAAGTCATACCTCCACTCTAAAGCATAAATTCTTAAAAACTCCTCTTTCATCTCCAGGATAATGGAAGATATTTTAGAAAGAGAGGAGTATGAAAACGCAGTTCCTGAACCAATCATGAATAATTCTTCTAACGCCGAAATTGATAAGGAGCTAGAAGCAATTCTAAAACGCCAATCTGCAAGAATCAAAGTAATCGGTGTTGGTGGAGGTGGTGGGAATACGACATCACGTATGAGAGAAATTGGAATTAAGGGAGGAGAAATTATTGCAATAAATACTGACGCCCAAGATTTACTCTACGCAAATGCGGATCAAAAAATTCTAATCGGGCGAGAACTCTCTAAGGGGCTCGGTGCAGGATCAAATCCCCGAATTGGGGCAGAAGCTGCAAAAGAGCAAGCTCAAGAAATCAAGAAAAAATTAGGCAATTCTGATTTAGTTTTCGTCACGTGCGGTCTTGGAGGAGGAACCGGAACAGGGGCAGCCCCTGTTGTTGCAGAAATTGCAAAGAAGCAAGGAGCACTCGTTATCGGCGTTGTAACACTTCCATTTACGGTTGAAGGGGCAAAGCGAATTGAAAATGCGATGGAAGGCCTCGAAAGAATGGAAGGAATTGTAGACACACTCATAGTGATTCCAAATGATAAGTTGCTTGGCCTCGCACCTGATTTGCCACTTCCAACAGCGTTTAAGGTAGCTGATGAAATCTTAACAAATGCAGTGAAAGGAATAACAGAACTCGTCACAAGTTCAGGATTAGTAAATCTCGATTTTGCAGATATTAAGGCAGTCATGATAAATGGTGGGGTCTCTTTAATTGGAATGGGAGAATCCGATTCAAACGATCGAGCAAACGAAGCAGTGGAAAAAGCGCTCAATAATCCGCTCCTCGATGTCGATATAAAAAATGCGGGAGGTGCCCTTGTAAATGTACTTGGGGGAACCGACCTCTCACTCGAAGAATACAAACAAGTCGTACAAAGAATCGGAGAGCAACTCCGCCCAGACGCAAAGTTAATTTCAGGAGCACAAATCTCAAAAGATTTAGAAAAATCCATCAAAGTAATGGTAATAATTACTGGAGTTAAATCTCCTCAAATTTCAGGAGAAAAATTCTCACCAGAAACTGCAAAGCGAAAAAGTATTGAAGGGGAGTTAGGCATCGAGTTTTTTGAATCAAGCAGTGGGTAATAATAGAAAATGGCAAGCAAATTATTAACAAAGCTAAGGGGAAGTGAAGATTGGGAGGTTTGTAATGTCATCAAAAAAGAGGGTCTAGCGGTTGGAATGGTCGAGGTTCAAAGAGAAATTGACCAAGGGTTTTATGATGATCATAAAATTTATCCTTTAGAGGAATTTCTTGAAGAGGGACAAAAGCCCCGATACGAAGGACACGTGGTCTATGGCCGCTTAACAGAACAAGGAAGGGCAAGAAAAGAAAGCGAACCTCGTGCATGGTTATTAGATTTTTATGATCAAGAGAGTGGGGAGCCATTATCAATGCCCATTTCATAGTACCCAAATTTCTCACAAAATCTTAAAAACCCTCCCATCCAATTCTAACTATGGCAAAAAAACTAGTCAGATCAATCAAATCAAAATATGCGCAATACTCTCGGGTATGGAGGCTCCTGAAAAGACCTTCGATGACAGAATTCAAAACAATTTCAAAGGTAACTGCAGTTGGACTTCTTGTAATCGGAGCACTTGGTTTCGTAATCTCAATTGCAATGACGTTAGCCTTCAACTAAGTGCCACCAAAACTTTTTTAAAGCAAAAATATCTCCACACTATATCTAGTTCTTAGATTTTTTAAGTTCTAGCTGGAGCAAAACATGTCATTTGGATTTGAAGATGAGTTTGATTACCTCGATGAAGGAAAAGATAGTGACGACGCTAAAGATGCGTTTGCACCAAAGATTAAGGGTTCAAAGAAAAAATCGTTATTGCCCGAAGAAGAAGCCAATACAGGGTCAGCAAAAGATGTAGCAAGTGGCGAAGAAGAATTAGAAAAAGAAGCGCATGTTGAAGAAGTTCTTGAAAAAAAGGAGGAACCAAAAGATTCTCGAAAATTCAACTCATTAATTTTTGTGGTAAAAGTAACGACCAACAAGGAAGATAAGGCACTTGAAATGATTGCAGACAAGGTAAAGAAAAAAGAAATTGGAATTTATGCACTTGCACTTCCACACGGCCTTCGAGGTTATGTTTTTTTAGAGTCCCCTGATAGAGAACACGCAGAAGAAGCGGTCTTCAATTTACCATATGTAAAAGGGATCATCGGAAAGACAGTTGCATACGCAGAAATAAAACAAATGCTTGAACCGGTTGCTTCAGAAATCAAAATTGAAAAATCAGACATTATCGAGATTATCTCAGAGCCATTCAAAAACGAAAAAGCAAAAGTTGTTCGAATCGACAAGGCCAAAGGAGAATGTGTGGTCTCACTTCTCGGAGCTGCAGTCCCAATTCCCGTTACGGTAAAACTTGATAATATTCGAGTAATTAGGAGGGAGGATTTAGAAGAAGAATAGTTTTTTAAACTAACTTCTTTGCAAAATAAAATGGCACTAATCAAACTTTTGGTTGAAGGCGGAAAAATGAACCCGGGCCCTGCCGTTGCACAACAACTCGGTCCAATGGGAATTAACATGGGACAAGTAATTTCAGATGTAAATGAACAAACAAAAGAGTTTGCGGGCATAACCGTTCCAGTTCATTTAAACGTCGATGCAACAACAAAAGAAGTAAAAATCAAGGTCTTATCACCTCCAACATCTGAATTAATAAAAAAAGAACTCGGAATTGCAAAAGCAAGTGGGGCACGAGTAAAACAACAGGTAGGAAACTTCGCAATTGAACAAGTGATCTCTGTTGCAAGGGCAAAACATGACTCAATGCTGTCTAATGAATTTCTAGCAACGGTTAAATCAGTCGTTGGAACGTGTCAAGCACTTGGAGTTTTAATTGAAAGTAAGGAACCAAAAGAAGTAATGCAAGAAATTATCGAAGGAAAATATGATACCGAAATTAATGCTCAAAAAACAAATGTTGATGAAGCAAAGAAAAAAGATTTAGATGCATACTTTAGCGAGATCGCTGCAAAACAAGAAGCAGTGCAAAAAGCTGAAGAAGCAGAAAAAGCAGCCGAGGAAGAAAAGAAAGCTCAAGCCGAAGAAACGTCTGAAGAAGGAAAATCTGAAGAAAAGAAATAGAAGAAATAGGAAAGAAGTAGATTTATTAACTACTTTTTCACCATAAACTCACGGGACCATGGTCTAGCCTGGTATGATTCGAGGTTTGGGACTTCGCGACCCCAGTTCAAATCTGGGTGGTCCCATAGGACCCGCACAGATTTGAACGAAGTTCAACGTCTGGGGCGAATGATTCGCTTCGAGTAACGGAAAATAAAAAATCCGTTACGAGATGCAAATCATGAGATAAGTCCCATCTCAATAAACAATTACAAAAAACAAAAATGGCAGTAAAGAAGAAAAAAATCGGAGCAGCGGGAAGATTCGGAGCAGGATACGGAAAAGTCAAGCAAAAGCTTATCGCTGTTGAAAAAAAACAACGAATAAAGCAAAATTGTCCATTCTGCAAGGGAACTGCAAAAAGAAAAGAAAAAGCTATTTGGGAATGCAAAAAGTGTGAGAAGCGATTCGCCGGTGGAGTATTCCATTTGGAATGAGTCCAATCAAAACAATTAAAAACCCTCAAAAATAAAAAATAAAATGTCGGCATACAAATGTTTCCATTGTGGAAGTAAAATCAAATCAGAAGATTTAAACAAAAGGTTTGTATGTCCTGATTGCGGCTCAAGAATTTTTTTCAAACCGCGAACTAAAATGAAAACAGTAACATCAGATTAAAATGGAAAAAAATCAAAACAATACTGAAGAACATGTACACGGACCCGAGTGTAATCATGACCACGATCATGAAGGACACGACCATGCTCCAGCAGCACCAGGAAATCCGTTTGCAAATTTAAGCGAAGACATTCAAAGAAAAATTCAAGAATTACAGATGATGGAACAGTCATTCCAACAACTACTTATGCAAAAAAACACCTTTAGTATGGAGATAAACGAAACCGAGCATATTATTACAGAAATTGAAAAAACATCCGGAGAAGTCTCCCGAATTATCGGAAATCAAGTCGTAATCAAGTCAACAAAAGAAGATATTTTAGAAGACATGAAAAAGAAAAAAGAACTCTTAGAAACTCGAATGAAAACAATTGATTCTCAAGAAAAAGAATTCTCTGAGAAAATGGAGTCAGTCAGAGAAGAAGTGATGAAAGAAATCCAAGGGTAAGTTTTAATTAACCGCGCCCTGCTTCAATATAACCTAAATTATAAGAAATTCTTTCAAAAATTCCTCGGGGTTTTTTTTGAATTTTGTCTAACTTTCCTTCCAATTTTAAGGCTTTTTCCTCCCATCTAGCCCTTAGCTCAGAAATATGCCTTGGGTTTGGTCTTTCTAACTCTTCCGCCATCTCATAAAATTTTAGGGAATCGCAAGGATCTCTTATCACTTCCATTCCAATTTGAATGTATCTAGCCTCCCTCCCATTTCGATAAGCTTCACGAATTTTCTCAAACATAAACTTCCTAACAAAGAATAATATATAAAGATTATTACAATCTCTAATAATATTTCTCTTCGACAATTTCTCATTACAATCTCTCAATTTTTCCAAGATAAACGCTCGACTACATAAATATTTAAATACCAAAAGTCTCAAATCACTA
>CAZNKX010000002.1:5198-23176 GCA_964573915.1 Candidatus Woesearchaeota archaeon | reverse complement strand
CAAGATAAACGCTCGACTACATAAATATTTAAATACCAAAAGTCTCAAATCACTATATGGTATTTGATAAATTCAAAAAGATGATGGGCAATGGCGATGAAGAGGTCGAACAAGACTTTATCGAAATCGATTTAGAACAGGAAAAATCAGATTCAAAAGTCTACATCAAAACATTTACACTCAAAGTTTATGAAGACATACACCCTATCCTTAATTGCCTTCGAGAAGGATATTCCATTGCAGTAATCGATATTAAACCTCTAAAATCAAAAGATACTATAGAATTAAGACGAGCAATTTCAAAAATCAAAAAGACTGTTGAAGCACTTGAAGGAAAAATTGCCGGATTTGGAGAAAATGTAGTCATTGCAACACCTTCAAAAGTTTTCGACATCCAAAAAGGCGCAGTCGAACAAGTAGAAAAACCAAAAAGTGATGAACTTGAACGATTCTAGGCACTCTAATTCTTCCTAAACCTTATTAAACTCTTTTTACTCAATTAACTTATGGTGAGTTTTATAGGCAACGCAATTAAATCAATAAGTCAGTCTCCAAGTCTCCAAGAAGTCGTTGGAGGTTTATTCTTTGCAGGAATTGCAGGATTCTTTGCGCTTGCAGTAATACTCTTTCTTGGCGGATATTTTATCTATCTCGGTCTTGTGTGGTCAAAAATTGGTAAAAATGTGAATTATGACAAGACATACCTTGCGTGGATTCCGTTTGCAAGAACCTCTTTGATCCTAGAAATCGGAGGATTTCACTGGGCGCTTGTCTTTCTATATCTCGTTCCAATACTTGGATGGGGCGCCCTTTTCGTCCTTCGAATGATTGCAACATGGAGAGTATTCGAAGAACTCCATTATCCAGGACCCCTAGCACTCATTCCTCTAACCGACGTCTTCCTTCGAGGAATTGGAGGAATTGCACACCTAGTCATTTTAGGATTTGTTGCGTGGAGAAAACCAATCGGAAGTTTAGGTCTAAAAAAATAAACGCTTCACAATCCTTATCTTATATAATAGAGTCAAATTCTTTACAAAGCTATTCGCAAACTAAATCTTTGCCATTGCAAAAACAGTCTTCAAAGCTACAATAATTGTCGCCGGAACAAACATGACAAGAAGCGACACCAAAATATTTCGAAGAACTCCTACAACATAATTGTTTTTCGCGATAAATATCAAAGGATCATCTCCAAGAGCACCAACAATCACTAAAGAAATGCTCGCCAAGAGAAATGTTTGGGAATTTTTATCATTAATATTAGCAAATCCTACCACAAGACCAATCACAACAAGCGCAGAATAAAAAACTCCTCCTGCTTGCTCAAGTGAACTATTAAACAAACCAAAAATAATTGCCAAGACGACACCAAACAAAAATGCATATGCTCCAATTAAATTTTCTCGTGACTTAACCATGAAAAATGAAATAATCTAAAATATATAAATATATGGTTAACAACATTTTCATAAATTTTGACAAAAACCTTCCCTCTCCACCGTCGATAAAATCAAAATTTTGGGAGATAAATGCTTTCAATTCTCCAACTCGCAAATTTCACATTACCAAAAACTTTATAAAGTGTAGTAATTACAAAATTACAACATGGAAACAAAAAACAAAATTTTGAGTTTTGTAATTTTTACAGTTTTACTTTTGAGCGTAGGATTTATTGCAGCAACTGTTGATGGTGTTACAATGACTGCTAGTGAAAATTTGCCAAGTGAAGTAACGGTGGATAATAGTTATGATGTTCAGGTATTAGTTACAAATAATTTTCAGGTAGGTGGTACTAATCTACCTATCGAATTAAGATGGGTACAAGATACTACAAATGATGCTGAGGCATCATGGACTACACTCCCAGCCAATGGAACAATAATTGACGAACTAGGAGAAATGAATTTTACCGCAACTCTAACTATTAATTCGGTATTTGAAGGCGCAGTCGCAAAAAAGATAATCGCAGAAGTATATGATGCTGGAGAACTTCAAGGAACAATCGAAGTATCTTTTTCAGCAAACTATGAAGTAACCACAGAACCAGAAGAAACATTCTGTATCGCAGAAGAAGTAGGGAGCTTAGAAATCTCTGATTTTTCAATTAGCAATTTAGGTGAGGGAGATGATGAAGAATGGCAACCCTTAGACGAAATTGAAATTGAAATTGAAATTGAAAACAACCATAACACTGATGATGTAAATAATGTGCTTAGTGAAATCATGGTTTTAGATGATCAGGGAAATGATGTTACAAGTGATTTTGACTTTAAGGATGAAGAAATTGATTTTGGAAGAATTCGAGATGATGATTCTGAAATTGACAAATTTATCATTGAGGAAATTGCAGCGGACATCGAAGATGGGACTTATAGAATGTATATTAAGGCATATTCAGAAAATGATGAAGAAAACGAATGTGTTTCTCATTCAAATGATTTTGAAAATAGCGCAAACAGTGAGTTTTATCACGAATTCGACATCGTTCGAGAAGAAGATGAAGGAATTATTGTAAAAAATTCTGATTTAGACGACTTTATTGTTGCAACTTGCGGATCAACAGTGAGTTTAAATTTCCCCGTATACAATATCGGAATCGATAAAGAAGAAAATGTATTGGTGAGCATTTACAACAAAGATTTAGGAATCCTCGAATATACTTCTGTGGGAAGTCTTAATGAGGGAAAGAAAAAGACTGCAACTTTCAACTTCGAGGTACCGGAAACGGCATCAAAGCAAAACTATAAACTAAGTGTAGTAAGCTACTACTTGTACGATGATGACAAGGACAGCGAAGAATTAAACTATCTTCACTATGACGCAAACTCCGAAGACGATTTAGATAGAAATATGGATTTCATCCTTCAAGTTATCGAATGCTCAGCTCTTGATCCAAGCATCAATGCAGTACTTGACTCTGAAGCGAAAGTTGAAGAAGAATTAACAATTACAACAACAATTACAAACAATGGAGAAGAAGCAGATTACATTGTAAGCGTAGAAGGTCTTGATTCATGGGCAAATGTCGTGAGTGTAACTCCTCAAACATTTAGCTTAGAAGAAGGAGAAAGTAAGGAAGTAACAATCAAACTACTCCCAAGCGCTGCAGGCTCACAAACATTCAATATTGTAACGCTTTCTCTTGGAGAAAAATACTCTCAATCAGTTTCAGTAAATATTGCTGAAGAAGAAGTTAAGCAAAGTCTTTTCGAAGAATTGAGCTCAAACTCAGCGTATTCAATTATTGGAATCACAGCAATCTTGATTTTAATCATCTTGATTTTAATCGTACGAGTTTCTCGAAGAAGTGCTCCAGCAGAATTTTAATTCTTTCTTCTTCTTAACCTGCCCCGATTTATTTTTAATTACTTAATTAACAACTTTTTTAAATCGCAATTACTAGGCGTATGTATGGGAAAGACAATTCAAAAATCAATTCTCAAAAATAATTCCTCAAAGGGACGAGCGAACGCCTCGGATCCCAGGATGAAAAATAATACTTCAATTAATCATGAAATAAAAAGCGTTTTCTCCAGATATCTTTTTCTAGTTATCTTAAGTATAGGAAACCTCGCGATTTTCTATAAAATTCTAACTCCTCTCACCGTCCATACGCTTAATTTCTTTTTAACGCTAACACAAAAAACGCAAGTTATAGGAAACCGAATTCTAATGGAAGGTTTAGCAATAGATATTATTCCTGCATGCGTGGCGGGCTCAGCCTTTTATCTATTGACTATTTTAGTAATGTCGATTCCAAGAATAAAAGTAACTAAAAGAATAAAAATAATCTCAATTGCATTTCTCTTGCTCTTCGCAGCAAACATCGCACGATTAGTTTTCCTTGTAAATATCACGGACCTTGCAAGCTTTGATTTTATCCACTGGTTATTCTATAATTTTATTTCAGTTCTCTTCGTAGTCGGAATTTGGGTCCTCCTCGTCAAAATCTATCGGATAAAGGAAACTCCATTTTACTCGGATCTTAAGTTTTTACACGCGTTAAGGGTGCAACAAAAAAGAAAAGTCACAAAAAGACAAAAAGCCGTGCTCGGGAAAAGAAATAGTCGTAACTCTTAATTAATTAACACTTTCATTAGAAGTGTTCTCAACAGGGGCAAAAATATCTCGCTCATTAAATGCTCCAATCGATTCTACCATAAATGTTTCTATCGGAACGATATCATTACAATCAGCAATAGTGATGGTATAGCAAAAAGGATTTTCAACAGACTGAGTAATTGAAGATTCGTTGCCCTTAAGGAGTTTAACAATCGTTTGATTTTCAAAAGTATTACAATCAACATACTCTATATTAGTTTGAAGAGCATATTCTTCATTATGCGAGGAAGCATTTACTTGATCCATTCCAATTCCTGAGAGTAAGAATGCTCCCAAATCAACGAGCATTCGGGTAACCTCCTGTCCTCGACAAACAGTATCAATTTCTTGACTAACTGAGATATGTCCTCCAACAGTAAAATGCCCAAACTCTGCATCAATCAGGGTATCGCTTTCCCGTGGATCATTTCGAACATAGAGGTTATATAACAAGTCTTCTTTATTAATCGAGAGGAATTGTCCATGAAAAATATCTCCTCCTGCAAAGTCTTCGACTACCCAGTCAACACCTTTATACTCGAACTGTTTCAAGCCCTCGAGATAAAAATAGGGAATTAAAAACGACACAAAAACAACGCCGACAACTACAAAAAACCAAACCAACTGGGCTTCTTCTTTTCCAATTAATCTTTTATCTTCGCCACCGCCTTGGTCTGATGGATTTTTAGAAGGGGAATTTTCTTCTCCTCTTTTCTCAAGTTCCTCTCTCTTCCTCTCTTCCTCTCTATCAGCTTCGATATTTTCATTTTCCCTCTCAGAAGTAAACTCTTCAGAGCTTTTTTCACCTAGATTCTCTTTCGAGACAGACTCCTCGCCAAATTCTTTTTCTACATTTCCAGAATCTTCTATTTTATCTTTTTTTTCGTCTTCCATTTCTAATTAATAACTCCAAGTGTTTTATATAAAAATGCTTCCACACTTCGAAGTTGGTCTCCTCCAATGAAGACGCAGTTATCCTGCCTTATAATTTTTGTCTCACCCAAATCAATATCTTCATAAATCCTCTCTCCTCCTTCTATAAATGTGCCAGTATCAAAAACAATAAGGTTATCATTGCAATTCTTCGAGGGTAAGTCAGCTTCACAGGAGTATCCTTCAAGACACGCATTCTGATATTTCGATGCATAACTTCCTAAGACTTGCAAAATCTTATTTCGTGCAGCCCCTCCATCGCCAACAAAATAAAGAGTTGAGCCAAGATAAGAACTCGCATCAAATTCTCCCTCTATTAAAACATCGACCACTTCTGAAGGCAGATAATTAAATAAAATTTCAGTTCCACCATAATTCAATGCCCATTGGCCCTGGTAGTTGGTAAATGAATATCCATTTTCAGTAACGGTTCCCGAAGAGTCACTTCCTCCAGATCCGGAATTATCTGAGCTAAGAAGAGAGAATCCTGCTGTCGAAAGAACTAAAATTCCAATCATCACAATTCCAACGATTAATTGATTCTGTCGACGCTTCCGGTCCCGCTCACTCTGAGTTTTAATTTTCTCAAGCATATTTCTATTCACCATTGCTCATTTAAAACCATTTCTATACTATACAAATCCCTAAGGCCTCTCGGCAAAAAGCGAAAAAAAGAAAACTAAAAAAAAAGAAAAAAAAGGGAAATAATCCCTATTTTGGTTTATGACTTATGCAACAACTAACGTAGCTTCAGTAGCAGATGTACCTTTGTACTTCATACCGACTGTCGTATCAACATCATTGTTAAGCAAATAAGCAGTAGCCCTCGTCGTATCTTCAGCGTGATATCCAGCAACTAAAAGAGCAGAGTTTCCAGACCAATCAAATGTTTGGAGTAGGAATTCCCCCGCAGCTACACCAGTAGCAGCAGTAAATGCTCCTTCGCTGTAAGCACCTCCAAGTAGACTAGCAGCAACAGAGTTGATAGCAGAGCCACCAACAACCACTAAATTCATTCCAGCAGCATCAGCAATAGCAGTGTCCATTACAGTAATGGCACCAGCACTACCTCCCACAGTTGAAGAAGCTTCTCCTATGAAAAGTTGGGCATAAATCTGGTTATCTGGAATAGCTATGGTTAACTTCTTCTGATCAGAATCGTCTCCATCTGTTGTAGCAAGAACACCGAATAGGTCAACGTTTTGTGTGAAGTCACTATCTTTCATAGTTTTTTCATACATAGTAGTTGCACTAAACATCACGTCATTAAATCCGTAACCATTTGTTCCAGTTCCAGCAGGGTTAGGTTCAGTCTCTACGACAATTACTTCGTAGTTACTTGCATCATCCTTTTCTTCAAAGATAATTAAACCAGGTCCTAAAAGATTAGCACTTGAACTAGATTCCGGATTTGTAACATATAGCTTGGTTTCATTAACAGTTCCTGTACCAGTAAAGTTGTATGTCAACTTACCAACAGTAACTGAAGAATGATTTGCTCCAGTAGCAGTTAGATTTACTAAATTGCCTCCAATGGTCCATAAACCTGCAGCTCCATTACTTGCTCCCGTATAAGTTGCAGTAATACTGGTATATCCATCTCCATCAGGAAATTTAAATACGGCAGTTCCGCTGTCTCCAGATTCGGTAGTACCATTCAACTTGGACATATTAAGCACCAATGGCTCATAGAACGCAAGAAGAGCACCGCCCTCCATCTTTATGGTTGGGTACACGATAAAGTTCGTCTCATCAGCAGAGTCTCCTGTCGGATATTTAAACTGAACATATAATTCTTCGTCAGTCGTAGTTCCGGTATCACTCATTCTAACTGTATACGATTTACCATCAACAGAAATAGTACCAGTACCTTCCGAAGTAAATGTTGCATCGTAGTTATCACCACTGAATACATCAGTTAATCGAACCTTATCTTTGGTATAATCTGTACTCGAACTATTTGTTAATTGGGTAAGCTCTAATAGGTGTCCGTATTCTTCATTTCCAAGAACAACAAATCTATCACTGCCTTTTCCTGTAACTCGAGAGATATTTGCCATTTCAATAACTCCAATGGTCTCGTTATTCGTATTTCCTAAGAAAATTTGACCACTATTATTGTAGGCAAAATCAATTGATTTTTCTTCGCCTCCTTCCGGAGTCATAGTAACTTCAACTCCCTTATCGCCTGAAGAAGAAACAGAAACTATGCTTCTATCATCAGAATCTAACGGAATGTTCATCCCAGCAAAATCAAGCTTAAAACTTCCAAAGACTGGATCCACAAAGGATTGTCCTGGAAGAACAGCATCGTTATTCGAGTCTGGCCGATAAACTTCAACAGTTAACTTTGTAACGGCACCAGTACCTCCAGTAATATGGGCTTTAGTTCCATCAATGTTCTCATCATCAGAACCTTGTGTAACCGCTTGTCCATTTGTAAAGGTAAGTTTATTAGAACCAACAAGAACTGTTGCAGTAACAGTATCTAAGGCTGTAGATTCTGTAACAGATTTTACAGCAACATCAATACCATTAATCTTCTTAGAACTACCTTCAGTAACTTCCTTACTCTCACCATCGATTGCAATGGTAGCAGTAGTACTTGTTCCTGTAACTAACTCTACGTTATGGGAAACTCCATCGATCTCAACAGTAGTTGTTGGATGAGCATTAGGTCCTCCGGCAACTAAATTAACTTCAGACGCTGAAGAAAATAATACTATCGAAGTAGTATCTGTAGCAGTACTTACAACAAAATCTCTTCCAAATAATTGGATATTTTCCCCTTCTGAATCAGCATGGGTAAAGTTAATCGCCTTACTTGTGAAAGAAACGTTATACAAAGCCTGTGTTGAGCCACCAAGACTTAAACCAACCGTAGGTTCATCACTACTACTTGGCTGCCTTTCAAAAATTACTTTATTTGAGCCTCCAGCACCTGCAGCAGCACCCCCAAGAATAGTAATTGTAGATGTTAATTTAGCATCTACATTTCCAGAGAAGGTAGCGTCTTCAAGAACTACGGGCAAATCCGTTTTAGTTAAAATAGATTTAGCAGTATTAATAGAAGTGTTCAAAAAGATACGGGTAGAACCGGTATCCAATGAAACAACATCTCCACTCGTCTCAGTAACGGTCCCAACAGATCCTGCAGCATTTGCATCCAAATCAGATACAATCAAAGCAGCATTTGTAGAATCAGAAACGGCAGCATTAGAACCAACAACAACGGCAGTATTACTTGTGAAGGGATCTGGATAAGAAGCCGCAAAAGCAGTTCCCATCGTAAATCCTGTCAAAGCAGCACATGCCAAAACAGTTGTAGCTTTCTTAAATATTTTATTCATTATTTTATTAAACCTCCTTTCAGCACCACTAGTTTAGCCGCCACATTCGTGGCTCCGGACATTTCCAGATTCGACATTTCTAATAGTCTGGCAAGGTATCTCATAACTAGGGAGTGTTACAAGTTGTAATCCCTATTTTTCTAAATAGTCCGAAGACCATAGAGAGCATTATTGTAAACAATAACGCATCATAACAATATTTTTTTTCTTTATAAAGTTTGCCCCCAGATTTTTTCAAAAATATCGTCAAAAAAAGCAAAATTAGGCGGTTTATTTATAAATGACCTGCTGTTACTAGAAAATAATCATAAAAACATTCAAAATATTTTTGGAAAGAAAATTTCTTATTCAAATAAGGGGTCTAAAATAACTCATATTTAAAAAAGATAAAGTTTATATATCTAAATAGTTTTACCCCAGATATAATATGGCGCAAAAAAAGAAAATAAAAACGGTTTATGTTGATCTTAATGCAAATAAGGAAACTTTCGTTGCAAAACTTATCGGACAAAAAAAATCGTACGATTTCTCTGATATTAAATTATTAAGGACACTTCTTAGTAACGAAAAGTCACGAATCCTAATCGTTCTCAAATCAAAAAAACCTTCTTCAATTTATGGGCTAGCCAAGCTTTTAAAAAGAGATTTTAAATCAGTGCGAAAAGACATTAAAGTTTTAGAAAGGTTTGGTTTCATCGATTTTGTTGAAGAGAAAGTTGGAAAACGAGCCTCACTGCGTCCAATTCTAACTCTCGATAAGCTAAATATCGAAATCAACATTTAAGGTTATCAATTTTTACAAAGGCTAAGTCGGATAACCAAATTATCTGAGTTAGAAATAAGTGTTTTTTGAGCCGAGGTGATAACGCCAGGACAATTTCCCTCCAAGATCCTCATAATTCCAACCTCGCCTTCATCATCTTTTTTTACAAAATCAAGTTGATAGGCACTAACAGTTGCTTCTGTCTTGACCAAGGTCTCCAAAAGATCAATTAATGTTCTTTCTAGATAATCGCATGAAGGCTCATTCAAATTAGAGCACATTTTTCCACGATAGCAGCTAGAAAATAAGTTTTCATAGTCATCATAATTGGGAACAAAACTCGGCGCACATCCACTCGTCTGCATCATAATTGAATTCAAAAGATTCTCAACTGCCACGCTATTTTTTTCAACAGTCGGTTGCTGAATAGAAATAATCAAAAAAACCATAAGGCCCACCATTACAAGAACGACAATCAAGACAAAGCCTACAATTTCTTGCTGTCCTTCCTTTCCCCCTTTCCCAAAAATCTTTTTTACCATTTCATCCTCATTCCTCCTGCATATTCACTCCTACAACTAATTTACCTACTTCACAATTATCATATACATATCCAGATTCAGTGGCGGTCTCGCAAACCGAAACAAATGTAGAAACCTCTTTTTTATTTGTTTGACCATTATCAAAAATTTCATAATAATTACAGTTAACTTCTGGACATAGAATTTCTGTCTCAAATTCAGAACTAACGAGATATACTTTAATCGACGCAACAGGCCAAAAATCAGAATAGATCGTATCGCCTGAAAGTATTCCAAGCTTATCTCTATCAAGGCACAGAGAGGTCACAGAATCGCAATTAAGTTCAGGCATGCTTGCAATTACTTCCAAAGATTCAATTGCAGATTCTTGCTCTAAACGCTCCACTGTCTCAGTAATTGTTCCAAGCTGGACTCGAATAAGAAAAAGCCCCACAAGCATGAAAAAGAAAAATACTCCAACAAGCATAAATGCCATCTGCTGAATCTTCATCTGACCTCGATTTTTAAAAATCACCATACGCTACAATGCTCCTTATCATTTATGGTATCAATATCTCTTCCAAAAGAATAAAGTGCGGCCAAGTCTTCCATTGAGGCGCCTTCCAAATTATTAGCAAAAATAAGAAGGTAAGATTTTAAATTTGAATTGCATCCTCGACTACCCATCAAATCAATTTTCTTGATGAATATCTCAGTCACTTTTTGACTACGGTATAGGAGACGCTTAACTTCACATTCATACAAATCCTTATCTGAGAATATTGCCCCATACAATAAATTTCCCGAGTAATCAAGACTTTCTCCATCTTTAAGAACTTTTCCCGTTTCAAATAGGTCATCGCACGTCGAATCACTACAAGTCCCAAATACTTTCATATCACAATTTGCTCCTTCGCCAAAACAAACTTGAACAGAGTCATCCGTCGAACATCCTTCCAAAAAGATGTTTGGCACGTTAAGCCTTTCTAATTCATCTTTAATTTCATCGGGAGTATCACGAAAACAATAATTTTTAGAACTCATAAAAAGTAAGTCGCTAATTTTATAGGGAAGAAAGAATGGCTTGGAAAGAATATAGTATGTTTCTCCGATGACCCGTTCTTCAGAAAAAATATATTTGTTTGGAGTTTTCGTCGAGATCCCCGGAGTATTAAATTCTTCGCCAATGTTTGAACGAGTAGCAACAGATAATTCATTTCTTCCAAAATCTTGCGCAGGCTCAAAGCAAGTATTAAAAATTTTCGTTTCTTTGTTAAAAATAATTGAACCATAACTCGCTTCTCCAAAACCAACTTGTAAGGGATTAGTTAAAATGTTGAGTTCTTTTGCAACCGAAGAGTCGACCGCCGTTCGTTGTGAGTTTCCAAATTGGAGCGCTGCAAAAATTGCTAAAAAGAAGATCATGCTTCCAACAATAATTGCAAAAAGCCATGTAAAGTTAAATTGTCCTCGGGAATAAATAACTTTCATAGTCCTAAACGATTGAAACGAATTTATCGTAGAATCCTTTTTTAATAGTAATCGTTTTTGTTGCATCAACACAATAAGGGTTCTCGTCGAAAGTGATCGCAGCAATATCAAGATGGCGCGTCAATTTCCAAGGAGGAATCTCTCTAACTTCGCCGGGCGGAATTAAAAAAGTATTCGCATCTTGAAGTTCGTAAATTTCAATTTCTTTATATGCAGGTCCATTGGTTATTTGTCCAGATAAATTGGCAAAACAAACTTGTGTGATTGCATCAGGCAGTCGTATCGTAAATTCAGAAGAACTCGATTGTCCATTCCACGCATCGTCAACCGCAGTTTGCAAATCCCCATAAAATGCTCCAACTGTCGCAGTTTGTCCAAGGGAAAGAAAATGTTTAATCGAAATGAATGCAACGACGACAAAAACAATAATCAAAAAAATTGCAAAAATCATTCCAAAAGACATGCCAATCGCTTGCTGTCCTCGTTTTTCAAATTTGCTCTTCAAATTTCCCTCTAAAATGCTCATTGCACACCTCACAAAATAGGAGTCATCAAAACTATTTAAAGGTTTCAAAAATAATTTTATAAAAAATTAGTAATTGGCTTCACAATCAAACTACAATCAGCTTCTTCATTTAAGAATTCATCACGGCACTTAATATGGTAAGTATTCTCTTTATTCCATTCAGTCACATGAACCGTCGTATTCGCAAAGGGCATCTCTGTTCCTTCACTAAAACTAAAGTCGCATGAATTTAGGCTATATGAACATTCGCTGTCTCGAACTGTTACGACTTTTAGTAAATTTTCTTCCTCGTACACCCGAGCAATCACCGGAGCATTTTCATCAATTTCTACATTAAAGTTGATCACATCTTCCGCAAGATTTCCCCCGGAATCAACACAGGAAACATGGAAGGTGTGCTCTCCCTCAAGTAAACTGAGTGGTTGAGTGTGGATTCCATCAGCAGTATCAGTGTCAAAGAACTGAATATAATCTCCATCGTCTCCCGTAAGAGAGTAAAGACAAATTGCTCGTCCCTCATCACATCCAAATGTAGTTTCTGCATACAACTCTACTGGGGCAGGACTAACCGCTCCAAAGATAGTTCCGTTTGGTTGTAAATTTTTCATAGTAAGGCCCGTACTTCCATGCAAGTTGAATAAATAGCTCTCCGCCATTTCATTTCTAAAATTATCTTCCTTTTTTGGCTGATCTTTACATTTGATATAATAATCTGTCCCATCCCGATCAACTCCTGTCAGCGTCGTCTTACAAGTAAATAATTGTTGGGAATTAATTTGATACAGTTCCGTCGAACAACTCATTTCATTATCCATTAAATCATACGTCGTATCCTGCGTATCCCATTTACAGTTTGACGGCTCATTAATATAAAATTCCATGGGCACACTAGTTTGGTCTTTAGCAATACACCCAGTATTCAAAATAGATGTCGCTTCAATTTTTGGAGGCGTCGTATCTGGAGACGGATCAATGCAAAAGTTAACTGCATATTCTGCAGCATTCTCATTACCATTTGCATCTTGGCATCGAAGGAAAAACGTCAAATCTTTTCCATTCTCTAATACGATAGACGAATTAGCAAACGATTCAGCATTAGGAAGAATGAATTGTTCAATATGTTCATAAGAATAAAGATTTTTCCCACCGATATAATTGCTCATGAGGTCAAAAGTATCTTTTTGTTCAAAATCAATTTTACACTGGCTCGGCTCATCAGTTTCCACCCCAAAGGCAAGCGGAGTAAATGCCTTAAGACAGCCATCCCCACTTTCTAAATTAACAATGCTAAATCCAGGGCTTGGGGGATTATGTTCGATATCTGTGTAAGCATGTCCAGAACTCAACTCGGTTTCGAGAGGACGAATTACGGGCGGATTAACATCGTTGACATGAACATTTACACAAGCCTCTTCTTCAGTTCCTTGATTTAATAATTCACAAGCCTGTCCAAGACTCTTACATCGATATTCTGAACAAGGAAGATCATCATCATTGCATACTTCGCAATTCTCTCCACCATTGGGCGCTTGCCACGGAAGACAACTAAATGTGACAACTTCGGTTTTTGTATCTTCATACATTACAACAAAAACAACTGCAGCAACGACAAGTCCCCAGCCTCCTGCTCCAAGGACCGCACTCGATCCTTCAGTCGCGAAGAGCCCAGTACCGCCACCAAACTCAGTATACGTTGCAAGTCCTTTGTAAACAAACGCTCCTGCAGCAAGAGAAGTTGACAACGCATCAGTTTCTTGTTCATCAAATCCAAGTAAACTTCCTACAAGCTGTCCTGCAAAATATGCAACAACAGCATACTGTAAACCAGAAACAGTAGCATCGGGAAGACTTCCCTTAGTATAACCAAAAAACTCTGAGAGAAATTGAGCAGAATCTGTTAAACCTCCGTAATCTACAGGTGTATTTGATGCAATTTCTAAATCAGCACTCGCACCAAATTCTCCTGCCGTCTCACCAAAGTTTCCAAGAAAATCTTCCCAAAAATCAGCACTAACTAATTCGGTAGAATATGCAGCAAATGAGAATGAAAAAATAGACAGTAATAAAATAGAAATTTCAACACCACTAAATGTTTTTTGTAAAACGCTAATTGACTCTTTTTTCATAGAGAATTATATGTTTTGTTATTTATAAATTCTGTTGTCTAAAAGTATTCTTAAGAAATAATTTATTTTCTTGGTTTCTTTTTGATTATGCCTGATTCATGAAATTCTAATTCTAATGTATCTACCTTGCCACCTCTTTGTCGTGCAGTTAAAAGATATCTTCCATCTCCCTCTTCATTAATTACTCCATTAAAATCATCCATAAAATTTCCTGAATAAATTGGACTCCGTTTATTATTCGTCGTAGTAATCCCTATTGTGGGAGAATGCCTTCCCCAAGAAACTCTTTCCCCATCCATATTTTCCAAAGTGTATTTAACGGGGCTCGAAGTATCTGATGAAAGAACCCCTACGCCGAGGTTTCTATTTCCTCCAAGATAGATCTTCTTTCCAGAATCAAAAATTTTTCTGCCCAGTTCAGCTTCAGATTTAGAACATTCTCCGTTATTATTATAGTCTGTCCATGCAATGCCAACCAATTTAAAATACCCTGAATCTTTCGCCGAGCCGCTACTTGCTTCATTAACATAAACTTCAGTTCTTTGAGGATTTACCGCACCACTACCCCATTCAAACAAAAGATGTCTCATAAAATTTCCACCCTCTGCGACAAGTGAGGGTCCATCAAACCGTGCACGATGTCCTTCTCGAGCAACACATCCGCTAAGAGCCATACTTCCAGCAAGAAGCCCAACAAGTCCAGCATTTCTAACTAATTTGCTACCATTTTTCATAATTATTCTAAGAAGTTAAATTATTTAAAGGTTTCGGTTTGTTGTTATTCAAGAGAAGTGAAAACTCTCTAAATTATTATTAAAACAAATCTTCTAATTCTTTTCCTTCTGCAACAATAGCCTTATACTCTTCAATATCTTCGTCGCTAATTTGCTTAAATAATGGTTCAACCTTTCCAATCGTATGGTTATCTAAAATTTCTAATGAATTTGCAGTATCCCAACTTCCTACTTCATCCACTTTTCCCTTCAATCCTATTTGTTTCCAAGCTTTCTCAGCTATGCTTGGCATAAACGGCGCAATAAAAATGGAAAGTGACCGTGCCAAATTTGCACATAAATAAAGCCTCCGATTTGCTTCACTTGGATTTTCTTTAATCGTCTTCCACGGCTCAGTATCGTTAAAATATTTATTTCCTTCCGAGGATAAAGATAATATCTCAAAAAAAGCTTTTCTAATTTCACATGCTTCTAAATATTTCGTTATCTTCGAAGATTTTTTCTCTAATGATGCAAGCAATTTTTTATCTCTCGCATCAAATTCAAGATTCCCTGGTTTCTTAATGGAGCTTTCAAACTTATTCTGAATAAAAGTAAAAACTCGGTTGTAAAAGTTTCCAAGATTCCCTAAAATATCTGAGTTAATTCTCTCTCTAAATTCATTCCATTTAAATTCAGAGTCCGACGTTTCAGGAATTATTTGCGTCAAATATGCTCTCCAAACATCTGCAGAAAGATTTAATTCAGGAAGGCGTTCACAAAAGACACCATGTTTCTTACTCTTGGAAAATTTCCCCCCTTCATAGATAAGATATTGAAGCCCCACAATCTGATAAGGTAGTGTTAGTTCTCCGTGCGCCATAATTACTCCGGGCCAAAAAAGAGTGTGGAATGGAATATTGTCTTTTCCTAAAAATTGATACGTTTTGGCAGAGTCTTTTTTCCAAAAATCTTCCCATTTGTTTGGGAGAGCTTCCTTCGTAGCTGTTACATATCCAATCGGCGCATCAAACCATACATAAAAGACTTTATCAGTAAAATCCTTAAGTGGAACTGAAACACCATGCTTTAAATCACGAGTTATCCCCCGGGGGCGAAGGCCTTCTTTAATCCAACCAAGCGCTAAACTCGAAACTTGTCGTCGCCACTGTTTTTGTTTACCAATCCATTTTTTTAATTCAGGCGATAATTTCTTCAAATCTAAAAAAAGGTGTTCTACTTCCCGTATTTCAACCAAATTTCCTGTAAGTGTTGATTTTGGATTAATTAAGGCGGTTGGCTCCAGCATCTCCAAACATCTCTCGCATTGGTCCCCATTAGCCTTCTCATAACCACACTTAGGACATTCCCCAATAACATATCTATCCGCTAAAAATCGATCCTCAGAAGACGAATAAAAAACAGGAATTTTCCCAGCAGTAATAAATCCACTATCATAAATTTTTTTAAAAATTTCTTTTGTTGTTGTATGGTGGATTGGTCGCGAGGTTCGAGAAAAATTATCATAAGATATTCCAAACCATTCATAGATTTTTCGATGTTCTTCATAGAGTGTATCTAAGAATTTTTGTATGGGAACCTTAAGTTTTTCAGCAGCAATTTCACAAGGAGAACCATTCTCATCACTACCTCCAACAAAAAGGGTCTCATAACCTCTAGCCCGACAAAACCGTGCAAATATATCTGCAGGAAGGTGCGAACCGACAATATGGCCGAGGTGAGGGATATTATTAATATAGGGAAGCGCAGCTGTAATGAGTCGTTTCTCCGGTTGCTTAGCACTTTTTGTATTCTTAGATGCCATACCTTCTAAATTACTTTAGATAATAAAAAGCTTTAGGTCAATACAATTTGTAGAAAGAAATAAAAATTACAAAACTTCTTCGCCAGTAATAGTTTCAATTATGTAGCCGGTAAATCCTGAACTAATCTTATTTTCAGTATTCGGACTAAACTCTTTTGAAGTTCCATCTAATTTCCATTCATAGCCGTCTCCACTAAATTCGCCAACGTAATTTACATAGCCTCCACAATCTCCAAGAGCGGCACAAACTTTATTTGCCGAAGCTGCCCAATCTTCACTCAAACATTCCGCCCCAGACTTAACAGACCAGCTATCATCAATTAAACCTTTCTCATAAGTAACGGTGCATTGTCCTCGTGCTTGCCCGCAAACATTATTTGAGCCAGAATCTTCCCAGAATTCTAATCCTGGAGGAAAACCAGGGACACAAATGCCGTTATCCGGATCTAGTGAAGGACTACTAAAGAATCCTCCATCTCCTGTCGGGTTTCCAAAGCCATCGTTAGACGAAGGATTCGAAAATGTCGTTCCACTATTTGGGTCTCCGCCCGAGAGTTGTAGCCCAGTAACTTCATTTTCCCAAATACAATCTCGTTGGTCGTTATTCAAACAATCGTCTCTGTTTTTCTGAAAGGTGCAATCTCGCCATCGATTTACTCGACAAGCAGCAGTTCCAAAGTCACCCTTCGAAGTATCAATCGAGCCACTAATACAAATCTCATTTCGAAAATCACTACATGCCTCAACTTGGACTTCCCCATCAATACAAATTTCTCTAAAATGCCGAGATCCCACAGGGTCTAAACCATTCCCAACTTTACCATCATACACACACCACGATTCTCCATTAAGTCGTTTATCTCCGTTTCGATCCACACATTCACTTGCCTTACAATAGTAATCTCCATCGCTGGGGGCTCCAATTCCGAGAACGCCCTCCCATTCAGCACAACTACTTCCCAAAATATAATCGCAGTTTCCACAATTTGGATCACTTCCATCATTTGCCTCACATACTTCCACGGGCTCAGCTACTCGTCCATTATTCCAACTTTTGTCTTTATCAGCAGAATAAACGTTTTCTAAATTGCCACAAGAATCCGTCCAATATACCTTCCCGCCTTTACACGTCGTTGATACCTGTCGAGCACACGCAGTATTAAGCTCCTCTGCAGAACATAAGTAATCTTTGTAAAATGTTTTGCCGCTTAAAACTTCCTCTCCGGCAACTTCTACTACTTCATTTGCACCACACTCATCTCGCGTTGTAAATTCGCAAATTCGCTCAAAGTCTTCCTCAAAAACACAAGCACCAACATCTTGACTCTGCGCTGTTGCAATACAGGCAACTTCTGAAGTAATCGACGTATCATAATTATTCTCTAATCCAAAATAAGTAGACAACTGCTTACATCGAACAAGTGATACATACGCTGCTTGATCTCCTAAAATACAACATCCTAATTGACACTGTGCCACCTCTTCAATATCTCGAGAATCCCACGTCCCTCCATTTTGCTCGCACACGCTTTGTGGTGTATTTTCCATACAAATCCCCTCACTTGAATCATAACATGTCCCAAGTTTACAATAACTTGTTGTCTCACAAGATGTTGGAGATTGAAG
>CAZNKX010000002.1:0-5098 GCA_964573915.1 Candidatus Woesearchaeota archaeon | reverse complement strand
AACATGTCCCAAGTTTACAATAACTTGTTGTCTCACAAGATGTTGGAGATTGAAGCGAATCACTTGCACAATTCTCCGCTTGAGTATTTACACAAAGTGCGCCTTCTGTTGTCCTCTCACAGCAAACTGAGGGCTCACTCGTTGCGGAAAAAACACCGGAACTAAAGAGAATCATTCCAAACAATGAAATCATAACTAATCGAAATGAGAAATAATTCTTATATTCACATTCTTTTTTCATGGAAGTATTTACAAATCAATATTTATAAATTCTATTGTCCAAACAAATGTATTTCCTAATGTACTCGTACACCGCGTTATCTAAACTCTTAAATAACGTCTCAACTAGAAAAAAATATGGTAGAATATAATCCTCAACCAGCAACCAATCCGATGTATAGCCCAGAAGCTTCAGGACCTGCCGTTCAGTATGATGCGGGAGACCCTATGGGTCCGGGCTATAATCCTTCTATTGATTCAATAGAAAATAATTCTTTTGATATGGGCCAAGGCTATGGCGATCAAGGCAATCAGCCAACCTTCCAAGGGTCAACGTCGGCAAATTATGGCATGCCTTCTCAAACAAATAATCAACCAGATTTTTCAGGACCAATATCAGTTTTTGATTCTCAGTGTCCAACTGGAGGAAACTGTGTTAAATGCACGTATCGATGTAGGATGAAAAAAGTAGCTTAGTTGCTGTCCACAAATTATTTAAACCTTTCAAGCTCTCATCAAAAATCTAAAAGAGATAAATAAAAATGCCAGGATACAAAACAAACATCGAAGAAGAAACACTCTCTAATGAGAATTATCGAAAAGTCTTGCACACTGCAGAACATATGCAGCTTGTGGTGATGTCGCTAAAGCCAGAAGAAGACATTCCAAAAGAAATTCACGAAGAACATGATCAATTTATTCGAGTAGAGAAGGGAGACGCATATGTTAAAATTGAAGACGAAGAATTTAATCTCTCAGAAGACGACATAATCATTATCCCTGCAGGAAATTACCACTATGTCAAAAATACGTCTGAAACAAATGATCTAAAGCTCTACACAATTTATACGCCTGCAGAACATCCAGATGGAACAATTCATAAAACGCTTGAAGAAGCGCAAAATGCAGAACATTAAATATCTAAGTAATTTTATCCAGCATTATAATGTCCTGGCGGATATACTAAACTCCGTGTTGCAAAAGTTATCTCGTCACCAAAAGTCTTATGTCTAATAATATAAATTGTAGTCCCTTCCATTTGCTTTAATTTCAAGACAACATAATCTTGGTGTAACAACATCAAGGAATCTGTATTGGAATCTCCAAACTTTGTTTCACTCTGAATAATCGATGTTGCAATCATAAGCATTTCATAAATTGGAGAATTAATGTGGATATTAAACTTCTCAAACGTTCCAGCCCCAACCGTTGTTGGTGCATTGATATTCACCCTGGCAGAATTCGGCTCAAAATAAATCTGGAAATCGACATTTCCCGAAACAACATCATATCCCTGGCTCTTAAGATTATTGATTGAATTACTGTAACAAGAATTAACATTATCTGCAATAAAAGAAGTAAGTTGTTCTTCAAAGTGTTGTTTCAAAAATGGCTTTTGAACAGTGCACGTTTCAAGATACTCATTCGTATAGCAAAGATAGGGAATTTTTTGACCCTGATACGCATACGTAAATTCAGGTTTTACAAAACCAATTGTTTTTTCAAGTTCAAAAATTCCTTGGCTTACCGCATCCTCAACACAACCTTCAAACCCAAGACTTGTAGCCCTATCAGATAAAAATCGAGGCTGAACAACTAAGAAGAACACAAGAATAACTGAAACCATAACTACGCCAATAATAATAAATAATGTTACCTGCCCCTTTTTTTCACGCTCCAAATCCATAGTCTTGCTAATAATCTAATATTTATAAATTCTTGTTATCTAAAATCACTTACTAAAACACTCAAAAATCTAAGCAATTTGAAATACTACAAGTTCTCCGCCTTCCGGCTCAACCGTATCGCTAAGAAACCAAAATACATGACTTTTTAAAAGATCAAAAATCCTAGACTGCAACAACACTTATCGAACATCCTGTTGGAGCATTGCCAAAGTCATCTTTACATCGAACATGATATGTTTCTCCGAGATCAGCGTCAATGACATGCATAAGCCCAACACCCGTTTCATTCCCGCTTGCAAAATCAAACGAACAACTATTCACCGAATAGCGACAATCGGCAGGCTCTTCAGTCACGATAAAAATTTCTCCCGCTTCTTGCCATACTCGCGCAATTGAAGGAATCGCATCATCATAAATTATCTCAAATGAAGTCTCTTCTCGAGCAACGTCGCCGAGTTCGTCTTCGCATTCAACATAGATTGTCCACGAATCGGCCTGTAAATTAAGTGCGGGCTGAATATGAGTTCTTTCAACACCAGTTTCAAAGAACGGAATCATCGTTTCATAACCACTAAACGAATAAGAACAGTGATGGTACAATCCTCCACCAGAAGTGACAACCTCTAAATCAACGGAAGCAACTTCTGTAGGAACTTCAAAGTTTGCATTGGGCAAAATAAAATCTATGGAGATTTTCTCAGCAGGCTTTTTCAAAATATATTCGGTTCCAACATTCATGCTATTTATATCGCTTTCGTTAAGAGTTCCAATAAGCCACGGCTGATCGGCACAGCGAATATAAAACTGGTTAGTCGATTCACTCGTTGGCAAATCTCCTTTGCAAACATAACCAAATGGCGAAGACTGCAGTCCAAATAAATCATCACACACAAAATCGTTTGCCATCAAAGAATAATCTTTATCGGCAACATCCCATTTACAAGTTGCAAGTTCATTTGTCATAACTGAGACAAAAGTTATATCAGAATCAAAACTAACAAGTGAATCACTTGCAGGGTCTATTTGTGTAATCGCAGGAGCAAAAACATCATCTCCTTGATTAACGCATAAATCTATCTCGTAAAAGTTTGGCGTTTCATGTCCGCATGCATCTTGGCATTTTACATAAAATGTTAAATCTCCATTCCAATTAATCCCTTGACTAATTCCATGACTTGGATCAGGAACGGGAAAGAACATCGTATGATTATAAAGATAATAATTTCCTCCCATGCTAAAACTCATATCTTCAAAATTCTTTTGCTCAATGTCAACCTTACAAAGTGCAGGCTCTTCCGTATTGATTCCAAATTGCAAATTCGTGTATGCTGCAACGCAACCATTCCCAGTTTCACTCACAATACTAAATCCTGAGTCGGTAACGTCACTATACGAATGTCCAGGACTAATCACTCCTGCTTGATGTTCAATCAAGGGAGGATTCGGATCATCTTGACAACTATTCGCACAAACATAATAGTCTTCACTCTCGGCATCATAATTTAAAAATTGGCATCCTGCACCAAGGCTCTCACAACGATATTTAGAACACGCTCGATTCGGATCATTTGGATCGTTATTACATTCTTCACATTTCTCTCCTCCTGCTGGCGGCAACCAAGGATTACATTCAAAAGAGACATCAATGGGGTCACAACTACTTCCAGCAAAAAATGCTCCAATGATCATTAAGACAATGCCGATAATAATAATCGCCCACCCAATTCCTGGGATCGCAGTAAGGGCAACTCCTGCCGCAAGATAGTATCCGATAACAGCCCCTACAATCGCACCGCCAACCGCCATAAGCAATGTTCCAAATGGGGAGAGCCCGAGCTCTTTTGCTAAAAACAATCCTGCGTATGCACCAACTGCAGCTCCAATGGCAGCCCCCGCATATGCACTAACGGCAGCAGCGGCAGCCTCGGTCGCAGTAAGGACGGTAGCACCCGTAGCTGTAGAGGTATAAAGTCCAGCCGCATAACTAACTGCCGTTGCAATTCCTCCAACACCTTGCGCAATAGTAGAGATATCAGAGCCAATATCATTTTCAGAAACACCTCCAAATGAAGAAATCCCTGCAGCCTTCAAATATTCACTATAATCTTCAACCGGCGCATATTGTCCAGCAATTGGCTGAGCGTACTTTGTCAATTTTGCAACCCAAGCAGAGCTCAGGTCGGGTGAACCTCGAATATTATAATTTTTTTCAAAATCTCCCGCAAGATTAACTGCTCCTCCACAATCTCCAAGGCTCGTACAAAAATCATTCATTTGTTCGCCAAATCCAGATCCAAGACACGCTTCATTTGCAACATATTTACATCCACCAAAAAATTTCTCTTCTCGGTAAACCGTACACGTCTGTGTTGCCTTTCCACAAATGAGTTCAGTCGTATCTTGGTATCTCTCATCTCGCGTATCAAAACCTCCAGGATATTTAGGAGTACAAACGGGAAATGCGAAGTTATCAGCAATAGAAATATCAGAAATTTCGCAGTTAACAGCCGCTTCACAATCACTAATCAATTCATCCTGAGATTCAGATTCGCTATTAATCGTAATACAATTTCGCCAATTATTTGCAACACAATTAGCATTTCGATACACAACTTCTCCATCAACTTCTATGTTCTGCTGAATACAAATTTCATTTCGATAATCCTCACACGGCTCAATCTGAATATCTCCTTGATTGCACACATATTTCCAATGCCGTGACCCGACGACATCGTCTCCTTCACCAATCTTTCCATCATACTGACAAAAACTCTCCCCATTCTCGTAAGTTACTTCTTCATATTCGCAGGTCACATCGCGACAATAGTTTGTCCCATAGTTGACATCAAAATCATCAACAATCGCATTCGAACAAATTCCTCCAAGAAATACATTACAATTCCCGCACGTTGCACTTTCTGCATTCCCGCTAGAACTCTCGCTATTACAAGAATCCTCTATAGAAATTATCGTTTGCCAATAAGAATCATCATTCACTCTCGCTGAATCATAAATATTCGCCGCATTTCCACAAGAATCTTGAAAGTAAACACCGTCGAGTCCTTCTACGCACATGGTCTCCGTCGTCGGAACACAAATCGTATTAAGTGAGGGAGCAGTACATAAATATCCCGATGCAAAATCTCCTCCGATAGAGTCACACGCACTTCGCGTATTCATCGTACAACTCC
>CAZNKX010000001.1:34126-46223 GCA_964573915.1 Candidatus Woesearchaeota archaeon | reverse complement strand
GTAAATTCTTTTTCAACCTCTTTATATTTATCTCGCGCAAGAATGAGTCGCTTAGTTCTCCCCCGGTGCGCAACAATAAATACTGTTGCAATGGAGAGGGGAATAAAGAGACTCATGATAAGAGCCAAAGAGCCAAACGGCCCAACTAAATTCCCAGATGCGTCCTCAATAATTCCAAAAACACCCGAATTGCCTAAAACCGAAATTCCAAGTTCTGACCAAGTATAATCTCGTTGCAAATTAAGCCAAATTGGAAGGGCAGTATAACGCCACAACAAAGGAATAATCCCCACAAGAAAAAGAGGAAAGGCAAGTAAAAATCCTTTCACATAATGCTTACGACTCGTATATTCTGAATACAAGGGATTTTTTTCTAGAAGACTTGATTCCCCATACCCTCCAGGCCGATTCATCATTACATTACCAGTAAGATAAATAACCATAAAAGGAATCAAAATGTTAAAAATCATCAACACGTGGTACCATTTAATTGCGCCCGAGAGCATCGTTGACGCAAGCGGCAAAATCGCAAGTGCTAAAGTTGGAAGAACAATTCCTAGCATGTAAATGCTCGTCAAAGGTGCTTTCACATCATGCGTATATTTAAGCATCTTATCATAAACACCATCAAGAATTACTTGCAGGGATTTTTCTAAAACGGCGATTCGGCGATTCTCATTTGGCTCATATAAACTCGACTCAATTAAATGAAACGCCTCAACAAACTCTAAACTATGTCCCTTCCAACTCTCAAGATAATGATCCATACTCTCTTTAATCGTCGAAAATTTGCCAACTTCAACATCCCAAAAAACCTTTCGAAAATCAAGTGCGAGAGGAGCCTCTAGATGTTCAGCCGCAAAACTAACTGCTTTTTCAAAATTACTGGTGTGCTTCATATAAATAACAATATACAAAATTGCAGGAACCATTTGGCTCCCAGCCTTGAGGCGCCACTTCATTGCAAGCCGATCAGGTGCGCGAGACGAATAAAAAAATAAAAAAATCGAAAAAAGGAAAATCAAAAATAAAAACATTAATGAAAATGCTCCAGTAATGAGCCAAATGCCAACAAAGAATAAAATGCCTCCAAAAAGGCTAATTAACAAAAGCATCGTCGAGAAAACAACTGCTTCAGAAGCGGTAATATTAAGATGTGCAGTTTGTATTCCCGCTTCAATTCGGGCCTTATCCTTTTCACCAACTTTTATTTTAAAAAAATTACCAAGCGTCTTGCACCATTTTTCATAACGGGAAAATTCCGGACTCATAGACGACTTAAACTGTTCATAACTCGAACTAAATTTACGTCCAGATTCCTTATTCCCAGAAACTGATGCAGCAGAAGCAAGATTCGAAGATTTCATTTGACCCTCTATCTTCGCCCCATATTTTTTCAAAATCTCATCTGTCGTTAATTTCTTCCCAGATTTTTTACGTACCATTCTTCACCTTCCGTTTCTCTTTCTGCAAAAATTTATCAACAGCAATATCAATAAACTGCTTGCGATTTACATATTTATACCGAGAGGCTTTGCCCCTAATAAATTCTTCGACTTCTATAAGTAAGTCAGAATCAATTTTCACAACAGCATCACGAATCTTTTTTGCCATAATTAAGTTACTCTAAGTAACACTTAGTAACTTGGCAACTATATAAAAGTTCTGAAAAATAAGATTTATTCTAGCGCACTTATCTTCAGTACCTCCAATGCCAAAATATCCAAAAATATTAAAAACTATCTAAGGAGTATTACCTTATGGATCCGTCAACAAAAAACACTAATGAATTTTCTTTCATTCTTAAAGTCTCAAATATTCCAAATGCAGGAATTGGTGTTTTCGCAGCTCACGATATAGACAATGGAGCAAAACTACAGATATTTCCAGATGAAGGAGATTCTATCTTAGTTAATAGAAGGGAAGTTCCAGAAATATTTCGTGATTATCCAGTATCAGAACCTGATGGAATGTTAAGAAGGCCGAAAAACTTTAGTGCGATGTGGATTGGATGGTATCTGAATCATTCAAAAGAGCCAAATGCAAAACTTATCCAAGGAACTGGAGCCGACTTCAAAGGATATAGTGCAATTAAAGACATAAAGAAGGGAGAAGAAATTACAGTAGACTATAGAAACTTCAAGGAAAAAGAAAACAGTAAGGAAAACTATATTTAATCGCTCATTCTAGACGTCGGGGCGGGAAGAATTTCTTCAAAGAAATTCTGGGGAGAAACACGAGAACCAAAATTCGCGAAAGGGGAGACGTCAACAGCTACATCCCAACCCTCTTCGCTTCTTTCTCTAACCACTTATTCCATTCAGGAAAAACTCGCTCACTCGTCGGCAGCCCAACCTCAGCTCCAACATCACTTGAAATTTGATGAAACGCATTATTTGATTTAACCGTAAACTCTGCTTCTAACAATTCTGGCTTGCCCACTTTCTCCGCATAATCAACAACTCTTTCTTTAATTTTTTGTCGAAGAACAACGTTATCCCAAACAGCGTCCCAATCTCCAGCCCAACCTTTCACATTCGAAGCAATCTCTTTCATAATCTCAGAATCTCCATTCATGAGATCTTTAGTGGGCTTAAGAATATCTCCTCGAACATCATATTTCATCAAATCAACAAAACCGCCTTCAGTCAAGGGGTCCTTTTCAAAATGTTTTCGAACTTCAGTAATTTGTAAAACCCGCCTCCAGGAATTAAGTCCATCAGGGGATTTAATAGGATTTGCAACAACAATTAAATCCGTTGCCTTAAACGAAGTCAGAGGGACGCCCAAATCATTAACCACCCTATCAAAAACTGCATACGGGCTCCCACCATGAATTGTTCCAGCAACAACGTTTGCAAGCGCCCCAACCCGCATGGCTTCATAGAGCGCCTTTGCTTCACTCGAACGAATTTCCCCAACAATTAAAGATGAATCTCCAAGACGAAGACTCGCACGAATCCCTTCTTCTGCCGCAACTTCCGTTGACTCTCCTGCCAAAGCACTTCGAACTTTCATCGATAAAATATCATAATCAAGTCGCCGCATCGCACTAACAGGAAGTTCCAGCGTATCCTCGATGGTAATAATTCTGTGTGTCGGCATAATTTCTAAAAGTAAACTTGAAAGAAGCGACGTCTTACCACTCGACCGAGTCCCCGCAACAAGAAGTGTTCTCGCACCATCAATCATGAAACTCAAAAGTCCTGCCCCAAGAGAATCAACCATCTTATTTTTAACAAAAAGCGGAAGCGTCCAGGGTTTATTTCGATGACGTCGAAGCGTATAAGCAAGCCCGCCAGCAGAAAGGGGCTGTTGAATGATTGCGACCCTCGCACTAATCTCAGCCAAATCTAAATTTGTATCTAAAATAGGATTTGCCTCATCAAGTGCTCGCCCACTCGTCATCCGAAATTTAGCCGCCCACGAATCTGCATCCTCCTTAGAAGGAATCAAATTAGTCGAGCATTCATCATAATCATTATGTCGAACAAAAATTGAAGAAAGAGAAACCGGCGCATTAACCATAATATCCTGTAAAGATTCATCTTGGAGCAAAACTTCTAAAATCCCAAATCCGATCGTATAACGAACAAGAATTGTCGCAAGTTTCATCAACTCATCATATCCCAAATTAATTTGTTTATTCGATGCCAAATCGCCCAACAAATCTCGGGCAACATTAAAAAAAACTTGCCGAGTCCGTTCACTATCGTTAAATTCTTCTTCAGTTGGCCGATGTTCAATCAAAACATTTCGCGCAAGATTCAAAAGCATATGGTGATCCTCGGTAAGAAGATACTCTGGAGGAGATAAATGATATACAAGTTTTGCCTTATTTGGCCGTCGATAAATCGTTACAAGACTCGCATCATAACCACGAGCAATAGTATACTGTTTTACAATTTCTGCTTCAGAAGGAATGTGTGCGACCATCCGAGTAAACGTAAAGTTCGGCATAATGTCTGCTCGAAAAACCATTGAATAAATCATTCTGTCCCGAAGAGGATAATCATCAAAAGAATTTTTAAGCCGTTTTATAAGTTCCAAGGAATCAAAATGAGAAAGAATTTTCTCAAGCAAAAAAACATAAGAGGAATCACCCGTATCTTTTTTAAGAAGTGCACGTTCCTCAAAAAGTTTCCCGCGAAGTTCCCGATACGCACTAATAGGGTCTTGTTTCAAAACATTCAAAATAACATGGTTCAAAAAAGCATATGCAGCATTATACGAACTGCCAAGACTAGAAAGAGACTCAACAGAAATTAGCTTTTCTCGATTAACAATATAATCATATGCGTGTGCGACCTCTAAAAGAAACTTCACTTGAGAAAAATCATAAGAGTAATTCCGTTGCTGAACAAAAACAACTCTCGAAACATTCGATTCTTCGCTCAAATTATCAATCGTTCGCGCCATTACCTCGGCAGATTCGGTAAGTGAAGGAACAAATGAAGCGCCCAAATAGTTAATATACATCACATTCTCGCCACTCTCTCGAAGGATCTCATACGAATAAAGCGGCGTATCAGGTTTAAACATCATAGTTACATAAGTGAGGAGAAAATCTCATCACCTATAAAATCAAACAAGAAAGAATATTAAAATATATGTATCCTCGTGCCCATAATTAATTGCTCACAAAATAAATAATTTTTCCAAAATCCCAAAACATTATAAATTACGATAACTATCTATTATCAAATGGCTGAACAACAAACACAAGGTGAAAATTTCCAATTTCTTATATCAGATTTTAATACAAGGTTGAGAGATCTCGATGAGAGAAACCGGCTAATTAGGGAACGCGTACTTCTCCTTGGAAAAAACATAATCTCCTCAAGACAAGAACTCGATGAAAGCATGAGTGAGATAAAAAAAGAAAATCAAGAAATAAAAAGATCTCTTGAAAAATTAGAACATACTTCAAAACTATTGATTACTGAAATAAATAAATTTGTAAAAAGAGAAGAATTGGGCGTAACCGAAAGAATGCTAAAAGATTTCCAACCATTAGAATTTGTAAGAGAAAAAGATGTTGAAAAAATGATTGAAGAGAGGATGGCAAGCATTGACAAAACAAAGAAAGAAATAAAAACAAAGGATGCCTTAAAATAAGATGGATGTAACACAAAAAATAGGTGAGCTTCAAAGCACGGGAGCAACGGATGAGCAAATAATTCAGCAATTGCAAAACGAAGGAGTTTCTCCAAAAGAAATTTATGATTCACTAAACCAAGTCCAAGTAAAAAATGCCATTTCTCCTCCTGCAATAGCGTCCCAAGACCCCAATCAACCAAACACACTCCCTTCCCCAATACAGGAATATCCTCCCGCAGACTTTAATCCAAACCAAGCACCTCCAGCGGAAGATAGGAGTCAAGAACCGCCTGCTCCCAAAACTCCAGTCTCTGGACAACCGCAGCTGCAAGAATATGCAACTCCCCAAGAACAAGATTACTACAGCCAAACGCCACAAGCATACTCTCAAGATCAAAATTATCCCTATCAGCAAGAGTACACAAGTACTGAGACAATTTCAGAGATTGCAGAGCAAGTAGTCCTCGAAAAATTTGCAGATTTCGAAGAAAAAATGTCGGACCTAGGCACCTTCAAAGATTTAATTGAAAGCAGAGTCGACGATCTAAATGAGCGGCTCAAAAGAATCGAACAATCAATCCAAACACTAAATTCTGCGGTTATCGGAAAGGTCGGGGAAGTCGCACAAAATAACGCACTCATCCATAAAGACCTCGATAATCTTCATGGAACCGTTTCCAAATTAATGAATCCCCTCGTAGATAATCTCAACGCATTAGAAAAGAAAAAATAAGTTTCAATAATTTTTTCACGCTAAGCCAATTAGCTAATCCTAAAAATCTTAACCTTTCACCTTTGGAACAATCGTAAATGAAACAATTGCAGCAATAATTAAAAGTAAAATCATTCCAAACCACTCTGTATCAAACCAACTAACAACAAGGCCCCAATTAACAACCCAATTAAAAACGTACGCAGAACTCACAATAAAAAAAGCGACCATTAATCCAACAATAACCCACGCAACCCAACCTTTTTCAAAAATCGCAAGAGGATTCTCGCCTGGCAAAAACGCCATAATAGTCACTAAAAAGAAAACACCAATCACAACCACGGCAAACCAAGCGGAACTAAATTGGATAAATTCGACGAGAGAGGCTTCAACAACAAAAAAACTTGCAAGGCTAAATGCAATAAAAATCGGAACCCAGCCCCCACTCTCTCCAAGAACTTTCGTTTTTATTAAAAGCGCGTACACAACAAGGAACACGAGCAAAAATGCAAATATCGGAATAAAATAACTAATTGCGCCAGCTGAAGCTACCATCTAACTCGTGGCCCCTCCGCCAGGATTATTCTTCCCACCATTAATCACCCAATAGATAATCCCAATTAAACCAGCTAAAACCACTAAAGACCAAAAATACTCTTGAATCCACCAACTAAACCCTCCAAAATTAACCCAATCATCCCAACCAGCAAGCGCCCAGATAACAACGCCCACTCCTGTCAAAATTCCAATCCACTGAAGCCCATTCATTCCTTTCTTTTTATCAGTACCATCGTAAAAAAATCCAAGCAGGATAAGCAACACCAAAAAAATAGATAGCCCAATACCAAACCGTGGAAAGATGACCGCAAAGAAAATTGAGACCATATCAAACTGTAATGCAAGAAGTGAAACGGCAATAGAAATAATTGCTAAAAGCCCTTTATTCTCATGTTCTCCCGTAAGAATTTTTGTCTTTTGTAAAATTGCAAAAGTCACCGCAAACATTAAAAGAAAAGGAATGACATACGAGAACACGCCAATTTGATTCCATTGATTTAAAATATCTGTCACCGTAACTGCCATCACAAACAAAGTAAATCTGTATTTATATATGTTTTGTCAAAATAGAATGTCTTGTTGGACAAGTTAAATCTTAATAGATTGTCAAGCGCCACCGCGACGAAAGAGCGTCGTGGCGCAATTCGAGATAGCATTACGAAAACGCTATTGACAATCGACAAAACATGAAGGAGTGTCAAATAGAAACTACTCTGAACCACCCGAACGACCATCACTAGACTTTCCACTTCGAACAGCAACGATAACGGCACCGACAACCAAAAGTAAAATCACAATATTAGTAAATAGTCCTTCAGAGCCATAATTTCCAGAAAACCAGTCACCGATCATGGTTCCAAGACCCGTCACATAAATAACAACACCGAGAGTAAAAAGCCCAACTAAGACGCCATAAAATGTTTTCCAATTCTTACTCATTTTATCCCCAGATAAATCACCAGCAACAAAACCATACAAAATTAAAAACACTAAAATGACTGCAACACCAACAGATAACCACGGCATAAGTGCTACCACAATCCCTCGAGGAGTAGGAAGCCCAATCAATAAAAGGCCAACAACAAGCCCGACTATCGCATCAATTTGGGATTTACCTTCTCCCAAAATCTTTGTCTTTTGTAAAATTGCAAACACAACTACGAAGATTAATAGAAAAGGCAAAACCATCTCTGTAAAAAAAGCATTAAACACCATAAACAATTACACAATCAAGATTATATAAAGTTTATTAAAATACGTCTCCAAAACTAATTTTTGATTTTCATGAGTTAGATTTTGCAGGAAAAATATTTCGCAGCGTACTTTTGTACGTAAGAAATTTTTTACAAAAAAGATAACCACGAAAATCAAAAATTACATTAACTCTTCTTCGTCATCTAAAGGAAGATTCTCCTCTTCTACCTGAACGGGAACAGCAGATTTATTGATAATCATAATATCGCCAATCGCTTTGATGAACTGGTGAGGTACAATAATTCCTCGCGCTCCGCCCAAAACTTGCATCATCCCAGATTCACGCGCAACCACAATTCGCCACCCATCAATTTTATTGTCAACTAAATTGACTTCCTCAATCATCCCAAATAAATCACCAGAATCCGTAAACACACGCTTCCCGAGAATCTCGCTCATCTTTTTTATCCGTAACATACCCTAATCACAATAATTTCATTTAAATAGATTTCTATTCAAAAAAACCCAATAAGAAAGTCACTATAAAAATTCCAAAAAAGAATAAATGCCCTCAATAAATAGTGGCACACCACTTCCGCTAACTTTATAAAAAATATTTACAACAAAATACTATGACAAGCGAAACAAAAAAAGAAGCAATAACCAAAGAAATCGGAATCGTTATCCTTGCGGCTCTTGTCCTCGCCCTAACCGTCTCATTTACGAACTTCCCGATTTTTTATGCAAGCCTCTCCAGTTTTGCCATCCTCATTTCAATAAATGTTCTCACAAAAAAAATCGTAGGATACATGCTCGAAATAAAAGTGAATATCAAACCTTGGACATGGTATCAGTACGGGTTCGCAAGCAAAATGCATTTCAAAAAACCGCTCCCAATGCTGTGGCTCCCCCTTATAATTTCATGGATTTCTAAAGGAGCAATTTGGTGGTTAGCAGTATTAGAATTCGACGTCGCGCCAAAAACAGAAAGAGTAGCAAGAAGGCATGGCCTCTATCGATATACGCAAGTAACTGAATGGCATATCGCAATGATTGCAGTATGGTCGATTGCAGTAACAATCATTGCAGGAATCGTGGGATATATTGCAGGTTTTGAACTCTTCGCAAAACTCAGCATATTTTATGCAATGTGGTCAATCGTGCCTCTTTCAAGCACCGATGGTTCAAAAATATTCTTCGCAAACAGAATTCTCTGGACGGCAATCTTTACAGTTCTTGCAATTTTATTTTTCTGGGGATTGACAATAGTCTAAGCAAACAAAAAACTATAAACTCAAAAGTTCATTCCCTAAGATGAAAGAGCTATCAATAGAACCACGAGAATATCAAAAAAAAATTTTTGATACCTGCAAAGAAAAAGATTGTCTTGTTGTCTTGCCAACCGGAACGGGAAAAACACTTATTGCGATTATGCTCGCAATTGAAAGGTTCAAAAAATTCCCTCTAGAAAAAATTCTCATCTTAGCACCGACACGCCCCCTGATTGACCAACATTTTGACTCGTTTAAAAAAAATTTGCCAGAAGGTTGGGCAGACATGCAAATATTCACGGGAAAAACGCCCGCAAGCAAGAGAAAAGAAATCTGGCAAAGTGCAGAGTTTATTTTCTCAACGCCACAGTGCATCGCAAACGACATAGATAAAATGCTCTACACTTTAAAAGATGTCAGCCTCCTGATAGTTGACGAATGTCATCGCTGTATGAAAAATTATGCCTATAACAAAGTCGCACAAAAATACAAAGATCATGCAAAAAACAGAAGGGTTGTAGGGCTTACCGCCTCTCCAGGCGGAGATAAAAAGACAATAAAACAAGTATGTGAAAATTTAGGAATTGAGGCGGTTGAAATTAGAACAAGAGAGAGTCCTGACGTAAGACAATACTTACAAGAACTCGACTTTGAAAAAATTGATATCAATTTTCCAAAAGAATTCGAAGACATCAGATTTCTATTAACAGAACTCTATAATCGAAAGATAGCTGAGTTAAAAAACAGAAAAGTTCTTTTTGGATACGCTTCTAAAACAATGCTGCTCAAAACACAAGCAAAACTTATGAAAGAATTAAAAAGAAGTAAAGATATGAATAAAATGCTCGCCGTTTCTGCCTGCGCCCAAGCCCTCAAAATTTCACACGCGCTCGAACTACTTGAAACGCAAACAATTTCCTCATTTCTTGCATACCTAAAAGATCTTTACAAACAAGCAGAAGAAAAAAAATCAAAGGGAGTAATAAAATTAACGACAGATCCTCTTTTTACAAAAGCATTCTCTCTCACAGCAAGCCTAAACAAAGAACATCCAAAACTAAGTTACTTACAAAGCCTAGTGAGAGAAGAAATAAAAAAAGATTCAAGCGCAAAGATAATCATATTCGCACAATTTAGAGAAACGGTGAGAAAAATTTCAGAAACGCTCAACGAAATCGAGAAAATACAAGCGGATAACTTCGTTGGCCAAGCAGTAAGAAACCATGGAAAGGGAAAATCAACCGGACTCAAACAAAAAGAACAAAAAGAAATGATTGAAAGATTCAAAAAAGGAGAATTAAACGTTCTCGTCGCGACTTCTATTGCCGAAGAAGGACTTGACATCCCAGAAGTAAAACAAGTTATATTCTACGAGCCCGTCCCAAGTGCAATCAGAAAGATACAGCGAGCAGGAAGAACAGCGCGGCTTGCTCCAGGAGCGCTCAAGATCCTCGTGACTAAAAACACAAGAGATCAAATAAACCACTATGCTGCCCACCATAAAGAAAAAAGAATGCATTCAGCAATCGACCAAATAAAAAAAGGATTCGAGGAAAATAGTAAGAATAAGCAAAAGGAGTTGTTCTAAATGAAAGAAATCCACAACATCTTCTCGAAAAAATCATCTTCACCACCCAAACAAACCTGTCCAAACCCAAACACAAAAATAATTGTTGACACGAGAGAAAAACAATCTTTAATTGCGGCAAATCTAGTTGAACAAAAAGCAAACATTACCTTTGAAAAACTTGACATTGGAGATTATCTAATTCAAGACACAATAATTGAAAGAAAAACTTTCAATGATTTTATTTCATCAATGATTTCAAAAAGATTACAAGAACAATTAATAAATTTAAAAAAATATCCTAAACAATTCCTTATCCTTGAAAGTTTTTACTATAACTACCAAGATTTTAACATCCATGAAAATGCCGTTCGGGCAATGCTCATTTCAATTGCAACCGAATTCAAAATCCCAATAATTTATACAGAAAACGAAACAGATACCGCAAAATTTCTAATCCTAACTGCGAAAAGATGCGAAAAGAAAAAACAAACCATTTCCCTTCGACAAATGAAAAATTCTAAGTCACTTGAAGAACAAAAACAATTCATCTTAGAAGGTTTTCCAGGGGTTGGCCCCACAATCGCACAAGAACTTTTAAAAAAATATAAAACACTTGGAAACATTTTTAAAACTCCAAAAGAAAAATTAGAAAAGGTTAATAAATTTGACAAAAACAAAATTGAAACATTTAAGAAATTATTGGAGAGATAAGTCAAATGGCTTGTAAAAGAGCGCGTATCACTATAAACCCACTGATTGCTATTGCGACAGCCTTAATTATATCTAAAAGCATGTCACTTATATCAGTCCCTCTTCTAGCCATTTTTTAATATCTCCATATCAGACTCTAGGCTAGCTAATCTTTCATAGATTTTAAGCCTTTCGGAATTTTTTCTTTTGACCAATTTTTAGCTCATCTAATTCACTATTAATTTCTCTAAATCTTGCATAAAAAATTAAGAATACCGCACCAATAATTAAAAAAACTAATGCAAATAGACTCAACGGATCTTTCAACGAAGAACTATCGAACCCTAATAATTCTAACCCGAAGGTTAAAACCATCGGGACAGTTAAGATGATAAAAAGAAGCCACAATTCCTTAGACTGAAATTTCATATCTACTAAGAAAGTAGCCATTTAATAAATAATTAGATTCAAGAAAGTATATATCCAAAAACCTTAAAACACTATTCCTACAACAAATTCTATGACAGATAAAGAAAAAATCGCGAGAGAAAATATCCTTCGAGAAAGTGGCGAAGCCTCTGGAAAGACAGTTAAAGGTTTTAATTTCAACGAAGGAATCAATTACGAAAAAATTATTGATAGCTATGCAACAACCGGGGCGGGAGCAACAAATGTGGCAAAAGCAATCGAAATAATTAAAGAAGCAAAAAAAGAAAAAGCATTCACTTACTTAGGATATACTTCAAACCTCGTAACGGGAGGGCTTCGAGACATATTTCGTTACCTTGCCGAACACAAACTAGTTGACTGTATTGTCACAACTGCGGGCGGAATCGAAGAAGATATCATTAAATGTCTTGCAGACTTCAAAATAGGAAATTTTAACCTCGATGGGAAAAAGCTACGAGAAAAGGGAATCAATAGGGCAGGAAACGTCCTTATCCCAAACTCACACTATTGCAGATTTGAGGATTTCATAATTCCCATCCTAGAAAAAATATA
>CAZNKX010000001.1:29894-34026 GCA_964573915.1 Candidatus Woesearchaeota archaeon | reverse complement strand
ACTCACACTATTGCAGATTTGAGGATTTCATAATTCCCATCCTAGAAAAAATATATCAAAACCAAAAAGAAACGGGAGAGATAATTACACCCTCTAAACTAATCCACATCCTTGGAGATGAAATTAACAATAAAGAATCCATTTACTACTGGGCACAAAAAAATAGCATTCCTGTTTACTGTCCGGCAATAACTGATGGTTCGCTCGGAGATATGATTTACTTTTTCAAAAGCAAAAACCCAGGCTTCAAGCTTGATGTTTCTGACGATATTGTCGAAATTAATAATTCCACTATTGGAAAGGATAAAACCGCAATGATAATCCTCGGAGGTGGAGTAATCAAACACCACATTTGTAATGCAAACATGTTTCGAAATGGGGCGGACTATGCAGTCTACATCAATACAGCCCAAGAATTCGATGGAAGCGATGCAGGAGCACGACCTGATGAAGCAGTCTCGTGGGGAAAAATTACTCCAGAAGCAAAAACTGTTAAGGTATACGCAGATGCCTCAATTGTGTTTCCTTTAATCGTTGCTAAATGCTTTGCAAAATAAGATTTTTCAGTTAATCCGTTTCAGGACCCAAACTAAAAAGAGAATATTCAGTCTTCTCGGCAAGTTCTCGAACATCATCGAGTGTAACTGCATTAATCTTTTCGGAATACTTGTAATAGTTCTCAGCCGAACCGGAAATTTCCTCCATAACAAGACCAACTGCCGTCTCACTTGAACTCTCACTCGAAACCTGACGATTTCCAATTAATTGAACCTTAGCAGCTGCAAGTTCTTCCCCAGTAATATCTTTCATTTTTGAAAACTCATCCAAACAAATACTAACAACTTCCTCTTTTTTTCCGGGATCAGTCCCAGCCCATATAACCAAATAACCATAATGTTTTCCCACATCTTGTTCAGTTTTTACCCCATAAACAAGTCCTCGTTTTTCCCGAACCTCCTTAAATAACTTGCTCGACATCCCACTTCCAAGAATTGATGAAAAAACTTCTGCAGCATACTCCCGATGTTCATCCTGAAAGGGAAAATGAAAACCAAGTGCAAGATTCGTCTGAACAATTCCAGGCCGAGATTCACTAGAGATTTGTTTTCTAAGAACAATTCCTGGAACCTCCAGTGCATCTCCTTCCGTTACAGGAGCTAATTTCTCTGCCATTTCAACTACTTCTTCAAAATCATTATTGCCAACAACCACCAAGATACTATTTTTCGGAACATAGACCCTTCGATGCTTAGAAAACAGCATATCTCGAGTCATCGCCCGAACATTCCCAATACTTCCAGCAATATTAAGACCAAAGGGAGGCTCGTACAAAGATTCCTTAATCAAATCAAACACATGACGCATGGGATTGTCCCTATACATCTTGATTTCCTCACAAATTACTTGACACTCTTTTGCAACTTCTGCTTCCGGAAAAGCTGCATTAAAATAAATATCAAAAATAACATCCATAGCCACGTTCAAGTGCCCACTAGGAAGCCTCACATGATAAGCCGTGACCTCTTCGTGAGTAAACGCATTCAAATCACCTCCAAGTTTTTCAATCTCATCTGCAATTTCGTGCGTTGTCCTCTTTTCCGTTCCCTTAAAACATAAATGCTCCATAAAGTGAGCCATGCCTTTTTCCTCAGCAGTTTCATACGCAGAACCAAATTTTGCTGCGAGCATAACAGTAGTCACAGCAACATCTCGTTTCTCAAACAGCACCGTAAGCCCATTTGATAAAACCTTTTTTTGAAATCCCATCAACTAAAATAAAACAAGACCTTTTTATGCTTTATGCTAAATCATAACACTCTTAAACAGCCACCCCAATATAAAACTATGAAACTCGGCATTCTCTACTCTGGAGGAAAAGATTCAAACCTAGCAGCTTGGATCGCAAAAAAAGAAAAATATGAAATCACGTGCCTCATTAGCATTGCCTCAGAAAATAAAGAAAGCTTCATGTTCCACACACCTTCTATTTCAAAAGTAAAATCTCAAGCACAGGCAATGGAGATTCCACTAATACTCCAAAAAACAAAGGGAGAAAAAGAAATCGAATTAAAAGACTTGCAAAATGCAATTAAGAAAGCAAAAAAAGAGTACGGCATCCAAGGAATCGTGACTGGGGCGGTGGAAAGCATTTATCAAGCTTCCCGAGTCAAAAAAATCTGCCATAAATTAGACCTAGAATGTTTCAATCCTTTATGGCAAAAAGACCAAATAGAACTCTTAGAAGATTTAATTCAGGAAAAATTCGAAGTAATCATCATCGCAACTGCAGCTTTCCCGCTCGACCAAAAACTCCTAGGGAAAAAAATTGATAAAAAATTCCTAGAGGAAATAAAAAAGCTGCAAAAAAAGTATCAAATCAATCCTGCAGGAGAAGGAGGGGAATTCGAAACTTTTGTTTTAAGCTCGCCCATGTTTAAAGAAAAGTTAAAAGTTAAATCATTCAAAGATTTCGGAAAAGACTACTCGTGGAGGAGGGAAATCGAATTATGATTTTAGTAATTAATGTTTGCAAAGAGAATCTCCACTATTATGAATTCGTAAAACCTATTGAAGATATCGTAAAAAAAGAAAAAGAAAACTTCACGACAAAGAAATATCCTGACCTAACTAAAAAAGATTTAGAAAAAGCAAAAAAAATAATTATTTGCGGAACAAGCCTAAAAGATTTTAACTATGAGAAAAACTTAGAAAAGTTCTCCTGGATAAAAAGTTTCAAAAAACCACTTTTCGGAATCTGTGCGGGCGCCCAAATAATCGCAAAAACATTTGATGCGACCCTTAACAACTCTCTCCACATAGGTCTTGAAAAAATAAATCTCTCAAAAGAATTTTTAGGAGTAAAAGGTGAACTGCAAACATATTACCTGCACCAAGGAGGAATTTCGAATGTGGGCAAAAATCTTAAAAAATTTTCGAATGAAAATCGCAGAAGCAGTGTTCTCAAACACAATACAAAACCAATATATGCAACACTATTCCATCCAGAAGTTAGAAATAAAAAAATAATCTCAAATTTTATAAAATATGGATAGTCTCTCAAGCATAAAACAAAAAAAAGAATTTAGTAAACTGCCAGATTCGGTAATAAGGAATGCTCTTAAAAAATCACAAGGAGATATAAAACTCGCGAGAGCAAATCTTAGAAAATACATCGGACTATTCTTAACAAACAAAATAATAAAAGCTAAAATCACTGATGAAAAAATCCTAAAATCTCATATTTCAAGTAAAAAAAGAGACTATAAAGTGTTTTATGAAGAAATATTTGAAGAAATAAAAAACCCAAATTCAATAATAGATTTGGGAGCAGGAGTAAATGGGTTTTCATATAAATATTTGAAAGAGGTTGTAGGAAGAATAGATTATATCGCTATAGAAGCTTCAGGACAACTGGTAGACCAGATGAATACTTTTTTTAAAAAAAATAGATACCCTGCAAGGGCATTTTCAAAAGATATAACTAATTTGAGAGGGCTTAACTCAGTAATCAATGAAACAAAAAAGCCACGAACAATATTCCTATTTCAAGTAATTGACGCTCTTGAAAACTTCGAAAAAAACTTCTCAAAAAAACTTCTAGATGAACTCAAAAAGACCGCTTCAACAATAATAATCACACTTCCCTTAGAAAGTATTGGAAAACAAAAAAAGTTTCAGGTGCAGCGAAAATGGTTGCTCGAATTCTTAGAAGAAAAATTCACAATCAAAAAAGACTTCAAATTATTTAGTGAGAGAATTCTCATCTGTAAGGCTACTTCATAGATTTAATTTTGTGTAAAAGATAATTAAAGTAAAGCTTCAAAAAATAAAATATTAAAATAGAGAGAATGATTGCTCCAATAATAAGCACCATATAAAAAACTGAAAGAGAATTTCCAAATGAACTCCCGCTAAATCCTTTCATAAAACTCTCTGGTGAAGCTAGCGCAACTCCTTCACTTTCAGGTTCCCCCACATTTCCTAAATCACTTGGAGGACTTGAAACAGAAACCTCACCAACACTGTCTTCAGATCCGGTACCCTCTCCCTGGGAAGGCTGGGCACATAAAATATTTGAATAACAAAAAATATCTTCACAATCAGTAAACCCATCAAGATCGTTGTCGATTCC
>CAZNKX010000001.1:28538-29794 GCA_964573915.1 Candidatus Woesearchaeota archaeon | reverse complement strand
TCAATATCATCACAATCTATATCTCCATCATTATCATTGTCTTGTCCATCATTACAAACAACCTCTCTTAATTTTGAGGGCTCCGAGCCAGAGCCATCCCCTGCATCTTCCCCTCCAGAAGGGCTCAAAATTACCCTCCCCATAAAATCTCCAATCCATGAAAGAAGATCAATGTTTTTAAGAAAGCTTCCTTGAGAAGCATCATGAGAATTCGCGGTAGTCACCTGAGCAAAGCTTACAATCAGAACCAAAGCAAATAAGGAACTAATGAGTCTCATAAACCCCTCCTTAAAAAAATTTCCATGGTAAACAACATACTACAAAGGCACTTATAAATATTTTCAAAGACAAAGTTTGTTTTATGGACATGGACCCCCAGTAGAGCAGCCACTAATATTTTGCTGTAGAGACGCAGAGGTAGCACTCCAACAACCATTATCTATCACACCGTCACAGTCATTATCAAGGCCGTCAAAGCAAATTTCTGGCTGACCTGTAATCGTAAAGACAAAATCATCAAAGCCAGAAATTGTCTCGCCATAAGAATCTGAATCAATAGTAGCAAAAAGAGTTTTAGTCCCAGCACCGGTCGCGGTAAGGTTCCAGGCAATATCTAAGTGTGCTCCCGCTAAAACAGACCCTAAATCTTGAGTCGAATTACCTTCTAACTCAACACCTCCAGGGATACTTAACTCTGCAAGAACGTCGTGAGCAGCAAGATCTCCTAAATTAATAAGAGAAGTACTCACAGTAAATGTCTCGCCACACATAAGGTTCACTTCAGAAGAAATATTGGCTAGAAATTCGGGAGGTCCAACCTCAATATAAGAATTACTAAATGCAAGTCCGACATCTTCTCCAAAGCCAGTATTAAGCCCGCTCAACCGAGCCTTCAACACCGCAGAATCGTATACGCCTCCAAAGGAAACTTGCTCTATATTCCTTCCAACATAAGTACTTTCATCAATCAAAGAACCCTCGGACCCGTCATATAACCAAATATCAAAGTTATTCAAAACCCCTTCATTAGAAACAATATGTCTATTCCAAACACTCGTAACACGGTCTTGATTAGAAGTAGAGCTAGTTAAATAATATTTAGTGTCATTTGCTCCAGCAAAATTAACCTTCTCAACAGAGTCAAATTCAAAATAAGCCCGCGCCATATCAAGATAGCCATATCCCCAATTATTATCGGGTCCGTCATCCCCTGCAGCGCCGCTAACATAATTCCTATCTTCCGCACTATTAAATAA
>CAZNKX010000001.1:27118-28438 GCA_964573915.1 Candidatus Woesearchaeota archaeon | reverse complement strand
TCCCATTCATTTGAGACGATTTCATGAATGCCGGAAATTGCGCTAACTTCTAAAAGGGCTGAAACCGGAATGGAGAGGGTAATTGTATTTGAGCTAAAATCTTGTGAAATAACTTCTGCCCCTCGAAGCGCGTCCAATTCCTCGATCACTGCATCTTGCAAGGAAGAGTATTCTTCAACCAAAAGACTGTAGATAACCTTATTTCGCTCACTTCGAAGATTTTCCGCACGAACTTTCAAATCTCCCATCGCAGCATCACTTAGACCATGCTTTTCCTCTAACAATTCCAGCTCTTGCAAAAAAACTTCATCGCCAGATCTAAATTTTCCTAAGAAAAAATCTTTATTTTCCTCGTACCCAAGCTCATCTTTTACTAAAGAAAATCTATTTTTAGAATAATCAGATATGGAAGCAAGCTCGGCGTCGATTTCCCGAGTAGCCTCTCGTAACTCACTCAAAAGAAATTCATTATCTCGCTCTAAAACCAAAATCATCTCAACTTGAGCATTTGGGTCTTCATTCATCAAATCAATTAAAGACTGCTCAATCTTCGCTGAAGTTTCGCTCCCGCTCCCAAAAGAGGTTAATGAAAAAACGAGAGACAGGACTAAGAAAAACCCTAAAAAAATCGCCAAACCTCCAAAATATCTACGTGCCATTTGACTAAACTTAGACGTAAAACCCATTATTTAAATCTTCGCAAACCACTTCACCTCTGAGTTTTCCACCGATCTTTTGGCTTCTTCAAAAGAGCGTACGCAAAAAACAAAACAATCCCCACAGCGACGACAGCAGCTCCGAGAGCATAATAAAAATTCAGGCTATAGGCAGAGCCAGAGGTGGCGGCTTCAAGAGGGCCCCCCTCATTAAAATTGTTTTCTTCGACGTCCCCTAAAAAATCTTCTTCAAGACCTTCAGATCCATTACTCTCAAAATCGTCCCATTCAGCAGCATATACAAATGAAAGAAGACTTAAACCAGCAACCATCACCAAAAAGACAAAAAAAACCCCTTCCATAAATTTCTTAAACGTTTTTGCTTTAATAAATTTATGGCTTCGACTAACCAATCCCCATTCTATCAACGAGCAGAACAAGAATACCAAGAAGCGACAAACGATGAAGATCGGATTGCGTGTCTTGAAATTATGATCAAAGAATGTCCAAAACACAAGTCTTCTGAAAACATGCTCAAAAATTTAACACTCCGACTCAAGCGATTAAAAAACAATGTGCAAAAGCAAAAAAAATCTGGAAAAGGCGGCAAGGCGGGAATAAAAAAAGCCGATATGCAAGCAGTTCTTGCAGGATTCACCAATGC
>CAZNKX010000001.1:13170-27018 GCA_964573915.1 Candidatus Woesearchaeota archaeon | reverse complement strand
ACAAAAACAAGAATAGTTGAAAAAATATCTTACTCGGAGAACAAAATATCCATCCTCTTAGAAAATGAAAGTATTCCATTCGTCGTTTTTGAAAATAAACTCCTCGACCTGAAAAAAGGAGATAAAATAACTCTCCAAGGAAAATTAGAAAATTATCGCGGACAAGAACAATTCATTATAAATAAAATAACAAAAGTCTTACCCAAACCGATGCTCAACATACTCGATTAAATCGTTTCCAGAAAGCCTCATAGTCGCAGGACCATGACGAACATAAAACTCTTCCTCTCCATTCCATTTTAAGAAGACCCGTTTACGACTAGGGCTACAATCAATTTTCAAAACATGTTTATCTTCGAGAGGAAACAACTCATATCTAATGTAGGGCAGGGATTGATTTCCAAGATGGTTTCGAAGGAGCCCACTAAAATACAACTGCAACTTGTCATGTGAAAGAAATTCATCTTGCTCAACGCCCAAAATTTTTCCTGTATCAGAAACACCCACAATCAACGTCCCGCCCCGAGAATTAAGATACGCAACAATTGTCTTCAAAACAGAGTGCCCCATCAACTTATCAAATTCATTAGTGTGAAGGTTTTTCCTAAGGGTAGACTTAAATTCCAAACTCTCACTTTCACCAGATTCAATGAGCCTACGAATAACAAGAGAAGAATGTTCAAAATATTTTTTTGAATTAAATCGTTTAAAATTTTTCCGAATAAGGCGAGACAGAAAAAGACTAACAAAATTTTGTTTGCCTGACTTTAAATGATAATATCCTCCAATGCAAACAACCCCCGAACCAATAGCATTAATAGCTAAATTATTCAGAATCTCTTGACTTTGCTGCAATCCAAACCCAAATAAAACATCTAAAGAATACTCAAACAACTCCCAAAGACCGCCTAAAGAAAAAGCAACACAAAAAGCAAAAAAAGAAATGGTTACCGGACTGGCCTCAATAATTTCTTCAGAATCTAAAACATAAAGAATTGTAAGTCCGACCAGCCCAAGCGAAACGGCTGCTCCAAAATTAAGAAAAAGATTAAAAAAGAGCACATCTCCGAAAAAATTTCTGACTCCTCCAAATATAAAAAGCCCATAGATAAATAAAACGACAATTACTTCAAGCCCTGCTCGAAATTTAAAGTTAAAAAAAACTTGAAGGGCCCAAGGAATGAAAGTAACAAAAAGTCCGAACAACGCAACTACCAAAACTAAATCACGTTCATTTGAAACCCCAATAAAAATCGCAAAACCAAGCAAGATTCGGATAAAATTCATCACAATAAGGCGCACATGATTTTTTGACTTAAACTCCTTGCTCTTTTTCAAAAACAAACTCCTATTCATAAAAAAAGAAGCCGGGCACATTATAAAAAGATATAGAGACTATACTTTCAAGAAAAAAATTTCAAATTTAAATGGTAATTGAATTAATAATTATGCTCCTCTTAGGGGTTCTTGCGGGAACTCTAACAGGTCTTATTCCAGGAATTCATATAAATTTAGTAGCCTCTGTTTTATTAGGCACCTACATAATAACCTCACTCCCCATGAATCAGGCCATAGTCTTTATTGTCGCAATGGCCATAACTCACACATTTATAGATTTTATTCCCTCAATTTACGTTGGAGCACCAGACAGCGACACCGCATTAAGTACCTTGCCAGGACATGAATTATTAGCAAAAGGTCTTGGACACAAGGCCGTACTCCTAACCACTGCAGGATCAACGATCTCGATAATTCTCTTGCTAGTTATAGTGCCTTTATTTATTTTTGCAATTCCAAAAATATATCCGTTAATACAAAAAATGTTGGGGTTTTTACTAATTTGGATTTCAATCTTTTTAATAGGTCAAAAAAAGGAAATGAAGTTACAATCTTTGATAATCTTTATCCTCGCAGGATTTCTTGGAATTGCATCCCTCAACGCAAATTTAGGAGAACCGCTTCTCCCATTACTCTCAGGATTATTTGGTGCCTCCACGATGATAAACTCTATCAAAACAAATAGCTTCATTCCAAAACAAATAGTCTCAAAATACTCCTTTTCAAAAAAAGAAATTATTAAGCCAACAATTGTGACTGCTGTTGTGTCTCCAATTTGTGCTTTATTTCCTGGACTTGGAAGTAGTCAAGCAGCAGTCATCGGATCCAAACTGATAAAAAGGGTAACTAAAGAAGAATTTTTAATTTTAATCGGTTCTATAAATACGCTTATAATAGCAATCTCATTTTTTATTCTCTTCATCCTCCAAAAATCGAGAACAGGAGCAGCAAACGCTCTTTCTCAAATTATGATTTTAAATCAAAGCAACATTGTGTTGATAGGAATTGTAATAATAATTTCTTCGGTTATCGCAATACCTCTAACAATTAAAATATCTAAACTATGTGCTGAAAATATTCACAAAATAAAATATCAAAAACTCTCAATAATGATTTTAGTTATTTTAACATCGGTGGTTCTTCTTCTTTCAGGATTTCTTGGATTGCTAATTTTTATCACTTCAGCAATGTTGGGATTGGTATGTATAGAGATGGGAGCTTCAAAAAATTTATTGATGGCCTCGCTCCTTGTGCCAACAATATTATTTTATTTGCCCTTTTAAAAAATAATCGCCCATACCCCGAATCGAACGGGGACGCCCCGAGGGGCCCAGGGTTCGAGCCTGGTGCAATACCATTATGCGATATGGGCATACCTGAAATAATTACAAAAACTCTCGTTAATTATACGGGCACTAAAAACATAAAGCATACATTATTTTAAACTTAATCATATTCAAAAAAACTTCAATCATTCTTCTTAATTTGCATTTGAGGAAGGCTCATATGAATGGGAAGACCTAATTCCTCTTCAAGTTCAAATGCTTTAATAGAAGCTTTTTGAATAATCATATTAGTCACATGTGCATGTTCTTCCATTTCAATCTGCTTCTCTTTTAGAGAACTTTTTAAAGATTCAACTGTCTCTGAAGTAGTCTTAACAAAAATAATCCCATGTAACAAAACATTTCCCAAATCCCTATAATCTACTTTGAAAGAGTAAGAAGTTTTAAGTGTAGAAGAATCTTCAGGAATAGAATCAAAAGAGATAATCTGAATGCTAGTACTAATTGAGACCTCTCCACTAAAATCTTGATTTCTTTTTCCTTCAATAGAAGTTATCCGAGAACCAATAAGCTGCATCTTTTCCATGATCTGAATTAAGATAAACGGTTTATAAATTTTCCTACACTAAACTATAATAAATCTTCTTCAGAAACTACAATAAAATCTCCGATCGCAATAACAGAGTTAAAAGGAATAAGTGCTTCCCTTTCTTTTGTCCGCTCCAAAGAAAGATTAGATGTATACGTCGTCAAATCACGAAGAACAATGTGGATCAGCTCTCCCGTTCGAGCCTCAAAAGTAATATCCTTAACGATTCCTAATTTTTTCCCCTCTTTCGTTACCACTTGTTTACTAAGCAACGCTTTGAAAGGTCTTTTTTCCATAAACAATCGAAGATTAAAATTCTTTATAAACTTTTCTTTTGAATTTTTATTACTTTAAATAAATACTTGGCAAAACACTCATTGAGAGTTTTATCTTCTCAAAAACGCATGACCCTATGACTTCCAATGGAAAGTTTTAAAAATTTTTTCAAAAGAAGAATATTAAATTCTCTTAAATTCTTTTATAAGTATTTATATGATATATAACATATAATTAAATATAAAGTATATATTAAATATATTCTATTATGCTATAATCTAAAAGTTATTATTAAAAATAGTACAATAAAATATAATCACTAAAACCAAAATAAACTATGTATCTTAGTTACAAGGTAAATCAGGAATCTTCTTTTCCTCTGGAAATGAAATAAAGGGGTCATAGTAGATTAAACCTCAGGAACTTTCCAGGAGGAGAAAACAATTGGAGGATAGTTTTAGTTCTTAATTAAACTAAAAAAAGTCTCCAAAAGAAACAAAGGTCTCTTAATTATTTCTTCTACTACACTAATCTTTAAATAGGTCAAGCTAATATATCCTTCATGAGAAAAAGAGTGTATAAAAATGGGTGTTGAACTAGGAAATATTTTTGAATCGGCAATTACAAATAGTTTGTTCTCCAACAAAAGTGTATTGCAGGTAAGATATACACCAGAATCAATACCTCATAGAGATACTGAGATCAAAGATATTGCAGGTATTTTAGCGTCTGCATTAAGGGGAGAGCGCCCAAGTAATTTGTTTGTTTATGGAAAAACAGGAACGGGAAAAACACTTTCTGTACAGTATGTTTGTAATGAGCTTAAAAAAAAATCAGATGAATTAGAAGCGAATGTCCGGTTTGAATACTTAAATTGCAAGTTAAGAAAAGTAGCGGACACAGAATACCGGATTTTGGCCGCATTGATTAAACAAATGGGAGGAGACATCCCTTCAACCGGACTCCCAACAGACCAGGTATGGGCACACTTCATAGAACTTATTGATGCAAAAAAGCAATTAATAGTATTTATCTTCGACGAAATAGATCAGGCAGTCAAAAAAATGGGAGACAACTTCTTATATACTATCACTAGAATTAATCAAGAATTAATCAATGCACAAATTTCTATAATCGGAATTTCTAATAATGTCGTCTTTTTAGATGAAATAGATCCTCGTGTAAGATCATCCCTTGGAGAAGAAGAATTTGTTTTTGACATTTATAATGCGAATCAATTAAGAGATATATTAAAAGAGAGGTGCGACGCTGCATTCAAAGAAAAGGTTGTAAATGAAGGGGTCATTTCCAAATGTGCGGCGTATGCAGCAAGAGAACATGGCGATGCAAGAAGGGCGCTGGATCTCTTAAGGATTGCAGGAGAATTAAGTGAAAGGGATGCAAAAAAAATCATCGAAGAAGACTATATCGATCTTGCAAACGACAAAATGGAAAAAGATAAGATCCTAGACATTGTAAAAGGCGAATCAAAACAATACCATGCTGTTTTATATGCGATAATGAAGCTCATGGAAAAACACAAAGAAAAGGATTTAGGAAAAATATATACTGGAGATGTATATAACAATTATTTAGATCTTTGTAATGAAACAAAGACTACAAATTTAACACAAAGAAGAATATCAGACATCATCGCTGGAATAGATTTACAAGGACTCATAAACGCAAAAGTAATCTCTAACGGGAGACATGGAAGGACTAAGGAAATCAAACTCTCAATTCCTCCAAATTTATTAGATAAGGTAGAAATCATCCTGAGGGATTCCCTTTACATCTAGTCAGAAAGACAATATGGCATCAGAAATACTAAAAAATTGTATGAAAAACGGATTTTTACTCGATAAAGAAATGTTAGAACTGTTTTCAGGATTAGAAGAACCACATGGAAACAAAATAATAGGGCTTATTGGAAATTTAGGTATCAATGAGAGAGTAATCACCAAAAAAATATTTATAGAAAAGATTGAAAAGCTTAAACACCTCCCAGGAGTCTCAAATATCAAAGAGAATTTAACACCCCTTCTAAATATCTCAAACCTTAAGGGAGGAAAAGAAACCGATAAGTCTCAGGAAAACCCTCTCCCAGCAGAAAAAAAACAAGGGAAAGTTAAATTACTTGCAGCTCCCGCCTTTCCTCAAAAAAAAATTGAAGTAAAAGACTTTGTAAATCATTTCCGATATCGGTATGAGGCAATAAGATCTTTCTTAGAAAAAAAAGATTTCGAAAATTTAACTTCTATTAGGAAAATTGGTCCAAATCGAGGAAGTTACACAATTATTGCAATGGTCTCTTCAGTTCGAACAACCAAGAATAAAAATATTTTTATTGAAGTAGAAGATTTAACAGGGAATATTAATTGTTTGGTCAACCAAAATAAAAAAGAGCTGTTTGAAAAGGCAAAAGATATTTTAGTCGACGATATAATTGCAATAAATGTGACTGGCACAAACGAAATGCTTTTTGCAAATGACATTTTTTATCCAGAGGCAGCACTCGAAGAAAAAAAATATTCTGAGTTTGACGAGTTCATTGCATTTGCAGGAGATTTACATGCAGGTTCTACAATGTTCTTAGAAAAAAATATGTTAAAATTTGTTAAGTGGCTCAATGGAGGCGAAGGTGACCCAGAGCAAAGAGCAATGGCACTAAAGGTAAAATATCTAGTATTTAATGGAGACAACATCGATGGAGTGGGAGTATATCCCGGACAAGACAAATTTTTAATAGAGAAAACATCCGTTGATCAATACAAAAAAGTTGAAGAAATCTTAAAGCTGGTAAGAAAAGACATCCAAATAATTATGTGTCCTGGACAACATGACGCCGTTTGGATTGGAGAGCCACAGCCTTTGATTGGAGAGAGGTACGCCGAAGGTCTACACAAACTAGAAAATTTACATTTAGTTCCAAATCCTGCCTTAATCGAGCTCGATGGAGGATTCAAAATGCTCATGTACCATGGAGCAAGCATCAATCGATTTATAGATGAAATTCCTTATATCCGGACAAACTACGGTCATATGTCGCCCACAGTCTCTGTCAAGGAAATGATTAAAAGAAGACATTTGGCTCCAATGCACGGACAAATGGACTACATCCCTTGTGAAAGCGAGGATCCTTTAGTGATGCACCAAGTACCAGATATTTTCACAACAGGAGACCAACATAGGGTAGAAGTAGCAACCCACAACAATATCCTCCTCGTCGCAGGTTCTTGTTGGCAATCAATTACTCCTTTCGAAGAAAAGGTAGGAAATGTCCCAGACCCTTGCAAGGTACCTCTCTTTAATCTCAAGACAAGACAAATAAAAATATTAGATTTCACTGATGACTCAATCAACGACTCAAAAAAAGAAAATCCCCATGAAAGCCCCGTCCAAACACCTGTCCAAACACCAAACACCTCAAATTTAACTAAATTTCTCCCAAAACAACAAAACAACAAAACACAAAATGGAAGAGAAAATTGAAGAAACAACACCCTTTCCCCAAGATGATTCAGCAAGTCAAAAATTAGAAAATTATTTTGATGATTTGAAGAAAAAAGTAGATGGGGAGTACGCTGTAGCTAACCAAGCCAGGGCAAAAGGATATGATCCAGACACAAAAGTAGAAATTCCTCTTGCAATGACGATGGCAGAAAAATCTGTCGGATTAATCACCACTATTTACCCCGACCTTCCCATAAAAGAAATCACGAAAAGGATGCTTGAATTAGAAGACCAATATGGGCAGTTAGATACCTCAGTTAGTTTTATGATTGCAAAAGAAATTGCGGAAGGAAAATTCTATGAACCAAAAACTCAATTAGAGGGAATCGATGCTGGAATAAGGATTGGATTTGCATACCTCACTCTAGGTGTCGTGGCATCGCCAATTGAGGGTTATACAGGAATAGAGTTAGGCAAAACAAAAGATGGAAAAGATTATTTTATTGCAAATTTTAGTGGGCCCATAAGGTCTGCAGGAACAACCGCAACATGTGTGGTTCTCATGTTAATCGATTTTCTACGTGAACACTTTGGTTATGCAAAATATGACCCCACCGAAGAAGAAGTAAAAAGATATATCACAGAAAATACAGATTATCATGAAAGGGTGACTAACCTCCAATATTTTCCTACTGAAGAAGAAATGACTTTCTTAGCAAAAAACCTGCCTATCCAAATTGCAGGAGATCCAACTGAAAAAAGAGAGGTGTCCAATTATAAAGACCTAGAGAGGGTCCAAACAAATTTTATTCGGGGAGGAATGTGTCTTACTTTTAGTGAAGGGCTTGCACAAAAAGCTGCAAAAGGCCTAAACAGGTTAAAAAGTCCTAAAAAAAATGGCTTCAAAACAAGCGGGTGGGATTTTCTTGAAGAGTATTTAGTGATCCATAAGAAACGTGAAAAAGGGGGAGGGGATGTTGTCGCAACATACATTAAAGATTTGGTTGCAGGAAGGCCGGTCTACGGCCATCCAAGTGAATCAGGAGGATTCAGATTTAGATATGGGCGAAGTAGGGTGGCAGGATTTAGTGCTGTCTCAATCCATCCAGCGACAATGGGGATTACGAATGGCTTTCTATCTCACGGAACCCAATTAAAGATAGAAAAACCTACAAAAGGATGTATAATAACTTCTTGTGATCAAATAGACGGGCCCATCGTAAAATTAAAAGACGGCTCGGTAAAAAAAATTTCTAATTTTGAAGAATCGAAAAAAATATATCCTGAGGTTGAAGAAATAATTTATTTAGGAGATCTTTTATTTCCATTAGGAGATATTATAGACCGGGGAGCAAAATTGCCTAAGCCAGGATATGTCGAGGAATGGTGGGGATTAGAATTAAAAGAAAAATTAAAAATTACTGGAGAAAACATAGAAAAAATTTTAGAAAAAAAAACTCAAGACAAGGGTCTTTTCCTCGACGTCTCCCTAACTAAGGCACTCCAGATAAGTGAGTCTTATTCTCTCCCTCTCTATCCTAAATATATCTTTTATTGGAATGAAGTCCCACGTGAACTATTTTTAGAGTTGGTTAATTGGTTGCAAGAGGCAACTTGGAGAACCGACGTCTCTGGAGGTGAATTGCATAGTGGGTCTGGAAAGCTAGTGTTGCCTTGGACAACTCAGTCAAAGAACGAATATTCAAGAGCAAAAAGAGCATTAGAATTGGCAGGAATTGAACACGACGTCGTTCTAGACAACATAGTCGTCGATAAGGATGCTTTAGCTCTTTTGGCAAACTTAGGCATAGTAAGTATAGAGGGTTTAAATGAAGGCCTTAAAAAAATTAAAGATTCTTACAATTCAAATCTTTCAAACTTAGAAAACATTAATCATTTTTCTAAATATATCATCAAAGATAAGTCAGGATCTTTTATTGGCACGCGGATGGGAAGACCAGAAAAGGCAAAATTAAGAAAATTAACTGGAAGTCCCAATATGCTTTTTCCAGTTTCAAACCAAGGAGGAAGATTTAGGAGCCTACAAGAAGCAGCAGAAGTAGGGTATATAAAATCGGACTGGCCACTCTTTAAATGCGAATGTGGCAACGAAACAATATTTTCCATATGTGAGGAGTGCGGCAAAAAAACGAAAAAAACATATTATTGCAGGGAGTGTAAATCAAATAAAGAAAATTTGTGTGAAGATCATGAAAATAGTTTTCCTTTTTCACACAGAAAAATAAATTCAAAAAAATACTTTGATTACGCAAAAAATTTATTAGGGTATAAATCTTTTGAGATTCCTCCATTAATTAAAGGCGTTAGGGGGACAAGCAGTGATGGTCATGACTTTGAGCATTTAGCAAAAGGAATTTTAAGATCAAAATTCAATCTGGCAGTGAATAAAGATGGAACAACACGCTACGATGGGACAGAGATCCCATTAACCCATTTTAGACCCCTAGAAATCAAAACAAGCGTTGAAAAGCTAAATGAATTGGGCTATTCTGTCGACATCTATGGAATGGAGTTGGTAAGCGAAACCCAGTTAGTTGAGTTAAAACCTCATGATATCGTTCTCCCTTCATGCCCGGCGACACACGATGAAAAAGCAGATGATGTGTTTTTTAATATTGCAAATTTTATAGATGAAGAGCTCTCGAGATTATATGGTCTTCCAAAATATTATAATTTGAATTCAAGCAGTGATTTGGTAGGACACCTTATTGTTTGCATGGCACCTCACAATTGCGCAGGAGTAATCGGAAGGATAATTGGTTTTAACAATTTACAGGGGCTAACTGCAAGCCCTTATATGCATGCAGCAATGAGGAGGGATTGTGACGGAGATGAAGCGGCCGTCATGATGCTCTTAGATGTCTTAATTAATTTTTCTAGAAAATTTCTGCCAAGCCACCGAGGCGGAACACAAGACGCCCCTCTTGTTTTAAACGCGAGAATTCGAGCAGGCGAAGTCGACGACCAAATTTTGGCACTTGAAACGTGTAGTGAATATCCTCTTGAGGTATATAGGCTGGCTGAACAAGGGAGAAGTTCGAGTGAATGTGATATAGAAACTGTTCAAACAAGGCTCTCAAAAAATATAGATCCCTTTACAAATACTGGGTTCACCCATGATTCAACTGATTTCAACATAGGAGTCTTAAATGGATCTTATAAGATTCTTCCAACTATGAAGGATAAGGTGAATAGTCAAATGGAGTTAGTAACAAAAATAAGGGCAGTGGACACAGAAGATGTAGCAAGGCTGGTCATTGAAAGACATTTTATTAGGGACATTAGGGGAAATCTAAGGAAATTTTCCCATCAGCAATTTAGATGTGTAGGATGTAATGAAAAATTTAGAAGACCTCCCTTATCCGGGGCATGCACAAAGTGTGGTGGAAAGATAATTTTTACGATAAGTGAAGGCTCCATAAAAAAATATTTAGAGCCTGCGATGGACCTAGCAACCAATTACAACATCTCTCCTTATACAAAGGAGGGCATGGAGCTAACAAAGATGTATATAGAAAGTATTTTTGGAAAAGACCTAGAAAAGCAAATAGAGTTAAGACAATGGTTTTAAAGATGATACAAAAATCGTAACACATTTAAAATATCTCTAACAAACAAATCTATGCCCTCAATATCTTCCGAAAAAATGGAAAAAATTTCAGAACAAATATTGCTTCATTTGTTTTCCTTATTCCCTAAACAAATTTTTACCTCGGAAATTGCACAAGAGCTAGCCCGAGATGAAGAGTTTATCAAAAAATTGCTTCTCGATTTAGAAAAAAAAGATCTTGTGACAAAGATTACTAAAAATTCTGAAGGCGTACCTTATTTAAGGAGAATAAGGTGGAGGATTTCTAATAAAGCCTATGGGTTATATCAAAAATACCAATAATTTAATTGATTAATCTATCACATTTTATCTATCACGATAAAGATTATAAGCCTTCTTTGATTAAAAATTCCTATGGACCCTATCAAGCTAGCTTTTTCTAAAATAAAAAAAGACATCTCTTTGTTAAACAATGAAATAGCTTTTTTAAAAGAAGCGATCTCTAAGATTTCAGACGCCCAAATTCTTTTGGATAAGGCGTATTTTGCAGACAAACAGACAAACCAACAGACACATGATTTTAATAATTTACCTTTAGAAGGCGTAAAAACCACAAATATTTTGCTTTCCACTGGAAATAAGGGGGTTCCAACAGACAAACAGACAAACCAACAGACAAACCAACAGACACAAAATAACTCTGAAAAACTCTTAACGAAAGGTTTTTTTGAATTCAAACAGGCAAATAAAGTTTTCAATTCATTAGAGGGCCTCAAAAAAGAAACTGCGCTTGCCTTCAAACAATTAACTCCTCAAGAAATGCTTGTCTTCACGACGCTGTATCAGCTTGAAGACCAAAGATTAACGCAAATAACCTACCGCACCCTTGCAAATTCCCTTAATTTAAGTGAATCCTCTATAAGAGATTATATCACGAAAATTTCTAAAAAAGGAATTCCTATAGAAAAAACAAAAAAAAACAACAAAACCATCTTTCTCAGCATTTCAAATGATCTAAAGAATTTAGTTTCATTAGATACAATTTTGGCTTTTAAGGGCTTCTAGGGGGTTTTCCTTCTATTCTAACTCTTTTTTTCTAACTCTTTTTATTTCTAAAACTTATTCGGTTAAACGAATTAATAGTTTGGGTTTACACTCTCTTTTCTTTAAACATCTTCCTACAACCCCAAATCCTACTTATTTGGGTCTGTCGCTGCTCTTTTTCAGTTCAATAATCCTCTCTTTTTCAGATAGGCGTTTCCTAAAGGATGTATTTCCTCACTTTTCCGCTATTTTTTGGAGCAAATTTGCATTTTTACACACTTCTAACTCTCACTTTTCACATTTTTAGTCTTTTTTCTGCTTTTTTTCTCCACCAACCCTTACTTTAAGGCTTTTAAGGATCTTTGACCTCTTTTCTTCAGAGATATAGAGTCTTTTTTTCCCAGTTACTTCTCTAGATTCCTCTATCAAACCTTCACTTTTCTGTTTTATTGAGTTTATTTGGCCTCTAATGGTGCTTTTATCCTTTCCCAGCAGTGCTGCAAGGTCTTCATAGCTAAGTTTCATTTCTGCATTCACAAGCGCCCATACTATCGCTCGCTCCATCACGGTCAAACTAATTAAAATATCTGTTTGAACACCTGTTTGAACACCTGTTTGAACACCTTCCCTCGATGTCTGTTTAACCTCTCCTGTTTGTTGCTGCTTGGACACAAGTTTGGACACTGAAGGACCAAAGAATGAAACAAAATCTTTTACCTCTATCAAATCTGATTGAATGGCCAACAATTGGTTCTTTAAATTTTCAATTTCTTCTTTATCCGCCTTTGATTTATCGTCGAAATAAGTAATCCAATCACCAACTTTATTAAAATCTTTTTTTACGTGATTAAATGAGTCTTGTATTTCTATTCGCAAATTCTCGACTCTCTTTTTGTTGTTAAAAAATCCAAACATTGTATGTAAAAATATGTCTAAAACTATATAAACTTTTTGGCTTGCTTGGACAGCAAACGACAAAAAACCACAAATAAACAGCAAATCTTCAAAAAAAGAACTTTTCGTCCAAAAAAATCTGTAGACAAACAAGGTTTAAACAGCAAATAAACAACCTCTAAACAGTTCTTTGTAATGCGATTTTATCCTCGACAAACAAATTAGATTAAAAAAATAATATTCTATAGTGAAAATTCCCTGTCCAAACAATAAAAAATGGATTAAATTCCCTGTCCAAACACCACTCCTAAGCTCTTTTGTCCAAACAGCCAAAAATCTCTAGTGAAAATTACTCAAAAAAATTCTCTTTTTCATCAACTTTTTTCAAAATCTAAAATAAATTTTTCCTAAATTTTTCTTTTTCTCTCAAGCTTTCAAATAAATCCTCAAAAGATTATATCGTCAATAAAACATCTTAAAATTTCTTTCTCTAACAAATTTTTCCTAGAAAAAATAATTCTTTGTAGAGTTTCATCAAATTTTTCACAATATTTTTTTATTCACTAAGCTAACCTTAGTAAATAGTTTATCCAAAATGTGCTGAATCGAAGAATTAATCCTCTCTAGACCGAACTTTATCTCTAAAATTCCCTCATTTTCAAACAAGCCTCTTGTTCTATCCCTCTCTTTCTCAAACAAACTCTTCTCCTACCAAATCCCTTTCGACCATACTCTCAAAAAGTTCGTATAACTTCGAAAAAGACCTAAAAATGATTAAAGTTCGTATAATATAGATTGTATGACGTTCTTAGTCGAAAAAACGAACGATATTGGACCGTTTGCACATAAATTTTTATATGCGAACGGATTTTTTTTGACATGATTAAAGAGTGTGTAAACTGCAAAACTGAAAAAGAGCATCATGCAAAAGGACTTTGCTATTCTTGTTATAAAAAATTAAAATGGCAACCAAAGTTAGCCTCATGTAAGCGATGCAAGAGAAAGCTCCAAATTCACGCGAGAAAATTGTGCGCGGGCTGCTATAACTTTGTGTTTCACGCCGATAAAAGCAAACAATATTACCATCGAAAATCCAATAATGTTGATCTTAAGACTTATAGAAACATAACAAAATCGTGCGCAGTTTGCGGCTTCGACAAAATCGTGGATCTCCACCATATAGATGGCAATAAAAAAAATAATTCTTCAAAAAACCTTATCGGGCTCTGCCCAAATCACCATCGAATGATCAACAATTCAAGATTTCGCCAAGAAATCTTCGAAAAATTAAAAGAAAGCGGCTTTGTTTTGCCCCTGGAACAAAAATTCTCTTCAAAATAACCTCTCTAGCCCAGATTTCCATGGTGATTTTGCCGAATTTTAAGCCTTGAGAGCTC
>CAZNKX010000001.1:0-13070 GCA_964573915.1 Candidatus Woesearchaeota archaeon | reverse complement strand
CTCTCTAGCCCAGATTTCCATGGTGATTTTGCCGAATTTTAAGCCTTGAGAGCTCCTTTTTCCCAAAATTCGGCCTTCAAACATCTCTTTTAAAAAAACGCTCTGGAATTCCCTCAAAATAAGAAAATCCCTCCTTGCATATCTTTTGATGAAATTTGATCAAAATGGAGGTGAAAAAGTGAGAGTTAGGAATGGCTACATTGGGACCGAACAGGACAATCTAAAAGTTTTCTTAGAGTCTGACAGGTCCGAACGTGAGAGTTAATTGAACAGCTCCCTTGTAAGGAGACTAATTTTGTCAAATAAATTAACACAAAGTTTTTTTTCGGTTTACCGAATAACTTTTAGACAATTTCTAAACCTCCAAATTCAAAAATCATATAAAGTCATAACTCTTCGTTCGCACAATCTGAAGGGTGATATGGACAAAAATTTTTTTTTTAAAAAAATTGAAACAGAATTAAAAATCTCTAAAAATTCAGAGTATACCATCAGAAATTATCTTAAATCAAATCAAAACCTCCTAGAGTTTTCTAACAAAAGTCCCGGGTCCATGACTTCCGACGACGTAAAATTATTCCTAGCACAACGTCTTTCTTCAAAAGCATCAGCATCGGTAATTCTTTTCCTAGCAGCAATAAAATATGCTTACCTTCTCAATTTCGGAAATGATATTACATTGGCTATTAAGAGACCAAAAAAAGAAAAAAAATTGCCTCAAGTTTTATCTAAGGAAGAAGTAAGAAAGTTATTTGGCGCGTTAAAAAATTCCAAGTCTCGCCTCATGGCAAGTCTTATGTATGCCTGTGGGTTTAGGGTTTCAGAATTAGTAAATCTTAAATTAGAGGATTTGAATTTCCTTGAAAAAATTGGATATGTTCGTCAATCAAAAGGAAAAAAAGATAGAATTTTTAACATTCCAGAATTTTTAACAGAAGATTTAGAAGAGCAATCTACGCTCCAAAAAAACGCAGGAGAATTATATTTATTTACGGGAAGATCAGGAAAACTTTCAATCAGAAATTTACAAAAAATCATTTCCTCCGCCTCCAAAAGAGCAGGGCTTAGCAACATCCATTGCCACACACTTCGCCACAGTTTTGCAACCCATCTTCTAGAAAAGGGGGTGGATATCAGAAAAATTCAAGAGCTTCTCGGACATGCAGATCTTTCCACGACTCAAATCTACACCCAAGTTTCTACTGAAGAAATAAAAAAAATAAAATCCCCTATTGAAGATTTTTAGTATAAACCTTTGTTAGAAATAATGCTTCTGGAAAAATTGGCGGAGGGGCCTTATTAAAAAAATTAAAAAGACAAGTATCAAAACCCAGTAGTTAACGCGGCCAAGCCACGCAATCGTTGCAGGAGAAAATTTCAAAACCAAGAGAATAAGTGCTGCAAAAGAAATTCCGAGGGATAAGATTCCGCTGCCATGAATAAACCGGGCATATTTTCCTTTTTTTCTAGGAGATTTAGTTTTTCCAGATTTTCCAATAGTCTCTTTTCGAGAGAAGCTGGCACGAGTCTTTCTTTTCACCATCTTCCTCTCCCGAGCAAATCAGAGTTTAAATAAGTTACTTATTTTTTTGTAAAAATTGCCAAACTTCGACAGCTTCCTTTCCACCAATCTCAACAAGAATTTCTACCTCGTAGTCTTCACAAGATTCTATTAATTCTACGCTAATCTCTCCCGACTCTAAATCAATCCCCCTAACATTTCTAATCTTGCAAGTCTCCGTACACAAAATCATCTCAGAAATTAATTCTCCAAACCTCTCTTTAATAAATGAAGGATAATCTCCATTCGCAATTTCTTGTTCTGGATTTCCCATAGCATCTAAACAAGACTGGACTTCATTACAAGAAACTCCACTGTCTATTTCATCGCCGACACAGAGTCGAAGCGTCTTAAAGGTATGAAAATTATAGAGGTAATATCCTATTCCAGCCACAATCAAGGTGGTGATCAGCATAATCAGCGCAAAGATAAATACCCAATTTTTCTTTTTTTTATTCTCCTCTTTCTCAACGCCCCTGCCTCTTTTTCCCATCTAATAAAAACAACAAATTAATTTATAAGTTCTCCGATTATAAGATTATATGGTGTGTGAAAAATGTGGTTATGGGTCTCCAAATGAATCAAAAATTTTTAGCGTGCACCTCTGTAATATCTGCAAACAATTCGCTCCAAAAACAATTGAAGATTTTAAATCATACCTCCTAGAAAAAGTTGATTGGAAATATTTGGATACATTTAGAAGATACTCTCAGTCTTCTAGACAAAATCAAAAAGAGGGGATGAGGTATCGAGCAGAGGCAGGAAAAATTGTAACCCGTCCTCCTTTAGGATATAAAATTTCAAAAGAAAATCTTGTAGCGAACGAAAATGCTTCAAAAGTTCATACTTTATTTGTAGAGTTCTTAAAAGAAGACACTTCACTAAATAAACTCTCAAGAAAATTTCAAATTTCAATAAATGGGATAAAAAAAATCTTAACTAATCGAACCTATCTTGGAGAAATCAAGTTTGATAAAAAAATTTATAAGTCTTCCCACAAACCCCTCATTTCTCCAGAAACTTTTTATGCGGTCCAAAGAAAATTAAACGATTATTTGCGACCGAGGAAATAAATTCCATAAAATCCTCAATATATTTAAATCCAAACCAATATAGAGACGCATGAAAGAAAAAATAAAGTTCACAAACAAGCGAGGTTTAAATCTAGTCGGAGATTTTTATAAATCTGACTCAGAAAAAGGCATAATTTTTTTGCATGGATTCACTGGAGATCGACACGAATCAGGAAGATTTGATTTAGCAGCAGAAATATTACAAGAAGAAGGATTTAATGTCTTGACTTTTGATTTTTCAGGTTCTGGAGAAAGTGATGATGAACCTCTCAATACTGATAATCAAGCAGAAGATCTTCGAGATGCAATTGATCTTTTTAAATCGAAGGGCATAAAATATCTTGGTGTTCTTGGAATGAGCTTAGGTCCAATCGCCCTCCTGAAAAATAAAAATTTATTTGGTAATTCAATTGATGCAATAGTCTTATGGGCCCCAGTTACTTACAAAAAAGATGATTATACGCTCTATAGATTTTCAAAAGAACAAATAAATGAGTTGAAAAGTGAAGGAAAGATAACTGTGATTAAGGACATTCCTGGAAGGTCACGAAAAAAATTAGAAGTATCAAAACAAATAATTGAAGAAAGGGAAAATTTAAATCAAAAAGATTTTCTTGAAGGAATTAATCTTCCATTACTAATAGTTCATGGAGACGAGGATGTTTCAGTTCCCCTAGAATGGTCTAAAACTGCAATGAACTATTTGCCCGCAGGTTCAAAATTAGAAATTTTAAGTGGAGAAGGGCACTCTTTCCTAAATAAAAGAAATGAATTAGTAAACCTAACTCTTAGATGGTTCAAAAATAATCTGCGCAAATAATCTTTAACGAAAACTAGTCTGCCTCATACTTCGAGCTTTGGAGTCTCCGGGTTTACAGGCTTCCTTTCGACGAGTATCTGCAACAACCATGTGTCTATCATAAGAAAGGAATGCAGATCCTAAATTTTTATCCTTAACAAACTTCAAAATTGCTCGAGCAATCGCGAGTCGCCCAGCTTCCACCTGGCATGCAATTCCTCCACCTTTCACATTAAGAGCAATATCAAATTTCAAATCTCCCAAGATGTCTTGCGCAATAATTAACGGCTCGCTAATTTCTAACTGTTGCAAATCTGATAAAAATGAAATGGGCTTTTTATTAAAGGTAACTTTTCCTTTCCCCTCTTCAATCGTTGCTTTTGCAATCGCAGTCTTTCGCTTTCCAGTAACCACTAATTTATTCATTTGAGTAACCTCACAATTTGCGCCATTGTCGAATACTTTCGCGGACGTCGGTGTTCAAAAGTTTTAACTTCTTTTCCTTCTAAAGAAACACCTCCATTTCCAATATAGCATTTAAGTCGCTTGAAAGCTTCTCTTCCTTTAAATCTATCCCGAGGAAGCATGCCTCGAATAATTCTTTTCAAAAGTCGATCTTCTACTCGAATGTATTTTGGACCTTTCAAAGATCCTCCACTCCCCATATCTCGTTTCTCTTGAATTTTTTTCGCAAAAACTTTTCCATCTCCAGAAATAATGACTTTATCAGCGTTAATAACATCAACAGACTTTCCCTTCAAAAGTTCCTTCGCAACAAAAGTTGACATTCTACCAAGAATCGCATTCTCCCCATTAACAATTAATTTTTCCATTTTATCTCAAAATATTAAAACCATTTAATTCAGGATTCTTTTTCATCTCGTCAGTAATTGTTACAAAATTCGCCTTCGCATCCTTAATCTTTTCGAGAGCTTTTTGTGAAACTGACCATGCAACAATTTTTTTTGAATCAGTCAAATCTCCCGCACTCAAAATTTTTCCAGCAACTAAAATATCTCCCTCGACCATATCAACTTCCTTCAAATTAACTGCAGGCCATTTCCGCTTCGGTCGTGCAAGTTCCTTAGCAACCTCCGGGTTTGTTTTTTTGAGCGCCACAATAGTACTCACTAAGTTTGAGTCTTTCTTTTGTCTCATTCGGTTTTCTATTTTTGTTTTGTTTATTTCCATTTTCTTGTACTCTGCCTTTATGGGCGGAGAAGGATTCGAACCCTCGTAGGCATAAGCCAATGCGCCCTTAACGCACCCCGTTTGACCGCTCCGGCATCCGCCCTTCTTTTCGTGTAAACTTTTTAACACGAGCGATTCGATTTTATGAACCGTCACTTAAGTACCTTGCCAACTTCCGAAATATTTGATTTCAAGGCCTTACATGCATCATTAAAAATTTCTTTAGCTTCAATTTGTCCCCACGACTCTATCGAAAAGTGTAATGAATCTGCAAATGAAATCTCTACACCAGGATAATTTTCAAAGTCTTCAGGATCAAGAGTGCACTCATAAGCATCCCTGACTTGTAATTTTCCTGCTTCGAATGAAAATACCTTTGGATACAACTCTGCAAGCTCACTTTGCTTTTCACCTTCTCCACTAATTTTAATCGAGGGCACATGTCGATAAAAGATAACTCCAGGACTGTATCTTGAATGATCTTTTCCAAAACCAACATTTGCCCGAGCAACCAACTTAAGTGTTTGACCATTTTCAAGCAAGACAAAAGGCATATCAGAATAAACAACATCCCCATCAATATCTCCCGAAAGAACTTCGCGCTTGTCTCCCTCTTTGCCCTTAACTTGCAATTTCAATTCGATACTCTGTCCAGCTTTGAGTTTTTGATTCTTCAACGGAATTAGTCCTAGTCGATGAGCAATAACCTCGTCATAAAGAACAGAATCGTTTTTGTAAATATCAGCTTCATAAATTGCAAGTATTGGAATCTCAGAAACACTTCGTCGAATTGCATTAGCTAAGCTAACGTCCATATTCGAAGTAAACTGTACTTCTTCCGCTGTTTTTGAAATTATTTCCATTGTTGTTTTATTATTTTTTTATTTATAAGGTTATACTCTTCTCCCTCTTCTCCCATGAGGTTTCTTTGGGCCACCTCGGGGAATACAGGTGATTTCAGCAATACTCAAAATCTTATATCCTTCTTTAGTTAGTGTTCGAACAATCGCATGGGCCCCAGGACCAATCCCCGTAGCGCCTGTCTGTCCTTTCATCCGAACATAAAGTGTCTTAATTCGATAATCCCTACAAAGGTCTTGAACTTTTTTTGCAATAAACATTGCAATAGTGGGGTTCGCCCGCATTCGATCGTGTTTAGTAATTTGTCCACCAGAAATTTTCCCAATCGTATTTCCTGCAAGGTCTGTTACATTCGCAATTGTATTGTTAAATGTGGCATAGATATTTAAGATTCCCACATTATCTTCATCCCTAACCATTATTCAGATTCCTCCATCGATTCTTCATCTTGCTTTTTCTCTCCATCATCTAACTTTTCTTCGCCAACTTCCTCAACGGGTTCTTCAGTTTTTGGCGCAACTTTTTTCTTTTTAACCTTAATTGAAAGTGAATTCTCTAAGTCTTTGGTCACAATAAATGAAGGCGTATTAACAACCTTTCCATCAACAAGTACATTCTTATGGGCAATTAATTGCCGAGCCTGTTTTGGAGTATTTGCAAGTCCTTTTTTGAAAAGAACGGTTTCTAATCTTCGGTCAAGTAAATTTTCTTCAGTTAACGCAAGAACATCTGAGATATCGACGACGTTAATCCCCATCTTATTTAACTTTTCAAAAAATACTCTCTGTTCAGAATCGTCTGCTCCGATAAGTTGTTTTGCCCTCCTCCTAAATTTAGAGACAGTAGACTTAGCCTTCCAAATTTCCCGTTTATTCTTAAGCCCATACCGTTTAACTAAGATATTTTCTTCACCAATCCGCACACTATCAAATAATTTCTTTGGTCGGCTAAATAATTTTCGTTTTCTCTTAATATCTCCCATAGTTATTTCTTCTTTGCCCCCGTTGCTCCGGATTTCTTCCGATTTTTTCTAAAATTTGCTTTCGTTCTCTGTCCCCGAACAGGAAGCCCATGAGAATGCCGAACGCCCTTATAAGATTTAATTTTCTTCAACCGCTTTAAGTCAAATTCCCTTCGCAGTTTAAGATCTGCTCCAGAGATATGCTTATTCTCCCCATCTTCAAAATCTTTTTGCCTGTTTTTCATAAATGCAGGAATCTCAGGTTCTTTGATAAAATCTTCAATTTTTTTAATCTCCTCCGCGTCCATATTTTGAATTCTCTTTTTCTTATCTAGTTTTAAAATCTTACAAACACCGTTTGCAAACGCCCACGAAATTCCTCTAATTTTAGTAAGGCCAGAAAACAAAACCACATCTCCCCTGATATCTTTTCCAAGAATTCTCACTAAAGTTACGTCATCTTGCATCTTTTGCTGGGGTTTTTTTGTCTCATTCATTTTAAGTAAATAGGTTATTTCGTTGCATACTCATTAATTCCTCGACAATCCTCTTACTAATTGTTTTGAGGGGGTCAGGCATGTTAGCGACCCTATCCTTAACATCTTCAAGAGATTCAAAAGGTTTTTCTTCCCTCGAATCAAGAATTGCCTGGGTGTGTTTCTTTCCAAATCCTGGAAGTAGTTCGAATTGATGAAGTCGAGTATTTATAGCTTGCGCTTCATTAAAAAATTTCACATATTTTTCAGAGTTTTCCAAGACATTTTTTTCAATAAAAGATTCTAATTCCTGTTTTGCAGTTTCAGTTAATTTTTCGCCTGGACATCGTCCTAAAATATATTGGACTTCTTCTCGCTTACCTTCTCCAATATAAACTTCAGTTCCAATCTCAAACTTAAATCCTCGTCGGGGAACTAATTGAAGTAAGGTAAAATGGTCTTTTCCAACTGCCTGTGCAAGCGGCATCATTTTTTTCTCTAATGGATAGCCGTAAGGCAAAAAATCCAAAATCACTGCAGTTTCTTCTTTAGACATTTTAACAGAATTAGTTATTTTTAACAGCGTCTAAAATCTTATCGACTTCTTCCTGTTCAAAATTCGCATCACTAACTATCTTATTTAATTCGGTTGCATCACTGGGCATAAAGTCAATAATCTTGACGATATGGTAATCTTTTAATCGAATAAGGTCCAAGGCCTCTAAGGCTGCTTGTATTTTTGTTGCCCGTTCAAGCGAAACGACATCAAAATTTTTAATAAAAGACTTTATCGCAACAGATTTTTCTGAATCTCCGACTAAGCTAACAACTTCAGCCATACTTATTGGTCTTTTTTCATCAATTGCCATGTTATAATCTTTTCAAGTGAACGGGGTGCACAACAAAAGTTTTAGTTTTATTCCCTTCTTTTAGTTCCACAATCTTATACTTCCCACGATTTCCAGTCACAGTCCCACTTCGTCCTTGAATTCGTTCAGGAAAAGAATTTGCCACAGATTTTTCGGCGACAATAGCTACTTTTGCGCCTTTAGCAATATCTTTAAAGTATTCACTAAGTTTTATCTTTCCCTTCTCTCGAATGCTTTTTCCTTTTCCCATCTTAAATAAACTACGCAAGAATTCTTACGCTGTTACCAACTCGGACAAGTACTATCCTAAGAAACTCAAGAAAAAGTTCATTTAAAAATCTTTGTGATGTCTTACATTAAAATTATTCTAATCTAGATAAGAGAATTAGCCTCACTATAAAACTCCTCTTCTTCGACATGAGGGACAACACTCCCTACCTCAGAAGAACCAAACGAAGGACGTTCATGAAATACACCATCTTCTTGTTCAACACTCACTTCACTTCCAACCTGGCCAAGATCTAAATTCCCCTTTTCTTTTTCATGTTCCATGTTCGCAATAATCGCGTTAGACATTTTCTCTCCCCAGACTTTATACATACAAGTCTTACACATATCTACGACGGCGGTAGGGTCAACGGAGGTAGAACAATAAATGCATTTTTTCACCATCTTCAATGCTTGTAACCTCGTTTCTTTTTAAACTTTTATGGACTTAAGAAGTTGTTTAGATAATTTTATAAATAAACGCCTCCAATTGTGTACATGAAATACGTGGTGATATTATTTTTCGCAGTTCTAATCTTGAACACAAGTTTGCTAAGTGCGGCGGCATGTGATTTGAAGACAACACTTCTCAATCAAGATCCTTATCCTGCAGTTCCCGGAGATTATGTAAAATTAGTTTTCCAGGTTGAAGGGTTTGAAAACCCGGAGTGCAGCGATATAACTTTTGAGCTCGTAGAGGACTATCCGATAAGGTTTGATCCTGGAGAAAGCGGTCTGAGGACATTTAGTCAAATAGATTACATAGACGATTATGAATCCAATGTCCTAATCCCTTATGAGGTGCGGGTGGATAATGAGGCGCTCGATGGAGAAAATCCAATCAGAGTAAGAATAGAGGAAAAAATCCGGAACTATTTAGAAAAATTCAATTTAGAAATTGAAGATGTCCGAGCAGATTTTGAAATCTATGTAAGAGAGTATGACTACAACACGAACACGTTAACGCTTGAAATTTTAAATATTGAAAAAGTAGACATAGAGGCTCTCACGGTGACAATCCCCCAACAAGAGAATATTGTCATCAAAGGTCCTTTCAATGTGATTGTAGGAGACTTGGATTCAAATGAATATACCACTGCAGATTTTGAAGCAACTCTTGAGAATGGAAACATCGCAGTAGAATTAACCTATACAGATTCAATAAATGTAAGAAGAAAGATTACTAAGGATGTTCTTTTTGAGGATTCTTATTTTCTCGATAGAATCGGAGATGAGAAAAAGAGTTCAACTGGAATGTATTTTGCAATCGCCGTAGTCATTCTAGTCGGGATCTTCTGGTACCTTAGAAGGAAGAGAAGATTGAAGGCAAAACACAAACATTAGCCCCCTCTCAAGATTAGTTTTTTACTCATATCGAAGAGCATCAACAACATTTATTCTCGATGCATTCCATGCCGGAACAACACCTGAAATTGCGCCGGTAAAAACTGCAAACAAAATGCTTCCAATAAATAGGGCTGACGGGAATGCAGGTGCCAAAAATCCAAACCCAATCGAGTCAAGCACATTTCCTCCAACACTTGAAATTCCCCAACCAACCAGAACTCCAAGAGATCCCGCAATGAATCCTAAAAAACTTGACTCAAATAAGAATATTAAGAATATTTCCGAATTTTTTGCGCCAATCGCCTTGATAACTCCAATCTCTTTTATTCGCTCAAGAACAGAAGTAATCATTGTATTTGCAGTATTTACTGCAGAAACAACAACCGAGATAAATGCAATCACCAAAATAAAGCCAACCACAATATTGAGAATACTCAAAAAAGATTCAATCATATCTTCAAAGGTTTGAACAAAAAAATCTTCTTTTCCTTCTTCTAAGTCTCGAGATTTTCGAAGACTCTTTTCAATTTTCTCTGAAATGGTTTCGACATCATTTGGATTAACCCGGGCAACAATCCACCCATAAGAATTATTTTGATCATTAAAAATTGTGTCAATGTCATCCTCAACAATATAGACATTCGAATCATCTTGTGGATTTCCAAGTGGCTCGTAAAATCCGACAACCTTGAGCGAAGTTCCCTGTACCTCGATTTTATCATTTAACCGAACGGGTCTTGAAAATATTTTATCTGAAACGAGATAATTATATCCGAGCACCGCTTTTTTTGAATCACCACTCTTAAGCTCCCTTCCAGAAAAAATATCTATATTAAAAACTTCCATAATCAAAGGCACCTTAGGATCATAACCCATAACATAACTAATTATTTTCTCATTTCTAAATTCTACTTCTCCAATCTTGAAATAGACTCCACTCGCTTCTAAGACTCCTGACGTCTTCTCAACTGCTCGAAGATCTTTCTCAAGTAATTTGAATGTTGTATCAAGTCCTGGTGCCCCAACACCTCTGGCTTGAATAATCAATTTATCCGCCGATGTTTCAGAAAGTGAATCTTGAATATAATTATAGAGTCCGAGTCCAAAACTAATGAAAATAAAAATCGTCGTAATCCCAATTGAGATTGAAAAAACGGTTAGTAAACTTCGAGTCTTCCGATTAGAAATGCTTCGAAGCGAATATCTGATGCTTTCATTTCCTGCCATTTTTTCTTGTCCTCCAATTCAACCAGTATTTTTCCATTTTAACCTCGAAGTGCATCCACCGGATTTAGTTTTGAAGCATTCCACGCAGGAATCACTCCCGATATAGCTCCAATCAAAAAACTTCCGAGTAGTGAAGCTCCAATCAAAATATAATCTATTTCTAATATAATCTCTGAGCCAATAAAATTATTAATGCCATAAATTCCCAAAAATCCTATCCCTAATCCAAAGACAACTCCTACAAAACCTCCAACAAGCCCAAGGAGTCCCGATTCAATTAAAAATTGCATGAAGACATGGGAATTTCTAGCACCAATAGATTTCATAATCCCAATTTCTTGTTTCCTCTCAAGCACGGATGTCGTCATAGTATTTACAATTCCAATTGCTCCAACAAAGATAGAAATTGAGGCAATAATAATAATGAATGCCTGAACGCCTCCAAGAATGCTATTTACCGTTCCAAGCACTGCATCAGGAGTAGAAACCTCAAAATCTTCCTTTCCAACGTCAACGTCTCGAAGTTCCCTCATTTTTTTCTCAATTTCTTCCTTTGATCGCTCCATCAAATCTTTATCTTTTACCTTAGCAACAATCACGTCAACTTTATCTCCATAATCCATTAAATCAATCAAAGGATCTTCATTAACCATCACAAAATTGTCCCAAAGAAAACTTCCCTTCTTTTTTAAAATCCCGACAACTTCAAATTTTTTGTCTTGAAGCAAAATTTTATCTCCCACCTTAATAGGCTTGCCAAATGTTTCTTCATTCGTATAAAAATTATTTCCAAGAACAACCTTATTCACATCCCCATCCTTGAGCATTCTGCCAAGCTCGGCTTCTAATTCGACCGCCTCATATGCAAATTTTCGCGCCCTCCCATCCGGGATTGAAACTGCAAGGCCAAAACCGACAATATCGTTAAATTCTAATTTTCCAGAAGTGAGAATTCGGGAGAACGCAATGTCGACGGTAGGCAATTTATCAATCGCTTCAACATCTGATTGCTCCAAAGGGTTGGTAACTGCGGTTCCAGGCGGCCCTGCCGAGGTAAGACCCCCAGCCTGAATAGTGATTACTTCAGTTGAGCTAATTCCAAATTGAGATGCAACAGCAAGTTTTAATCCATTTCCAAGGCTAATCAAGGAAACAACAGCCATAATCCCTATAAAAATTCCAAGAAGTGTCAACCATGATCGAATCCCTCGATGTTTTAGGTTCCGTAGAGCAAGTAAAAAATAATCTTCAATCATTTTAAATTATCTCCTTCTACATAAATTATTCCTCGAAACATTTCCAATGTTGCTTTAACCATCCTACAACACCCTCCAAGCACAAAGAGTTCCGCAAAATATCTTTGATATAACTTTCATTATTTCTTAAGTTTCTTTTTGTCAAAGTTTCCTTTTGACGGAATTAACTTACCACCCTTTCCAGTTACTTTTTCTAATGCTCCGTCTCGTAGCCAATAAACGATACTCGCATGTTTTTGTGCAAGATCAGGATCATGCGTGATCATGATAATTGTCTTCCCTCGTTTATGAAGCTTATCTAAAAAATTCATAATCATTTCCCCAGTTTTAGTATCTAAGTTTCCCGTAGGCTCATCCGCTAAAACAACTTCCGGATCATTTGCAAGGCTTCGAGCAATCGCAACTCGCTGCATTTGCCCGCCAGAAATCTGATTGGGATAATGATCCGCCCGATCTCCTAAATCAACAAGTCTCAAAAGTTTTCGTGCAACATCTTCTCGAGTCTCAGTCTCAGTTCCTTGAAACATCATTGGAAGCATCACATTTTCCTGAACTGTTAAATTCGGAATTAAATTAAATGATTGAAAAATAAATCCTATTTTTCGACCGCGAATTTGCGCCAAATCAGATTCTTCTAATTGAGAAATGTCTTGCCCATCCAGAAAAATTGTTCCCCTTGTTGGAACATCAAGACTCCCAATTAAATTCATCGCAGTCGACTTTCCACTACCGCTCGGACCCATAATCGCGACAAATTCTCCTTCAAAAACCTTAAAATCCAAATGATTAAGCGCTTTAACGACGGTTTCCCCCATTTGATAATGCTTAGAGACATCTTGTAAACGAATCAATTCCTTTTTTTCTTCAACCATCTCCCAAAAAGCAAGAGAATCTATATAAATGTAATCACGCCTACGACAAAATCAAATAATAAACTTTAAATAGCTTCATTTCAAAATTTTATCATGATTATCCCTATTAGATGTTTTAGTTGTGGAAAACCAATCGCACACTTGTATGCAAGATACAAAAATTTAGTGGAAACTGGAAAAACACAAAAAGAAGCACTCGATGAGATTAATGTAAAAAGATACTGCTGCCGTGCACAAATCCTCGGACAAACTGACACGCTTGAGTTAGTTAACAAGTTTAAAAAATTCTAGTCCCTCCATAAACATTCTT